>NZ_LVCV01000487.1 GCF_001647195.1 Rhodococcus sp. EPR-157 | reverse complement strand
GGCATACATGGTGCCGGCTGCTCTCGTCGTACTTGCCGAGCTGCCACTGACTGCGAACGGCAAACTCGACAGGAAGTCGCTCCCGGCGCCGGACTTCTCGTCTCGTGTGACCCAGAGCCGCGCCCCGGCGTCCGATGTCGAGCAGAGCCTGGCAGCACTGTTCGCGGAAGTCCTCGGTATCGATACCGTCGGCGTCGACGATTCCTTCTTCGCGCTCGGCGGGGACAGCATCATGTCCATCCAGCTGGTGTCGCGTGCAAAGGCTGCCGGTCTCGTCATCGCGCCCCGCGACGTGTTCGAACGCAAGACCGTCGCCGGGCTGGCCGAGGTTGTCGCTCTGGCCGAGGACACCCCGATCGTCGTTCTCGAGGAGTTCGAAGGACGCGGCGTCGGCCCTCTACCTCTGACACCGATCGTGCACTGGATGTTGGAACGAAGCTCCGAGTTCGGGCGCTACACCCAGACGGCGCTGCTGCAGCTTCCGCCGGACATCGAACTGCCGGTGCTCGAGCGCACGGTGCAGGCAATCCTCGACGCCCACGACATGCTCAGGGCACAGCTCTACCTAGCCGACGACGGTGCCTGGATCGAGACGGTCGCTCCCGTCGGCTCCGTCAGCGCGTCGTCTGTGCTGCATCATGTCGACGTGAAGGCCGTTGCAGGAGAAGAGTTCTCACAACTGGCGGCAGCGGAACTCGACGCGGCAGCGGATCGGCTGGATCCGGCGGTCGGACGGATGATCCAGATGGTGTGGTTCGAGGGGCCGTCCGGTGCCGGACGATTGCTGATCGTCGCCCACCACCTGGTCATCGACGGTGTGTCCTGGCGAATTCTGGTACCGGATCTCGCTTCTGCATGGTCGCAGATCGTTGCAGGCCAGGACCCGGTCCTCGCCGAAACCGGAACCTCCATGCGGCGCTGGGCAAACGGTCTCGTCGAGGTCGCCCAAGCTCGCACCGACGAAATGGCGCTGTGGACCGGGATTCTGTCCGGCGACGACCCCGTCATCGGCTCACGTCCGCTCGATCCGACTGTCGACGTCGACGCGACGGTCCAGCGCATCCGGACATCACTGCCGACGGCGGTCACCGAGCGGCTTCTCACGACGGTCCCGGAGAAATTCCATGGCAGCGTGAACGACGGTCTTCTGGCAGGCCTGGCCATGGCACTCATCGCGTGGCGACGCGAGCGCGGAACCGTTGTCGGCGACGCACTCGTCAGCCTCGAGGGCCACGGCCGTGAGGACGGAGTCGTTCCGGGCGCCGATCTCGGACGAACGGTCGGCTGGTTCACGACGATCTTCCCGGTCAGGCTCGATCTCGCTGCCGTCGACATCGACGATGCGTTGGCAGGCGGGATGGCTGCGGGCGAAGCGATCAAGGCCGTCAAGGAACAGCTGCTGACGATCCCCGACCATGGGATCGGCTTCGGCATGGCGCGATACTTGACGGACGAGGGGCGCGAGATTCTGGCGCAGTTCGCGAAGCCTCAAGTCAGCTTCAACTATCTCGGACGGTTCGCGACGGCATCCTCCGAGGGCATGGAGGACGTCGGTTGGATTCCGGTGTCCGACACCACACTCGGCGACGCTCAGAACCCGAACATGCCGGTTCCGGCGTTGCTCGACATCAACGCGGTCACGAACACCACGGAGGCCGGACCCGTCCTCGACGCCACATTCGCATTCCCGTCCGGTGTCCTGTCGACACCGGACGTAGA
>NZ_LVCV01000486.1 GCF_001647195.1 Rhodococcus sp. EPR-157 | reverse complement strand
TCGGTGTCGACGCGTACATGGTTCAACTCGGACTCGAACTGCGTGGAGTCGTGGATGCGCAGCGGATGAAAGCTGCAGCGCAGGCACTACTGGACCGACACGCGAATCTGCGCACAGCGTTCGTGCACAACGCGAACGGCGAGTCCGTGCAGGTCGTACAGGCAGGTATCGACGTGCCGTGGGCACACCTCGATCTACGCGGTTCCCATGATCCCGAGGCCGCGCTCGAAGCAGTCCTCCGCGAGGACCGAGCAACTCGTTTCGCGCTGGATCGTGCTCCGCTGCTTCGGTTCACCCTGATCACCAAGGCCGAGGGGGAGTGGCGTCTGCTGCTCACCAACCATCACATCCTGCTCGACGGATGGTCCACCCCGTTGTTGATCAAGGAACTGCTGACGCTGTACGCGACGGCGGGCGACGCCTCGATACTGCCTCGCGTTCCCGCATACCGTGACTACCTGAGTTGGATGCGTCGGCGTGATGTCGCGGCATCACAAGCGGCGTGGACCAGGGCCCTGTCGGGCGAGCTCGAGCCGACACTTCTCGCCGACGCAGATCGTGGCCGCGAACTGTCGAGCACCTCGGTCGAGACGACACGCTCGCTGTCGAGGGAGGCAACCGCGTCGCTTCGCGACCTGGCTGCGCATCGCGGGGCCACCCTCAACACCGTTGTGCAAAGTGCCTGGGGCGTGGTCCTGGCCACGCTGACAGGTCGAGACGACGTCGTATTCGGTGCGACCGTCTCCGGCCGTCCGCCGGAGATCCCCGGCATCGAGTCGATGATCGGACTGTTCATCAACACCCTCCCGGTGCGGATCTCGGTCGACCCCTCGGAGTCGCTAGGCGATTTCGTGGATCGCGTTCAAGGGGAACAAGCGTCACTGCTCGATCACCACTATCTCGGCCTCACCGACATCCAGCGGGCTGCAGGCAACGGCGTGTCCTTCGACACGCTGACCGTGTTCGAGTCGTACCCAGTCGACCGCGCGGGCCTGTCGGAAGACACCGACATCGCCGGACTTCGTGTAGCCGACGTCGTCGGAGCCGATGCTGCGCACTACCCGTTGACGTTGGTCGCGTCAGTGGACGACCGTCTCCATCTCAAGGCGAAGTACCTCCCGGATCTGTTCTCCGACAGCGACGTCGAGCGAATCATCGCGCGCGTCGTTCGAGTTCTCGACGCGATCGTCGCGGACGACCGGACACCGCTGGCCCGAGTCGGACTACTGAGCGATCTCGAACATTCGGCGCTCGCGCCGGTGCATGGTGCGGCAGGCGGTTCCACCGTGCTGCTTCCGCACATATTCGAAAACGCGGCAGCACTCTCGTCCGAACGCACCGCACTTCGCTTCGGCGACGTTTCGATGACCTACGACGAGCTCGATCGAGCGTCGAACCGTCTCGCCAGGCTGTTGCTGGCCCGAGGTGTGTACGCCGAATCGTTCGTCGCTCTCGGGCTTTCCCGGTCCATCGAATCCGTGGTGTCCGTGTGGGCCGTCGCCAAGACCGGGGCGGCATTCGTCCCGGTCGATCCGAACTACCCGCGTGATCGCATCGGGCACATGCTGACGGATTCGGGCGCAGCGTTCGGGATCACCGTGCGCAGTCACGCTGCGGATCTACCGGATTCCCTCGCCGAGGGTAGGTCGTGGATCGTTCTCGACGATGCACTCCTCGTCGAGGAACTCGGCACGTTCTCTCCCTTGTCGATTCAGGAACACGAGCGGGTGTCGGGCATCGGCGTCGACAGCACTGCCTACGCGATCTACACGTCCGGATCCACCGGTCTGCCCAAGGGCGTCGTGGTCACGCACAGCGGTCTGGAGAACTTCGCGAACGAGCAGGCCGAGCGCTACAGCATCACGCCCGAGTCGCGGACGTTGCACGTGTCGTCGCCGAGCTTCGACGCGTCCGTACTCGAGTATCTGCTCGCATTCGGGCGCGGCGCGACGATGGTGATCGTTCCGCCGACCGTCTACGGTGGAGAAGAGTTGCACGACATCCTCTCTCGTGAGCGGGTGACGCACGCGTTCATCACTCCGTCCGCGTTGGCTTCGGTAGACCCAGCAGGTCTCGATACCTTCCGACACGTCGTCGTCGGAGGCGAGGCAGTACCAGCCGAGCTCGTGTCGCGGTGGGCTCCCGGACGTCGCCTCTACAACGGCTACGGTCCGACCGAGGCGACCATCATGTCGAACATCAGTGATCCGTTGGACGCGGCTGGTGCGCTCACCATCGGTGGACCCATTAGGGCTGTACACGAAGTCGTTCTCGACGGCCGTCTCCAGCCGGTTCCGGTCGGTGTCAAGGGCGAGTTGTATCTCGCCGGGGCAGGACTCGCTCGCGGCTACCACGATCGGCCTGGCCTCACCGCCGAGCGTTTCGTGGCCAACCCCTTCGGTGCGCCAGGCGAGCGCATGTACCGCACCGGTGACGTCGTGCGGTGGACGCCGGAGTTCACCGTCGAGTACGTCGGACGAAGCGACTTCCAGGTCAAGGTCCGTGGATTCCGCATCGAACTCGGCGAGATCGACGCTGTACTGGCAACGCATCCGAGCGTCGACTTCGTCGCGACGATCGGGACCGAATCCCCCTCCGGGGCAACGATGCTCGTCGCATACGTTCGAGCGACTTCCGGTGCGACGGTCGATCACACGGAACTCACCGCGCATGCGTCGGCGAGCCTGCCCGGCCACATGGTGCCCTCGGCCATCGTCCAACTCGACGAGATTCCGTTGACTCCCGTCGGCAAGCTCGATCGCCGGGCGTTGCCGGCTCCGGAATTCGCTGTCGGCGCAGGTGACTACCTCGCTCCGCGGACTGCGACGGAGGTCGCCGTTGCCGAGGTCTTCACCGACATTCTCGGGACCGAGCCGATAGGGGCTTTCGACAACTTCTTCGATCGCGGGGGAGATTCACTGTCGGCGACGAGAGTGATCGCCCGGGTCAACTCGGCACTCGGCACTCGCCTCGGTGTGCGGGCGATCTTCGAGTCCCCGACGGTGGCGGGTTTGGCCGCACTGGCTGGTGAGTCCGCAGGAAGCGACAGTCGACCCGTTCTACGTGCCGTCGAGCGTCCTGCCAGCATCCCGTTGTCACTCGCGCAGCAGCGAATGTGGTTCATCAACCGATTCGATCCGGCCTCGCCTGCGTACAACGTGCCGCTCGTGGTGAAGCTGACGGGTGCTCTCGACGAATCTGCCCTCCGTAGTGCAGTGGCGGACGTGCTCGAACGCCACGAGTCTCTGCGCACGACGTTCCCCTCGCGGGGAGACGCTCCCGAGCAGCACATTCATGACGCAGCCGACGTGCTGCCCGCCGTCGAGGTCTCCTCGGTCGGTCAGAGCGAACTACGGGAGAAGATCGGCCACTTCGCTGGGCTCGGCTTCGATGTCACGTCGGAGATTCCGATTCGTCTCGCGCTGTACCGCGTCGAGGACGCCGAGCACCCCGCACACATCACAGCGACGACCCACGTACTTGCTGTCGTCGTTCACCACATCGCGGCGGACGGTGCTTCGATGGCACCGCTGGCACGCGACGTGATGGTGGCCTACTCGGCGCGAACTTCGGAGACCGCCCCCGCCTGGGCGACGCTCACGGTGCAGTACGCGGACTACACGCTGTGGCAGCGCGAACTACTCGGCGCCGAGGACGACGCGAGCAGCGTGGCGAATCGCCAGTTGACCTTCTGGCGGGAGACTCTCCGCGGGATACCCGACCTGCTGCCGCTGCCGACGGATCGCCAGCGGCCCACCACCCAGGACTTCCGTGGTGGGCGGGTGAAGTTCGACATCGACGCCGATCTGCACCGCCGCCTGTCGGTGTTCTCGCGTGACCGCAACGCCACGATGTTCATGGTTGTACACGGCGCATTCGCCGCGACGTTGTCGCGGTTGAGTGGCATCGACGACATTGCCATCACCACGCCGGTCGCTGGTCGTGGTGATGCCGCACTGGACGATCTGGTGGGAATGTTCGTGAACACACTCGTTCTGCGGACTGTGGTCGACGTCAGCGAATCGTTCGATTCGTTGCTCGCTCGCGTGGTCGACTCGGATCTGGAAGCGTTCGGGCACACCGAGATTCCGTTCGAACGGATCGTCGAGGTCCTCAACCCGGCGCGTTCGACATCGTATGCGCCGTTGTCTCAGGTCGCATTATCCTTCCAGAACAACACGAAGGCCCAGCTCGAACTGCCCGGACTGACAGTCGAAGGATTCGACTTCGATGTACCGGTCGCGAAGCAGGACCTGCAGCTTCTGCTGTCGGAGACCTTCGACGGCAGTGGCGAGCCAGCGGGTATCGAGGGCGCATTCGACTATGCGAGCGCGCTGTTCGATCCCGCGACAGTGCAGTCGTTCGCGGACCGCTTCGTGCGGATCCTCGATTCGGTCACTCGGGATCCGGCATCACCCGTCGGCGACGTCGACATTCTCGGGTCGACCGAACGCCCGATGTTCGCACCGGCTCGCGGTGAAGCAGGTGGCGAGCCCAGGACGTGGCCGCAGATCCTGGCCGAAGCTGCTGCCGCGAATCCCGACGGCATCGCCGTCGAATACGGTGACGTCGGACTGACCTATCGTGATCTCGACGAGTGGTCGACGCGGATCGCGCGGATGCTCATCGACTTCGGTGTCGGACCCGAGACCTTCGTCGCGTTGGCGTTGCCACGGTCGATCGAGTCGATCCTCTCGATCTGGTCCGTCGCGAAGTCCGGAGCGGCGTTCCTGCCCGTGGATCCGAACTATCCATCGGATCGCATTGCACACATGCTCGATGATTCGCAGGCCCCGATAGGTCTGACCGTCCGAGCGCATCGAGAGTCGCTCCCGGATACGATCACGTGGCTCGTGGTCGACGACGAGGAATTCGCTTCGGACGTCTTGCGGTACCCGACGCATCCGGTGACCGACGCCGATCGCACGGCGGCGCTGCACCTGGACAACCCGGCGTACCTTATCTACACCTCGGGCTCGACAGGTCGCCCGAAAGGCGTTGCGGTTCGGCATCGCGGACTCTCCAACCTGGAGGATGAAGTCACCCTCCGTTTCCATCCGACACGTTCGTCCCGCATTTCGCACCTCGCGTCGCCCAGCTTCGATGCATCCGTCTACGAATTGACCATGGCATTCGGTGTCGGCGCCACCATCGTCATCGTTCCGCCCGGCATCTTCGGCGGCGACGACTTGGCAGATCTGCTCGAACGCGCCCACGTCACGCATGCGTTCCTGACGCCGGCCGCCCTCGCGTCGATCGAACACCCGCGCCTCGCGGACGTGGGTGTGCTCGCCGTGGGTGGTGAGGCGTGCACGCCGGAACTGGTGTCACGGTGGGCGCCGGGCCGAATGATGTTCAATGGCTACGGTCCGACGGAGACCACGATCCAGGCAAGCGTCGGAGGCCCACTACGGCCGGGAAAGATCATCGACGTCGGAAGTCCGGCACTGGGATTCCGATTCCTGGTCATGGATGCTCGACTTCGCCCGCTTCCGGTCGGCGTGCCGGGCGAGTTGTACATCGCCGGACCCGGTACCGCGCGCGGCTACCTGGATCGCTTCGGTCTGACCGCCGAACGCTTCGTCGCCGATCCGTACGGCGAACCTGGTGAGCGGATGTACCGGACAGGCGATGTGGTGCGGTGGACTGTCGATCACACGATCGAGTTCGTCGGACGCAGCGATTTCCAGGTGAAGGTGCGTGGGTTCAGGATCGAGCTGGGGGAGATCGACTCGGTACTCACCGATCATCCGGCGTTGAACTTCGCCGCCACGGTCGGTCACACCGCGCCGTCCGGGGACACCGTGCTCGTGTCGTATGTTCGCGTAGCCGACGATCGGCACGCCGAGGTAGCCGAATTGATCGAGCACGTTGCTGCAGCTCTGCCGCGACACATGGTCCCGACTGCGATAGTCGTACTCGACGAGATTCCGCTGACCCCGGTCGGCAAGCTCGACCGTCGCGCGCTGCCGGTGCCCGAGTTGACCTCCAGCTCGATGCCGTATCGGGCCGCGTCCACTGCGACGGAACATTCTGTCGTGGGCGTCTTCGCCGATGTACTCGGCGTCGAGCGGGTCGGCGTCGACGACAACTTCTTCGACCTCGGCGGTACATCTCTCGTGGCCACACGTGTCGTGCCGGCGCTCGAGGCGGCAACGGGTGTCCGAGTGCCGTTGCAGTCGCTGTTCCTCGATCCCACGGCGGCCGGGCTCGCAGCTCGGATCGACGGACGTGACGCCGATACGTCCACCGGACTCGACAGTGCCTTCGGAGTAGTCATTCCGCTGCGTGCGCAGGGGACGGGTACCCCGTTGTTCTGCATACACCCGGGTATCGGTCTGTCCTGGGGTTACTCGGGCATCGTTCGCTATCTTTCCGAGGACCGACCCGTCTACGGCATTCAATTGCCCAGCATCGCGGAGGGTGGAACCTTCGACTCCATCCAGGCTTTGGCGCAGCGTTACGCGACAGAGATCCGCAGGGTTGTGCCGGAAGGCCCGTACAACGTGCTCGGTTGGTCGCTCGGCGGTGCGATTGCTCACGCCGTCGCAGTAGAACTCCGTCGGACAGACCAGGTCGTGGAGTCGCTGACGATCCTGGACAGCTACGTGCAAGATTCCGGTGACTCACCTCAGGGACGACTCAGTGTCGAGGAACTCCTCGCCGGTCTCGGTCTCGACCTCGCTGGAGCCGAATCGGAATCTCCGTTGACGTACGAGGGCGCAGTTGCATTGCTGAACGAATCGTTCGGGCAGGAGACCGGCTTGACGCCCGCGCACCTCGAACGTATCAATGATGGTTTCGCCAATTCGACCACGATCATGGCGGAGTTCGTTCCCGACGTTTTCGACGGCGATGTTCTGTTCTTCGAAGCCGCGCATGGGGCGGGCGACGGAATTCGACGCGATCCAGCGCAGTGGCGTGCATTCGTGACCGGAGAAATGTTCGTCAGTTCTATCGAGTGCGCGCACAATCAAATGATCGAACCGGACGTGCTGAAGCAAATCGGAACAGCCTTGGAGAATTACCTCGCGAATTGATCGGCTTTACACACTCGAGACGGTGGTCAAGGAATACCATTGGCTTCGGAATGTAATAGCTCGTCCGACGACGGTCTGGGGATGCTTGTGAAAAAAATGAAGTCTGTGGCTGCAGCGGCAGTAACGCTGTTGGCGGCCACTTCTGTGACGGTTGCATTGGGTGGGGGAACAGCGAACGCAGATCCCACGGAGTCCATCGGTTACGAAACCTCGGTCACCCCGGAGGGTGCTGTCAGCACTGTCCTCGACGCGGGGGCGTTCCGCATCGAGAGCGGGGCCGACTCGGTCGATATCGTGGGCAATTCCGGAACTGTTCTGGCGAGTGTGCCGTTGACGTACTCGGTGAACGGCGCACAGTATTCGATCGCCCCTGCGCTGGTGGGGGATCGGCAGCTGTTGCTGACTCCGCAGCCTGCATCGTTGGTCAGCGAGGTCGCCGGCCCGGTCACCAAACAGGCAGCGTTCGACAACATGATCAACCAGATCGTCATTGGTTACACCAACGGCGGCGCCGTCGGAACTGCGATCGGGGCAGGGCTCGGCTTCGCAATCGGCTGCGTATCGATTTTCCCGAACTTCATCGCGGGCTGCATCATCGGTACGGCGATAGGCGTCGTGGCAGGCACCATCATCGGTACGGTCAATGCCAATCCGAATGTCCAACCGGCAGTGTTCGAGTACTTCACGACACCCTGACGACCGGAACAGAAAGCCGGAGGGACCTGCCTACTTGTCCTTCCGGCTTTCTTTCTGCGCGGAGCCGGTCAGCGCGCGCCGCATCGACACTGCTTTCACCATCGTCTCCTGAAACTCTTCTTCCGGGTCCGATAGCGCGACGATCGCGCCACCCACACCGAAGGTCACCTCGTGCTCGGTGGACACTATCGTCCGTATCACGATGGAGAAGTCCGCGGTTCCGGTCAGCGAGAAGTAGCCGATAGCACCCGAATACACGCCGCGCGGCCCGTCTTCGAGCTTGTCGATGATGGCCATCGTCCTGATTTTCGGGGCACCCGTCATCGATCCTCCGGGGAATGCCGCACCGATGCAATCCACCGCCGAGGCGTCGTCGCGCAGTCGGCCGCGCACGGTCGAGACAAGCTGGTGCACCGGCGCATACGTCTCGACGTCGAACAGCTTCGGTACGTGCACCGAACCCGGTACACACACCCGCGCCAGATCGTTTCGCACCAAGTCCACGATCATCAGATTTTCGGCTTTGTCCTTCTCGTTGCCGAGAAGGTCCGCCCGCAGCAGGGAATCCTGTTCCGGTGTGCTGCCACGGGGGCGCGTGCCCTTGATGGGCTTGGACTCCACCACTCGGTCTGCGTCGATCCGAAGAAACCGCTCGGGAGACGCGCTGGAGATCGACAGGTCCGTGAATCCGAGGAATGCGCTGTAGGGCGTCGGATTGATCTCGCGGAGATAGGAATACGTATCGAGTGCGTCGATCGGGCCGGGAAACGAGGCAACATTGGTCAGACACACCTCGTACGTCTCACCGGACCTGATTTCGGCAAGGCATTGCTCGATGAGCCCGAGGTACTTCTCACGATCGTGCCGAAGTTGCAGGTCCTGTTCGAACTCCGGTGCGAACAGCGGACTTTCCTGGGGCTGAGAACTATGGGCGCCCTCCCGAAGCGAGGTGAGCGCATCGACTACACCCTCGAACCAGGTTGCCGTTGCAGGATCGCCGTGCTCCTCCACCAGGGCCATCGCGTAACAGCATCCCGACTCATGGTCGAAGACCAGTGCGCGATCGGCGAATACCATGGAGGCGTCGGGAGTCGGCGCGGTGTGAACGAGTTGGCCACCGACATCTGCTTTGAGCTCGTACCCCAGATACCCGACGTACCCCAGAGCGAACGCGAACGGCAGATCGTGGCGAGCGTGAACCGCCCGAGCCTTCAACTGCCTATCGAGGTAGTCGAAGAATGTCGAATCGACCGACTCGGTCGTTCCGTCGGCGCGACTCACCTCGACGCGTCTCTCGGCCACTCGATAGGTGATGTATTCCGCAAGGGGGCCGGAACAGTCACCCATGATCGTGAAGCGAGAGTCAGGCTCCACAGCGGAACTTCCGTCGAGCCAGAAGGTGTTCGGGCCGGTCGCGAACAGCTCACCGAATACTTGCTCGGTGTCGAAGACGCCCTCGATGCACTGGCTTTCGAGGAAGTAGGGCGTTCGGGTGGGTGCAGCGAACGGGTGCAGTATCGATCGAGTGAGATCGCGGAAGTTCGACAACAACTCCCTCCCGTACTCAGTGCTGACGGACTCTGGATGGAACTGCACGCCCCACATGGGCCGACTGCGATGGCGTACGGCCATGACGATGCCATCGGCGGTCCACGCGCAGGCTTCGAGCTCGTCGGGTAGATCCATTGCCGTCAACGAGTGGTAGCGAACCACGGAGTAGGGGGAGGGGATCCCGTCGAACAGCCCGACACCGTCGTGAACTATCTCGGAAATTCGTCCGTGCATCGGCTCCGGAGCCAGGTCGACCTCGCCCCCGAGCAGATGACAGATGGCTTGGTGTCCGAGACAGACCCCGAGAATCGGGAGGTCCGAATCGACGATTGCGCGCGCACTGATTCCAAGATCGTGCGAGGTACTCGGTCGCCCGGGACCCGGTGAGACAACGATGTTGTCGAATTTCGCGAGGTCGAGTGAATCCCAGTCGACGTCGTTCCGAACCACAACGGGCTCCACGCCATTCACTTCGCACAGCATGCTGTAGAGGTTGTACGTGAAGGAGTCGTAGTTGTCGATCAGTAGCGTGCGGACAGTCATCGAAGATCTCACCTACCGCGTTCGCCGACGGTGGAGTCCGCGTCGATGATCAGGTCCTCGACACGGCATGCTTCACCGATCAGAAGGTCGTACACCGAAGCCAGAAAGTCTTCGGACATACCGTGTTCGCGTGCGAATTCGCGTGCCCGGTCCTGAACGACTCCTACGCGATCGGGCTGCATCATCGGAATGTCGAACTCGCGTTTGACGAGAGCAACTCGTGAACAGATCTCGATTCGATCGCGGATAGCCACGAGCAGACCAGCGTCGATGGAATCCAGTTCGGCTCGAAGCGACGCGAGTTGGGTACAGGGCTCTTCGGTCACGTGGTTGCCCCCTCGTTATGCAGACGAATACAGCGTCGTGCCTTTACACGCTCGACATTTCATCGTGCGTTCACTCTCGACTGTTACCCCTCGATGGTCGTTCGAGCCCGGTCCACAATAATCCCACTGCACACAGCAATCGTCATCCTGATCGGTGCAAAATCCATCGTATTGTTTCGGGATTGCTGCACAGTCCGGAAGAAAACAAACCGAAGAAGATGAAATGGGACAAAAAACTGCGCCGAACGAATGTTTTGCAATTCGTTCGGCGCAGCAGGAAAGCTATTTCGGTTCTCAGGCTCCGCGACGTTTGACCTTGAGCAGGTCCATCCGCTCCTTGAGCAACTCTTCGAGTTCTTCGACCGACCGGCGCTCGAGGAGCATGTCCCAGTGCGTGCGCGGTGGCTTGACCTTCTTGGCCTCCGGGGCAGTTCCCTCGAGCAGAGAACCCTCCAGGCCGTTGCGGCACTGCCACGTGCCGGGGATCTCGGCATCGTCTGCGAACGGCACATCGAACTCTTCACCGTTGTCGCATCGGTAGCGAGCGACTCGACGCGGCGCGAGGTCGTGGTCGCGGTCTGTCTCGTAACTTACGGCGCCGAGGCGGCTACCTCGTAGAACGCGATCTGCCATTGTGAAGTCCTCTCCCTCTGTGGTACATGTTCCTCAACGCTCCACCGGTGCGAATCGTTCCCGACCCGAATCGACGACACGGATGGATCCGCGCATACGCCGACGTCATTCTACCGTCATCCACCCGTAGGCTCGAGACCATGTCAGTGATGTCACGTCGGGTACACGCGTGTGCATGGTGCGGACGCGAGGTCGCCGACTCCGGGATGGGTCGGCGCCGGCGTTATTGCAGACAATCCTGCAGGCAGCGGGCCTACGAACACCGGAGCGCGGTCAAGGGCACCTCGATCCCCGAGGATGCCGTCGTCCTGTCGTCCGAGGAGGCGTCAGCACTCATCGATCGAACCTTCGAAGTCAGGTGCGCGGCCGAGGATGTCGCTACGGCCGTGACGGAGGGAGCAGGAGTCGACGAGCTCACTCGCCTCTGCGAGGAGTTGATCACCCGAGCCAAGGACGCGGAGCGCCTGCGCTGACCATCGCTCAGTCCGAAATCTGCCAGGGTTCGCCCGGGTCGAGGAGGGTGGCCGACATGCTGAGTGAGGATGCCTCGACGACGAAGTCCGCACCTGGTTCGTGGAACAGATGCGGACGGAACCGATCGAGCCCGACCGGCCAGAGGGTCCCGTAGTGAATGGGGATCGACATACGCGCGTGCATAGCCGACGCTGCACGCGCGGCAGCTCGAGCGTCCATATGTCCGGCGCCGAGCGTCGGGCCCCATCCTCCGACCGGGAGCAACGCAAGGTCGCACCGCGGCACCCACTCGGCCATGTCGTCGAAGATCGCTGTGTCGCCCGCGAAGTAGATGATCGAGGAGCCAGTGATGACGTAGCCCAGGGCATCGACATCTCGGGGCCCGTGACGCCATCGGCGGCCGTCATGGTCGGCCGGTACCGCGGTGATGCGGAGGGCTCCGACGCCGACGGTTTCACCGACGGAGATGTCGACGAGGGGATTCCCGAGCTTGCGTAGACCGCTGAGTCGTTGGGATGCGCCTCGAGGCAGCACGATCGGTGTAGTCGCGGACACCTTCGCCAACGACGGAAGGTGGGTGTGGTCGCTGTGCAGATGCGAGAGCAGAACTGCGTCAGGAGAGTGCACGTCGACCGGAGGGCTCCCGCCGCGTCGGCGCACCAGGTGGCCGACGCGGCGCGTCAGTACAGGGTCCGTGAGCACGGTGGCCCCGTCGAGGTGGATCTCCACGGTGGCGTGGCCCCACCACACCACGGTGCCGGGTTTCCTTCGGCCTTCGGCCATGGGGTCTACCATTCCAGAAATCGAGCAGACCCTCTCGGGTACGGGGGAGCGACCATGGTGTGGCGGCTGGGCATCGAATACACGGTCTTGGCGGCCATCTCGGCGGCCATGTTGGTAATCGCTGATCTGTTCATGCCCGGGTTTCGACTCGACCGAATCGGAACGACGAGCTTTGTCGGGGTGGTGCCGAGCGCGGTAGTTCTTGCAATCGTGTTCGGTGCGCTCAATGCACTTCTGTGGCCGCTGTTTCTCAGAGCCATGATGTGGGTCGGGCCGGCTCTGCTGTTCGTCTCGGTCTTCGTTGCCAGCGGTCTGTTGATGTTGCTCAGCGTGACGCTCGCGCCGGTCGCAGACTTCGACGGTCCGATGGACACCACCATCCTCGCATTGATCCTGTCTGCGACGACCTCCGTCGTATCAGGGGCGATTGCAGCGCGGCGCGACAACACCTACCGCATGATGGTCGTGCGACGCCATCGCCGGTCCACCAGCGGCTCGCCGAGCCCCGCGGAGGCACCAGGCCTGGTGTGTATTCAGATCGATGGGCTCGGTCATGATGTGCTTCGTCGAGCCATGTCGTCGGGAGAGGTGCCCACGATAGCAAGTCTCGTGTCGTCCGGCACTCATTCGCTCGTTGCGTGGCATACCGATTGGAGCAGTCAGACCGGGGCAAGTCAGCTCGGAATCCTGCACGGTTCCAATCACGATGTTCCGGCATTTCGCTGGTACGACAAGTCCTCTCGCACAATCGCGGTCTTCAGCGATCCCGCCTGCAACGCCGAACGCGAACGGGAACGCGGCGACCTCACTGGTCTCTTGGCGGACGACGGTGCAAGCCGCGGAAACTTGTTCACCGGCGGAGCCCAGGACAACGTACTGGTGGTCAGCCGGATGAAGGGTGCACGAATGGGTGGCGGGGGAACCGGTTACTCCGGCTACTTCATCGACCCGGCCAACGCTGTGCGCACCTTCGTTCGGCTCGTGGCCGAAGTCATCCGCGAGATCAGACAGAACCTCATCTCGCGCAGGCGTGGCATCGTTCCGCGGGTACCGCGTGGCGGGATCTACCCACTGGTGCGCGCTTTCACCACGGTGGTGGAGACCGACGTCGTCGTTGCAGCTGTGATCGGCGATATGGTGCGCGGTCGTTCCATCGTCTACGCCGACCTGGTCGGATACGACGAGGTATCGCACCACTCGGGCGTCGAGCGCCCGGAGACGCTCGCAGTGCTTCGTAAACTCGACGCCGAAATCGCGATGATCCACGCGGTGGCGCAGAGCAGCGAGCGGGCGTATCACCTGGTGTTGCTCTCCGACCACGGACAGAGTCAGGGGACCACCTTCACGACCCGGTACGGCGAGACGCTGCAATCGCTCGTTCTACGCGGATGCGCTCTTGCCGAAGCCTCGGACCGACCGATGCACGGCGGCGGAGCAGAAGGCGCCGCCTACGCCGCAGCGAGTGTCGGCATCGGATCCGCCGACAGCGCGGAGTCCGGGGTCGACAAGGTCGTCGTGCTGGCGTCTGGCAATGTCGGACTGGTCAGCTTCGCCGACAATCCTGAGCGGGCCACGCGCGAGTGGATCGAGGCCGCATATCCAGGATTGATCGCGATGCTGATCTGTCATCCAGGGATCGGCTTCGTGCTGGTGGCAACGGAGTCCGGTGAATCCGAGGTACTGGGTGAGCACGGAAGCATGTCCCTCGAAACAGGATCCATCGTGGGGGAGGACCCTCTGGCAGTGTTCGGTCACGGGGCACTGGACTTGATTCGTCGGACGGACTCGTTCGGCAACGTCCCCGACATGATGATCAATGGAACATACTGGCCGGATACCGACGAGGTCGCTGCATTCGAGGAACAGGTGGGCTCCCACGGTGGTCTCGGCGGTCAGCAGACACGGCCGTTTCTACTGCATCCGGCCCCACTTCCGACCCCGCCGGGCCCGATTCACGGCGCCGAGGCGATCCATCGCATTCTCATGCACTGGCGAACGTCTCCTGTAGGGCCCTAGCAGCGGGTGCCGGTTTTTCGGAGGATCGACGTGCACAATGGGGGCGATCGCACGAACGGTGCGGACCAAGGAACGCAACACAAAGGATCTTCTATGGCTTTCTGGGACCAGCTCAAGGCAAAAGCCACCGAACTCAACGGTCAACTGCAGACGAAGACCGTCCAGTTCAAGAACAAGGAGTTCGCCAACGGCAGCATGGCGATGTGCGCGCTGATCGCCGCCGCCGACGGCTCCATCGATCCAGCCGAACGCCAGAAGACCGCTGCACTCATCTCCAGCAACGAAGCACTCAAAGTGTTTCCGGCAGACGAGCTTCGACAGAAGTTCGATTGGTACTGCGACAAGCTCGCAGGCGATTTCGACTTCGGCAAAGTCGAGGCCACCGCCACCATCGGCAAGCTGAAGAGCAAGCCTGATCAGGCACGTGCTGTGATTCAGATCGGAATCATCATCGGTGGCGCCGATGGAAAATTCGACGACGACGAAAAGAACGCTGTCAGGAACGCGTGTTTCGCGGTGGGAATCGACCCGGTCGAATTCGAACTATGACAGCTCGATGTGACTGATCCCCACACATGACGAGCAACGAGGATCCCGACCACCTCGAGTGGAACGGCAAGGTACGCAAAGAGACTCCAACTCAGCAGCTGGACCGCAATTGGTTGGCCTTACTGCAGGAACTGCGTGTCCTCCAGACCGGAGTTCAGTTGTTGACGGGCTTCCTGCTTACCTTGCCGTTCCAGAGTCGGTTCGACGATCTCTCCTCCACCGGACATGCCGTCTACCTCGTCACAGTATCCGCATCTATCGTGGCGACGATTCTGCTTGTCGCACCCGTCGGCATGCACCGGTTGCTGTTTCGGCAGCGGGCGATCGGAGCGCTCGTGAGCGTAGGAAACAGACTCGCAATCGGCGGACTGATCATGTTGGGTGTCACATTGATCGGTGCTGTGGCGTTGACGTTCGAGATCGTCCTTGGAATGAGCGCCTCACTCCCGGCTGCCGGAGTCGTGGGACTCCTTCTGATCGGTTTCTGGTTCGTCCTACCGCGGGCGTACCGGAACGGGTGATGGCGAGGCAAGAGCATCGAGGCGGTCAAGCTCGAACGGTTCGAGAACAAGGGATGCCGCCGCCACATTCGCTAGCAGGTGGGTGATCCGGGTCGTGCCGGGAAGCGGAATGACGGGCTGATCGCGTCGAAGACTACTGCCGTGAACCCAGGCCAACGCAACCTGACCCCGAGCTACCCGATGCCGTGTGGCGATCTCGTCCAGCGTGGTCGCGAGCGCGTCGTCGGTGGGTGAGTGAATCGATCCATGGCCGTGTGGCGAGTGCGCCACGAGCGTGATGCCCAGTTCGCTCAGTACCGGCAACATGGGTTCGACGCTTCGCTGCGTTACCGCCCATTGCTCCTGCACGGCCGTGACTGGGTGGACTAGGTGGGCTCTCCGTACGTCGTCGACGGTGACATTCGATAGCCCAATCGCTCTGATTTTTCCGGCGCGAACCAGATCGGCCATGGCTAGGACTGTGTCCTCGATCGGCGTCACGTCGCTGCGGTGATGAAGGTAGTAGAGGTCGATCGTATCGACGTTCAACCGGCGCAAACTGCCGTCGATTGCGGACCGCACTGTCGCCGGATCGGCACGAACGCTCCAGTCGTCGCGGTCACCCGACGCGCCCCAATAGACCCCGAACTTGCTGCACAAGATGACCTGATCTCGCAGGGGCCCGACGACCCGGCCGATGAGTTCCTCGTTGCCGTACATCTCGGCCGTATCGAGGAGAGTCACTCCAGCGCCGACCGCGGCACGCACCAGAGCGTCCGGGTCGCGGTCCGGTTGTCCCCATCCTTCGTCGACCAATCGCATGAGACCGAGCCCCTGCACCGGAAGCCGGCCGAAGACCCACTCCATGGTTCTGATATCCATCGCGCAAACGTACAACCTCGATCGCGGTTGATGTCAATGTCGTTGTGGTGCCCTGACTGTCGATTCACGGCCGGTCGCAACGGTGCTGACACCCATCACGGATACGCCATGTCGTTGTGGACCCGAACTTCGCTTGCGGCTGGCTTTCAGTCGATACATCTCGGCGTCGGCCAGTCTGAGCCCGTCGCGCGCCGACTGCTGCTCGTCGTCTCCGACCGAGATGGCGACTGTGGCCGCACCAACACTGACGGTGAGTCCAGAGATCATCCGAGCGCACGCGAGGTTCGACACGAGCTCTTCGCTGCGGACGGCGATGTCCGCGGGTCGGCCGATCGAGACGCACGCAAACTCGTCGCCACCGAGCCGAGCTACAACCCAGTGGTTGACAGCGAGCGCCCGCAGGTGTTGGGCCAGGTCGACGAGCACTGCGTCGCCGGTGTGATGTCCGTAGGTGTCGTTGACGCCTTTCATGCCATCGACATCGATGACTACGGCGCACAGGACGCTCGGTTCGACCTTCCGCGCCGTTACGGAGACCGCAGTCACCGCAGCAAACAACCCACGCCGGTTGTGCAAACCGGTCAGAGAATCCACCAGGGATTCGCGCGCACGTGATCGAAGTTCGCTCACGTAAACCATCAATATGAGCGGCGCCGAGAACATCAACAGCATGGTCAGACTGTGGGCTGCGACGACCCATCCGCTTGCGGCGCCGGAGTGGACGGTCTTGACCGCCACGATGCCGAGAACGACGGCGCCGTACAGCATGTGAAGGACGCAGGGGAGTAGCGGCACTGCTACCACAGCAAGCGAGGTGACCACCGCGAACAGCACGGTTCCGCCGATCGCCGTCATATCGGTGTCTTTCAACAGAAGACACACAGTTATCGACACGTCCGAGTAGACGATGAACGCGACCAGCCAACGAGGACTCGGCCATCTGCCGACGAACCAGCGCACGGCAACCGGTAGTGCAGAAATGCTGACCGCGACGACGACCAGACCGCGCCAACCGCTGTATTCCTCCGAGGGCGCGCTGACCAGACCGATTACGCCGATCACCAGCACACCCAGACCCACCAGAAATTGTGTGACCCGGGTGCGACGCACATTGAGGTCCAGCAGCCCGGAGGCAGGGAGCGAACCACCACGACGACGAGGCATGGAACTTCGGTCTGCGGAGAAACGGGAACGCACGGCGAACATCGAAAACCTCTGGATGGAAAGTTAGGCCACAAGCAGTGACTGACACGGAGCGTAGCGGGCCGCCTGACGTTTGTATCGGCGAATACTCAACGAAACTGCTGTTTCGTGATGCTGCACAGTCCACTGCCTCGATTCGGTGCGTCACAGTGACGCAACGAATCGAGGCAGCTTGCCTTCGGCCGGATCAGACTTTCGGTTGGTCCCCCGTCGGCGCTCGATGCCTACGCTGAGGGGGTGAGCAATCCACTGCGGTCCCTGCTGGAGGAACCCCGGCCCTCGGCCCCACCGGTTCGGGTACGGCGGGACTGGGCACTGCTGGCGGTCGTGATGGTCTCCGGTGTGCTGGAGGGTGTCCTACGTGAGGACATGCCGCTACCGGGGTTGTCGATGGTGCTGGCGGTCGGACTGGCGCCGCTGCTGTTATGGCGACGTACCCACCCGCTCGCAGTGATCGCGGCCGCCTTCGGCGTGGTCGCTGTGGTCGACATCGGCCTGATCGCATCCGACGCACCAGCGCTCGACGTGTACACAATGCTTTACTTCCTGCTGCTGCCCTACGCACTCTTTCGGTGGGGTTCCGGTCGAGAGGCTGTTGCGGGTCTGGCGATCATCCTGTTCGCGGCCACCATGGGGTTCGTCGTCAGCTGGACCGGGGTCGCCGACGCAATCGGCGGGGTCGCTGTCCTGATTTCCGCCTTCGCCCTGGGTTGGGCCGTGCGTTCCCAGCACGACGCCCAGCAACGGAGACTGGAGCAGGTGAAAGCCGAGGAGCGGGTCCTGTTGGCGCGCGAGCTACACGACACGGTGGCCCACCACGTCTCTGCCATCGCCGTCCAGGCACAGGCAGGGCGCGCACTCGCGGCGACCAGCCCGTCGTCGCCGCTCGAGGCGCTGGAGGTTATCGAGGCGGAGGCGTCGCTCACGCTCGCGGAGATGCGGGCGATGGTCCGCGTGTTGCGCAACAAGGCGCCGGCAAACTACGCCCCACAGCCCGGTGTGGTCGACCTCGAGCGGCTGTCGGGGGCCTCGCCGACCGGCCCCCGGGTGGAGGTGACGATCTCGCATGAGCTGGCCGCACTCCCGCGGGCTATCGACGCCGCCGTGTTCCGGATCGCCCAGGAGGCGGTGACGAACGCGCTGCGGCATGCCAGGAATGCCACCCTGGTCGACGTGCGCGTCGCAGGGGACCAGTCAACCGTCAGCCTCGCCGTCCGCGACGACGGTGACGCCGATCCACGGGACCCCGACCCGGACTCAGGATTCGGGCTCGCAGGGATGGTCGAACGCGCCCTGCTCCTGGGCGGCACGTGTCAGGCGGGCCCGTGCCCCGGAGGTGGCTGGGCCGTCGTTGCGACGCTCCCATGTCGGGCGCCGAAATGAGTATCCGGGTCCTGGTGGCCGACGACCAGGATCTCGTGCGGACCGGGCTGCGGCTGATCCTCGGCACATTGGACGGCATCGAGGTCGTGGGGGAGGCGCGCGACGGGCGGGAAGCGGTCCGGCTGGCCCGCGAGCTCCGTCCCGACGTGTGTCTGATGGACATCCGGATGCCCGTCCTCGACGGTGTCGAGGCGACCCGAATGCTGGCCGGGCAGGGCGTCGAGGACCCGGTCGCGGTCGTCGTGATCACCACTTTCGACCTCGACGAGTACGTGCACGGTGCGCTGTTGGCCGGCGCCACCGGTTTCCTACTGAAGGACGCCGGACCCGAGCTGCTCGGCGAGGCGATCCGGGCGGCCTCCCGAGGTGACTCGCTCATCTCGCCCGGCATCACCCGACGGCTGCTGTCGACCTTCGCCGGCACGGGTCGGGCGGCACCTCCCGCCCAGCCCCTCGACCCGCTCACCGAACGCGAGGAGCAGGTGCTGCTCACCGTCGCGCGGGGTCGCACCAACGCAGAGATCGCCGCCGAGCTGTACATCAGCATCAGCACGGTGAAGACCCACATCGGCAGCCTCATGGCCAAGCTCGGCGCCCGTAATCGGGTGGAGGTCGCGATGTGGGGCTACGAGACCGGCCGGGTCCGGGAGTAGAGGCCGTCCAGGGTCACTGTTCGCTCGCTGAGTCGATCCACCACGAAACGGCGGTATCCGGACCACAGATAATTCCGGATACCGCCGCCTGTGTCTGGCTACTTGACCTCGGAGCGGCGCAGGAGCAGCACACCGATGACGAGGGGAATGACGATCCAGATCATGGTGGTCGAGCCGAGCATCGCCCACTCCTCACCGGTGTTCGTGGCGCCCTCGAAGAGCGCCACCTGCGTTTCGTTCCAGTCGATCCACGGCTGTAGGTCCTCGAACCACGAACGCACCTGGGCCAGGAGGACGAGGATGCCCGGCATGACCAGTGAGACGACGAAGTAGCCCACGATCGCGGCCGCGGAGTTGCGCAGCACGACACCGAGGGTGAAGCCGATCGCCATGCCGACGAGGTTGCCGAGCACCATCTGGGGCGCCATGGACAACGAAATGTCCCACACGGTGTCGACGCCGGCGAGGGCGGAACCGACCACGTTACCGAGGGCGCCCACCGTGAAGGCGACGGCCACGGAGCCGAGGCCCACGAGAAGGGTCGCGACCGCCTTGGTGCCGATCACGCGTCCGCGGCTCGGCACCAGCGTGAACGTCGTGAGCCCACTGCGCTGGCTCCACTCACTCGTGACAGCCAGGATCGCGATCATCGGCAGGATCACCGACATCGGGAACCCGACCGCTGACGCGAAGCTCGCGTAAGTGACGTCGCTGTCGGGGGCGAAGATGACGACCGCCCCGGTCGCGATGACCGACAGGACGCCGATGCTGGTGAGCATCCAGAATCCGGAGCGGGTGTTGAACATCTTGCGCAGCTCGACCTTGACGAGTCGGGCAATAGGGATGGGCCGGGCGGTCCGGCGGCCCATAGCCGGGGGGACGATCGTGGCGGTCATGCTGCAACTCCTTCGCGTTGGGTGTCGGCAGTGAGCGACAGGAACATGTCTTCGAGGCCGGCGCTCTCGGCGGACCGGAGCTCGGTGAGGGCGATGCCGGCGGTCAGGGCCACGGCCCCCACACGAGTGGGATCGGCATCCGTGCGGACCGAGCCGTCGCTGGCGAGCGTGCAGGGAATCCCGGCCTGCTCCAGTGCATGTGCGAGGTCGCGCGGAGACATCGACCTCGCGAGCGTCCCTGAGGCCGCCAGCAGCTCTCCCTTGGTGCCGGCCGCAACGATCTTGCCGTTGCCGATCACGACCAGGTCATCGGCGATGACCTCGATCTCGTGGAGCAGGTGTGAGGACAGCAGCACAGTGCCGCCCTGGCTGGCGAAGCCCGTCAGGAGGTCCCTCATCCAACGAATGCCCGCGGGGTCGAGCCCGTTGGCGGGCTCGTCGAGGATCAGCACCTGGGGGTCTCCGAGGAGTGCGGTGGCGATGCCGAGGCGTTGACGCATCCCGAGGGAGTAGTTGCGCACCCGGCGCTTGGCCTCGGTGGGGGTCAGACTCACCAGCTCGATCATCTCGTCGATCCGGGTGCGGGGCAGACCCATGGTGTCGGCGGCCACCGCGAGGATCTCGCGGCCGGTGCGGCCGGCGTGCTGGGCCGAGGCGTCAAGGAGGACGCCCACCTCGAGGCCGGGGTTGGGGAGGTCGGCGAACCGTTTTCCGTTGATGGTGGCCGAGCCGGATGTCGGGACGGTCAGACCGACCATCACCCGCATCGTGGTGGATTTGCCGGCGCCGTTCGGACCGAGGAAACCGGTCACCCGGCCGGGCTGGGCGGTGAAGGAGACGTTGTCGACGGCAGTAAAGGCGGCGTACTTCCGGGTCAGGGACTCAACTGTGATCATGGGTTCAACCCTCGCCGCATCGCGTCGTGCGCGTATCGGTTCGATGGCCAGTCTTGTCCCAACCGAAAGTACGAGACTGGGACCTTGCCATAGGTGGTCTGAGCCGTTGGTTCGTCGGGGGTAGTTGCCATGCAGTTGGGTCGCCGAGGTATCGCAGCCGCATCAACACCGGCACCGAGCGTCGGGCAGGACAGCTGCGTCCGTCGTTGCGGGGGTTTGCTCGACGGCGGCGGCGGCGGCGTGGTCGCGAGTAGTCGAACGGCCAGTTCGACGTCTGGTGCACGACTCTAATTCGTCACAGTGACGTATTACAGCGAGGTAGATGCATGTCAGAGTTGAGCCAATGAGGTTGCACCCGTACAGATCACGGCAACCGAGACAACTCGACTGCTCGCAATGAGCATTCGACCGCGAACTCCATAGCGAGCGCAGTACGGGCGAGCTGTAACCTCGACGCCTGCAAAATTATGCACTGAAGAGCCACTGAAGCTAATGGTGACCAGAAGCGTGACGATCACCGTCTACCGTGGCCGCCCAGGTCGATTATTTTGCCGATAATCTACATTATGTCAGGTGAGCCATTCGGTACTGCGAGACCCCTTCGGACTTCCTTGCGGCCAGAATTGTCCAAACACTATTTCTTGAACTGGCCTACCGTCACTCGTCGACGACAACTCCGGCGACATGCGATCTGTGCGCCCCAGGCACCCACTCTGTAGCAAGCAGACGGTCTGGCAGCCGAGTCGGAACTCTGTTACGTCCACACGCCTGAGGGTCGAGATGGTCGATGGCACGAATGGGACCGGACGGTCCACGAATACCACGAAGATTCAAAAAATGAACGGTATCAGGCGTTTTGATCTTGACATGTATTCGGCGTACTGACCATGCACGCCTACATTCATGTCAGCGGGTCACCCGCCCTGGGCCGTCGAATCTTCGGAGTAGTCCATATGCCGTGATCGATCTAGGAGGTCGGCGACGTCGAGGGACACCGGCGGGGCCATGTTCTCATCCGGAATGGATTGCACACCCCTCGCGGTGACCCACACGGTGCCGACGCTGTCGACGGTGACGTCAGGCTGTGGGTTTCGGATCGGTGTGTTGGAGAGAGGCTTCCGGGTAGAACCATCGAGCAGAGTGAACAGCCAGTACTGATGATCAGCGATGTAGGTAGAGGGTCCCATCAGTGGCCACCACTGCGCCCGTCCGGTTCCATCCGGAGGATGACTGACGACCCAGAGCCTGTCTCCGACCTGTCCCCCGTTCAGAACATCGGCGGGCATTGGTTCGGCGGCTTCGACGGTGAGATCGTCGAGTACGAGGTAGGCACTGTGGCCGTCGAAGATGGTAGGTGGCGCGGTAGTCAGGAACGGCTTGTACGACGTGATCGAACTGGTCAATGGCGGTCCATAAGTCGGGGTGCCGTCCAGATCGACTCGAACCAGGCTGCTCGTTCCCAGCGCGCCGGTCGTCGGGTCTCGTCGACGGAACAGCAGAAGAAACCCGCCTTCGACGGTGCACATCGATTCGAGGTCGCCGCAGTCATTCATACTGTGCGACAAAGAATCCTGCCCAGGGCGGACGAGAAGCAGTTCGGCCCTACCGCGGCTCGGCACTGACACCGCAAGCAAGACCTCGCCGTAAGCGGCGGCGTTTCGGATGGGCGCGTCGCTGACCGTCCTCGCGGTGCCATCCGGGTGGCAGTGATAGATGCCGTCCCAGCCGGCCACCCAGCACCCGTCTGCGTGTGCCCAGACGGCCCGGGTCCGGTTGGCCGGTGGGTCGGCGAAGATCTGGCCGGTGATGACGTATTCGGTGACGTGCCGGTTGGAATCGAGGCGGACTACGAGCGGGAGGTCGCGGTCGACCACCCACAGTTCGGTGCCGTGCGCCGACACGGAAGCCGGGACCAGGCTGGACCGCAATGGTGGTAAGGGAACGTCGGTGAGGTCGAGGTCGACCAGGACACCCACCTCTCGGACTCCTTCGAAGAGAACGCCGTCTCTGGTCTGACGGGTGACATCCGCGAAAGGACGCAGCGCTGCGGTGACGTCGCGATAGGTGCGGGTACCAGGGACCGGTCTCCATGGCGCGTTTGTCACGTCGGGATCTCGGCGAAGACTCTCGGTCGCGACGCGTAAGCGCGTAATTCGGCCCCGGATTCGGCCCGTTGTGGCGTACGCCATGTACCCGATCAAGCGGCCGGTGATCTCGATTCGACCGAGCACCGGCCGACGGGTGTAGCACGTGGCCGCCCACCCGGAATTTGTCAAGGCGGGTGAGTCCAGTGGGTGTTAGGCC
This sequence comes from Rhodococcus sp. EPR-157, assembly GCF_001647195.1. Classification (GTDB taxonomy): domain Bacteria; phylum Actinomycetota; class Actinomycetes; order Mycobacteriales; family Mycobacteriaceae; genus Rhodococcoides. The sequence goes on along the minus strand of NZ_LVCV01000486.1, from coordinate 50 downwards.
GCTACCGAATGTTGCTTCTGGTCGGTGTCGGCTGGTTCGGCGGGTTTGTT
>NZ_LVCV01000485.1 GCF_001647195.1 Rhodococcus sp. EPR-157 | reverse complement strand
CGATCGCCGTGATCTGCTCATGCTGGTCGGACTCATTTCAGTAGATCCCTATTCTAAGCGGGTCCACTGTCCGAAATCCCTGGGCCGATCAGAACTCCTAGGTTGATTTTCTCGGCTGGCGTGTGCGGGTAGAAGTCCGCTGGCAGTTCCGCAATTGCGATGAGAGACTATCTCAGTGATCGAAGCGCAGTTCCATCTCGAAGGTGGCCACTTGGCCAAAGGGCTTCGCTACATGCGGGAGCTACGGCGTGCGATCGAAGCGTACTGGTACGCGACCATGGAGGATCCGGAGGCTGCAACGCTGGAAGTACGCCGAGTCGCGTCGGCCGTCAATATCCTCGACGAGGCTGTCTTCCTCAACGCTCACGGGGACGCTTACCGGAGCCAGCGAGCGGGAACCGCGCTGGGCAAAGTTGTCATGGGGCTGGAGCTGATTCGCAACTGCGAGGAGCACGCACATGTAGTCTTCAGCGACCTCCTCGTGCCCGGAGCTCACTTCGGAGTCCCTATGAGTATGGCGCCCACGCGCATTCGGGTGGTCTACGAGTGGGCGAAGTATTCCGACATGCCTGCCTCCTACGTTCGCATCGATTCTTCTGCGACTGATCGTGCGAAGCGAGCGCGGGCTGAATCTCAGGATGCCTACCGCAAGCAGGTTCAAGGGCGGCCGGTCATCGACACGATCTTCGATGCGTTGAACTTCTTCCAGCAGTTGGAACCCAAGTTGATAGCCGACGCGCCCCCGGTCGTTAGGTGGGCCTTCGCGGAGTCGACCGAGCTTGGGCCCTTTGTCGAAGTGCCCGGAAGCGACGCACAGATGGAGCTGGCCACCGGGCACCTGGTGTACCGGCCGATGGGAATGGACCAGTATGAGGTGTTTCTCCCGGATATCGTGTGTCGCCCGTCAGACCGTCGCTCGGCCCAGTGGCCTGCGTGGGACACTGCCGTGAAGACAAGAAAAACGGGGCTTCTGCAGCAGGCGAAGGACCGCAATCCGCCAGGCATTGAAAGGGAAGTCCGTTACCGGTTGATCGAGAACGGGAAGACCATCGGCTACAGCGGGATCGTCCAAGGGCAGGGGGCGACAAACGACTCTTGGGTTGAGCGCACGCGTCAGATAGCGAACGACGTCGGTCGCGGCTATCCGTACTTTGTGCGCTTCGATGAGACATCGGTGCGAGTGCAGCAGGCTGGGAACGGTTCCGTGTCGTCTCCTTCTAATGGTCGCGATCTACTCGGCGACTTAGCGGACGCCGGAGAGCACCCGGGGATGGATGTTCCTTGGCTGAAGCTATTAGAGGCAAATCCCGACTTGTACCTACGCACTCGGCCGCGTCTGGCCCCCCAGGATGACACCTAGGTCCATGCCAGGGCGGAGACGCCGGCGGACGCCTCCTAAGAGAGCCCGCACCGCATGATCCGCGCGTCCACAGAGCACTGGTCCGGTGCCGGTACTCACCGCTAGACGAGGGACCACGAGTGACGAGAGCTCGGCCAGCACGATATTCGGCGTACCCAGGCTACCGGGCCAGAGACTGGCTGGCAGTCTGCGAGCTATGCCTCGCGAAAATCACGACGTGAGATACGGTCCTCAGTTTGAGGCACAATCTAACGTCTGCGGGCGCGTTTACTAGAGCGTCGCGTTGTCCGTAGTCCATCGAGCGTCTCCACCAACTGGTCCAGTGGGACTATGGGAAAAGGGCTACGGTTGAACTCTCGGGTTACGAGGTCGTCGTCGATGACGATCATCGGCTTCAGCGTGATACTCCCAGGAGGAATTCCGAGTTCGTTTCGAATGCTATCGATGTGCCCAAGCGCCCACTGGTAGCGTCCGTTGAGCCGGGCGACTGCCGAGTGGGGCCCTTCCAGGATGTTGGTGATTTCGTTTCGCAGTTCGGATGGCGTTCGGGATGCTTGCAGCGACTTCGCTTCAATGAGTAGAACCGTTCGTGACGGGGTGTGGTAACCAACGAGGTCGATATCGCCGAGATTTAGGCCGTCGATTTTACGTAGGTCGTACTTCCCGATTTTCCATACGCGACGCCGAACGGGATAGCATATCCCTGCAATAGCCGCCTCCACTTGGTTCTCGAACTGTTCGCCTTTACGGTTGATCGCCTCCGAAAGGGCCTTTTTCATCTCGGGCGTTGTGGCCTTCAGCCGGCCGGAGTCATATTGACCGTACCAATGCATGGGCGTAAGGAAAGTGTTTCGGTGCCCAAATATGACCGCATCACCCTCTTTGGTCATTCTGCGAATCAACGGCCTGCGGAGGTAGGAACGGTCACGGTTGTATCTCCAAGGATGCACTTTCGCCCCGAGCTTCCAGAAATCTTCTTCAGGTGCCATGGACAACGCGTCGAGAATTCGATCGGCTTTCTCGATCTCCCACTGGAACTCAGCGACGAAGTGGTCGCGAACCATCGCAACGGTGAGCTTCCCGACATCGTTCTGTCCCTTGGTACTTGAGAGATCGAGGAGCTTGCCTATGAAGTCACTCAGATCCGAGAAGCTGAACCCGAATTCGATGGTGGCGACCCTGTCGTGTGGCGTTAGATCGAACTCTTCGTCTTGCGACTCGACTTTCTGATGCTCCGACTGTGCTGTACGCATTATTGACTCAACTGCCGTCGACGCATGAGACAGGAGAAAGCTGTGCAGACTGGTGACCCACCGGTCATCGTCGCGTGCGATGCCTAAGCGCCCGGAAGGCAGTATCGACACTGTCGCGGTGGAAATTTCCGCGTGGATCGCTTCGGAGAGGAACCCCTTGTTCGTAACCTCGGAGGCCAGTGCGACCATCATGTCATAGCTTTCGGCCGTCACCGTCGACGCTCCGGCGGTTGGGTTTCCGGAAACATACTCAATGAGGAACCGGGATGAGACCGCCGTATTGGCACTTTCCGTCATGTTCTTCGAGAAGCGCTCCACGATGTCAGATTGTCGGCCGAAGCACGCGACTCGCGAAGCAAACGTCTTATGCTCGACATGACCTTCCCGTAGCAGGGCCTCGTTGGCGAGAATGAGGTGCCTCAGCAACTCGCTATCGTCCTGCTCGGCCAAGTGCGCCGCCAGACGATCACCGAAATATGGCACTACCTCGGTGTTCAGTACCTTCGTGCGTCGATCATCGGAGATGGGACCGGCAATGCGTCCACGCTCCTTCAGGTGGCTGCCGAGGTCGTCCAAAAGGGTTGCCACAACGGCAGATACCGCTCTCCGAGGTGCAGGTAATTGCCCCGGCCAAGTGACTGGATCTGCGTTCTGGTCCGCAACGTGCAGCATCCGGCATTGCCCTGGCGGTGTGAGCGAATTCAGCAAAACTACGGAATCGGCAGCAGTAGGTGCTGTTGCCGAAGCCTTAAGCGCCTTGATCAGCGCGGATACCAACAGGCGATCCAATGCGTTTGGCGGGTCCCCGGACTCGATCACCGGCGGCGTGGCCACCTTTAGCGTTAGGACCCCCTCTGTATCGGAGACTTGATATTCGATCCAGGAATCCTGACTACCACCCGGCTGGACATCCCAGCCCGTGACTTCGATACCGACCTTGATCTCATCGCTCTGTTGCGCTTCGAGCAGCTCGGAGAACTCCATCCCCAACTTGTACAGCCAGAAGCACGCGGCCTCGGCAAGCTCATCGACTGGTGCGTTTGGAGCGGACGGCGACGAGGACTCCACCCATACCCGTGCGTGTGGCAGTTCAGCGAAGTAAACGCACCCAGGACCGACTACCTGGCGAACAGTGGTAGCGCCACCGTGCACCAGAACGGCTTCGTATGTCCGCCGACCACGGTGGACGTAGGTTTTGCCGATTCGCTCGGCGACCGTGCGTCGAAGTTCTTCACCATCACCGGGCGCGATGAATATCGCGGTCGGTGAACTGTCGTCGGAGGCATAGAAGCTCTGCTCGCTACCACTGTCGTAGAAGGCGTAAGCGTCTTCTGTTGATGTCATCATCATCAGGGCTCTGGATCTCGCTCGGTCCAATGCCTGCGCGAAGTACCAGAGGGTCAATTGATGCGTGCCCGGAGAGTGGAGGATGGTCTCGAACTCCGGGTACAAACCTGTGAGGTGCAGATTCTCGTCAGTTCCCGTGAAGCTGTGCGCTCCTGCGCCATGTGACCAGACAACATCGACAACCAAAGTCCTGTCACCGGTGCCATCGACGTTCGCTAACTCGGAACCTCCGCGCTGAACAACCGGCTCCTGATCGATCGTAGTCGGATCGTAGTTGTCGAACGACTCCACTCGAATCCACAGATCGAGAAACTTGTCGGTGTCAAAGCGTCCTTTAAACAGCCGGAGCTGTGACGAGGAATGCTCGGCTTCCTCGAGACCATCGTCGCAGATCACCTCGAACAGATTGGTGACGACGCGTGCTGCGAATGCCGATGCCGCTTTCGTGAGTGTTGAACCGCAGGAATGATTCACGGCTTCGACCCCGATGAGATGCCGCAAAGTCGCCATTAACTCGAACGGAGCAGCGACGACGACTCCACGCGACGTACGGATAAACGGCGTGGCGATGATTGCGTCGTCGACACGAAGCTCGTCGTCCCCGGACGACATTGCCGCGACGTCTGTGAACAGCGCTGACCGAAGGTAGTCGG
>NZ_LVCV01000484.1 GCF_001647195.1 Rhodococcus sp. EPR-157 | reverse complement strand
CGAGATCTTGAGATCGCGCCGGGGCGCTGTCGCATATCGTCTGAGCCCTAGATCCTCCGCGAGCGCCGCACTCGTTCGAAGAAGCAGTTGAGCCGCCCAGCCGACCCGTCGACTGAACTCAATCGGGAACTCTTTGACATCGGGACCGAAGACGGACGCCAAGAGGTTGCGCGCGATGACTGCGCTGTTCGTGAGCAAGCCCTGTAACACCAGATGTGTTGTGCCGAAGTACGGCACCTCGACGGTGATGAACCCTTCGAACTCGTCTTCATGCCAGATGATCGTCTCGCTGCCGATCTCCGGTGTTCGAAGGAGCCGACGTATGGCTGTGGCCGACAACCGCTGTGACGCCGTACCACCATGGCGCGCGGCGTGTGAGGCTAATCGCTGAAGCCGAAAGAGATGGTGAATATTGCTATCTACTAGCTGGAGGCCCGCAGCCGCGGCCAGAACCCCGACGGCATCCACCTTGTCCAGCTCATCGTTTAGCACCACACGACATTAGCTGCGACGAAGACTGAGACCTCTCATTTCGAGAACTCCTGTCCGTTCCATGCAAGGCCGCATGCCACTAGCATTGACCGGCTGACCGGGTCGGTAGTGGAACTGATCGAGGATTTCGGCGTGTTCTTTTGCGCTGCTCAACCGACGTGAAGTACGTAGCGTGCGCAGCTGGCCGGCGTGAGCGACTACTTGATTCGATTGGAGCAGGCACGCGAGGTTCGGCCGTCCCCTCAGGTAGTTCGGTCGTTGTCCGTCGCACTGAAGCTGACGACCGATCAGACCGGATACCTGTTCACTCTCGCCGGGCACCGACTGCCGGAGCGATCCACCCGACCGAGCGTGCCGAGCGGACTTGCACAGCTGGTTCTCGACGTCAGTCCTCTGCCCGCCATGGTCCTGAACCATCGCCTCGATATCCTGGCCTGGAACGACGTCATGGCCACACTGTTGCTCGACCTCGGTGACCGATCCGATCACGATCGCAACGTCCTGCGAATGTGTTTCCTGGACAGCCGCTTCGACGGATTCTACGGCCAACGCGACGACGTTGTCCGGGGTGCCGTCGCCGATCTGCGTGCAGCCTGGGCCGGTCATGCGCACGACGACGAATTGGCACGACTCATCGAGGAACTCGAAGAAGGCAGCGACGAGTTCGCTCACTACTGGCGCTCACGCGAAGTCTCGGTACGGGCACAGGGTGACAAGCCGATGGACCACCCACTCGTCGGACCCGTCACCGTGAGCTTCGACGTACTCAACCCGCTCGGAGACCCCGATCTTCGCCTCATCATCTATCGAGCTGCCGACCCTCGATCACAGTCTGCGCTCGACCAACTCGCACGCATCTCCGAACAGCGAAACACACGACATCTGCGGACGATCTGAGTCAGGCTCCAACGTCGCGTAGTGCTAGGCCGGGGTAGTCGAGGATCAATCCTGTTTCGTCGTAGTACAAGTCGGCTGCAAACCCGAACTGAGGCGCGGTGTACGCGCAGTGAAATCGGGTTGAATCGATGGCCGGGATGTCGTAGGTCTGATCCAACACGTCGACCGTACAGTCGCTCCGCACGTACACCGCTCTCACCGCGTGCACACCCGAATTTCCGACGAGCCTATGAATGGGCAGGGTATTGGTCACGACGGATGCTTCGAGATCGACGTCTGTGCAGCCGGCGAGATCCGGGCGGGCCCTTCCATCGACGGTCCAAGTGCCTCCCTCGTCGCGTAGGAGACGGGTCGTCAACGTCGACTGTTCGGTGCGCGTCTCGATGGTGGCCTCGCGGGTCTTCCAGTTCTCGTCGACGCTGACGCTGTAGGTCACTGCGTAACCGACCCCGTCCTCCATGATCAGGCTATTTCCCCACAACCGGGTCCCGCCGTCTCTCGCGTTGGTCGCGAAGTGCGCAATCTCGAAGCCGGCTCGGAGTCCGAGATGCCTCCAGGCTGCGGTCGCAGGGAGTGCAGCGAGCCGACCCGTGTCGTTTGCCATCGTGCGGTCTCCTTTTTGCATCGAATGAACAGCGTGCCGCGCAGATCCGTGGAAACCTATCGAGGAAGTCGTTGGGTCAATCGAAGTGGGGGCACATGAACGGTCGACGGGTTGGTTCGATGTCACTCCGTCTCGACGCGGCATATTGCGCAGCGACGGCGATCTTGGTTGCGATGTTCGCAACGCTGCTCGCTGACGCACTCGGCACCAGCCCCGTCGTGCTGCTCGTCGTGGCGCTCCTGGTTGGTGTGTGGGCGGCAATTCTGCGGTTCGGCTCGACACGATTCGCCCTTCGCCCGATGCTGTGGACCGTGATGTCGGCCAACGTCGTCGGAGCGGTAGCGATCGGGCTTTTGGCTCTGGTTGTTCCGAACGCTGCGCTGTCGATACTCATTGCCGCCATCTCCCTCGAGGTCGCGGCGTTCGCCTGCAGTCAGGCACTATCGTTGCGAACCCTCTGATCGAGTTCGCACTTGTGCAGGCCGTAACCCGCGATTCGTCTGCACAAGTGCGAACTCGACGACCACCATCGACCACGTGACTCAGGCCTGCGCGGCCAGCGCCCGACCCGCCTGTCGCCCGCCGAAGATGCAGCCGCCGAGGAAGGTACCTTCGAGCGATCGGTAACCGTGTACGCCGCCGCCGCCGAACCCAGCGATCTCACCGGCCGCCCACAAACCGGGCACAGCGGAGCCTGCGGCATCGAGGACGCGCCCGTCGAGGTCGGTCTGAATGCCTCCCAACGTCTTTCGGGTGATGATGTTCAGTCGCACTGCGATCAGTGGACCGGACTTCGGATCAAGGATCTTGTGCGGCGCGGCAGTACGAGCGATTCGCTCACCACGCGATCGTCGGGAGTTGTGGATAGCCGAGATCTGCAGATCCTTGGTGAACGGATTGTCGACTTCACGGTCACGGGCAACGATCTGACGCTGCAGATCGGCGAGGTCGATCAGGTCGTCCCCGGAGATCCTGTTCATGCCCGCCACGAGCTCACGCAGGGAATCTGCGACGACGAAGTCCTCCCCGTTCTTCTTGAAGGCCTCGACCGGTTCGCTGGCTCCGGGCAGAACTCGTCCGAGCACGAGTTTGAGGTTCTTGCCGGTGATGTCGGGGTTCTGCTCCGACCCGGACAGCGCAAACTCCTTCTCGACAATCTTCTGGGTAAGGACGAACCAGGAGTAGTCGTACCCGCTGTCCTGGATGGCTTTCAGAGTGCCGAGGGTGTCGAACCCGGGGAAGTTCGGCACCGGGAATCGTTGACCACGCGCATCGAACCACATCGACGACGGCCCGGGAATGATGCGAATTCCATGGTTCTTCCAGATCGGGTTCCAGTTCTTGATGCCCTCGGTGTAGTGCCACATTCGATCCTTGTTGACGAGCCGACCGCCTGCACGCTCGGTGATTCCGAGCATCCGACCGTCGACGTGCTCAGGTACGCCGGAGATCATCCGTTTCGGAGCCGTGCCCAATCGCGCGGGCCAATTCTCGCGCACCAGATCGTGATTCGAGCCGATTCCACCTGCTGTCACCAACACGGCACCTGCACGCAGATCGAACTCGCCGACCTCGACCCGGGTACTCCCGGAGCCACGCTCGGAGGCGCTGGGCTCGAGGACTGCGCCTCGGACGCCGTCGACGACGCCTGCCGTGGTGGTCAGTTCGTCGACTCGATGACGAAACGCAAAGCGCACCAAGCCTTTGGCGGCCGCCTCGCGGACCCTCCGTTCGAACGGCGCCACGACGCCAGGGCCGGTGCCCCAGGTCAGATGAAAGCGGGGAACCGAATTTCCGTGGCCTTCGGCGAGGTAGCCGCCGCGCTCGGCCCACCCGACGATCGGGACCCACCGCACGCCTTGCGCGTGGAGCCAGGACCGCTTCTCCCCCGCTGCGAAGTTCAGGTAGGCCTGCGCCCACTGGTGTCCCCAGTAGTCCTCGCCCGCGGGATCGTCGACTCCTCGATCGAATGACGCGCTTCCGAGCCAGTCCTGCCACGCCAATTCGGGCGAATCTTTGATGCCCATGCGCCGCTGCTCGGGGGTGTCGATCATGAACAGACCGCCGAGCGACCAGAACGCCTGCCCACCCAGGTTCTGCTCCGGTTCCTGGTCGAGCAACAGGACTCGCTTGCCTGCATCGGCGAGCTCCGCGGTCGCTACCAATCCGGCAAGTCCCGCTCCGACCACGATGACGTCTGCGTCCATACCCCACTCCTTCACTCGGCACCCTGTTGCTTCACTCGACCCCTCGACTGTGCTCATGGTGCTCGGAGAACTCAACGAATTGGTGTGAACTGACGATATGGTTTGTCACTGGATGACAAACATGTCACCCAGGGGGAGCATGATGGCAAGTTCACGCGAGAAGGTCGTCGCACACATCGAACAAGACCTGGCCAGTGTTGTCGCAGCTGCCGTCGACGCGATCCGGACGTCGATCCCCGCGTATCGAGATCTGCATGGGCCTCAGTTGGCTGATGTCGAAGCCATCGCGTTCTGGTCACTGCGACGGCTGATCACACTGTGGTCTGACGGATCCGGGGTGGTCGACCACCGGGATCAGAGCCGATTCCGAGCGATCGGTGCAGCACGCGCATCGGACGGACGACCGTTGACCGACGTACTGCGGGCGTATCGCGTCGCGTCGAGTGTGTTCCTGCGGCACGTCGGAGGGGTCTACCTCGACGATCTCGATCCCTCCGACGTCGTGGAACTCAGCGTCACCGTGCTCGAGGCCGTCGATGCGATCTCCGAGGAGATCACTGAGGCGTACACAACTGCCCGCGAACAACTTACGTCGAATCGCAATCAGGCGCAGGCAACGTTGCTCGACGATCTCGTCGTCGGCCGTCGAACATCTCCCGGCGCCCTCGCCGACCGCTCCCGCGAACTCGGCATCGAGCTTCCAGCGCACCCGCACCTTCTCATCGCGCAGACGAGCGGCTCGCAGATCACCGACAAGACCGTCGACGCATTGTTGACGGCGCTCGGAATAACACGGCTTTCACGCCCCAGCCACCTCTGTACCCGGCGCGAACAACGCGCAATTCTGCTGCTTCCCAACACCGTCACCCTCGAGAAGGTCGACGACGCCTGCCGGACGCTGCTGTTGCATGGATGTCTCGTCGAAAGACGCCCACTCGGAGAAGTCAGCGCCTCGTACCGGGTGGCCTCGGACGCACTCGACACCGCTCCCGCACATGCGTTTCACGGAAGGTCCGTGCTCGACGAGGGGGACGCGCAGTTGCTGGCGCTCCTGACGGCCCGGCCCACAGCGGATACGACGGCGGTAGTGCGGGCCGTGCTCGGACCGCTGACCGAGGCCGCCAACGGTCATATTCTCGACGGTGTGTCGGCGTTCATATCCACCGGCACGGCAACAGCGGCGGCGTCCGAGCTGCGGCTTCATCCGCAAACTCTGCGCTACCGGCTCCGTCGCGCCCGCGAGCTGACCGGCAGAGATCCACGACATGCGTGGCACCGGCTCGCCCTCGACACCGCACTCCAGCTCCGCCAACTCGCCAGTACCTGAATCGATCACGATCGATGTGGCGCATCCCGCTCGCGGCGTGGCTATCGGAGACGGCACAGGACAACCTCGCGTCCACGGACCTGGGGTGACGTCGGATTCGGACCCTCCCGTAACGTGAGTTTCATGTCGAGAACCTCACGCTCACGAAAGTCACCGGCCAAGTCGGCGCCGCGGCCCGCCGCTGCACCCAAGCCAGGACACCTTCGCGTCGTCGCGACCGGTGGCCTCGGTGAGATCGGCCGAAACATGACTGTGTTCGAGTACGAGGGCAAACTGCTCATTGTCGATTGCGGAGTGCTGTTCCCCGAAGAGCATCAACCGGGCGTCGACGTCATCCTCCCTGCCTGGAGTTTCATCCGCGATCGGCTCGACGACGTCATCGCGATTGTGCTGACGCACGGCCACGAGGACCACATCGGTGGTGTCCCCTATCTCCTTCGTGAGCGCGGCGACATACCCGTCATCGGCTCCAGGCTGACGCTTCACTTCCTGGCCGCCAAGTTCGAAGAGTTCAAGGTCTCGACCAAATTGGTCGAGGTGACGGCCGGCGAGACGCGTCAGGAAGGCCCCTTCGAACTCGAATTCCTGGCCGTGAATCACTCCATTCCGGACGGGCTCGCGATCGCGATCCGCACCGATGCTGGACTTGTACTACATACCGGCGACTTCAAGATGGACCAGTTCCCGCTGGACGGCCGGATCACGGACCTGCGGGGTTTCGCCAGACTCGGCGAGGAGGGTCTCGACCTTCTGCTCATCGATTCCACCAACGCCGAAGTTCCAGGATTCATGGTCTCGGAACGAGATCTGGTCCCGGCCATCGAGAAGGTGTTCCGCGAAACGTCGGGACGGGTGATCGTCTCGAGCTTCGCCAGTCACGTGCACCGCATTCAACAAGTCCTCGACGCCGCACACGCGCAGGGACGCAAAGTTGCGTTCGTCGGACGCTCGATGGTGCGCAACATGAAGATCGCAACGGATCTCGGCTACCTCACCGTGCCGGACGGCCTTGTGGTCGACCTCCCGAAGCTCAATCGCCTACCGGCGCACAAGATCACACTCATCTGCACCGGGTCACAGGGCGAACCACTGGCTGCACTCTCGCGCATGGCCTCCGGTGAACACCAGATCAAGGTCGGCGACGGCGATACCGTCCTGATGGCCAGCAGCCTGATCCCAGGCAACGAAAACGCCATCTACCGGGTGATCAACGGTCTCGTCGACAAGGGTGCTCACGTGGTCCACAAGGGCAACGCCAAGGTGCACGTCTCCGGGCACGCGAGCGCCGGAGAGCTCGTGTACTGCTACAACATCCTCGAGCCCGCCAATGTGCTTCCCGTGCACGGTGAATCACGGCACCTGCGCGCCAATGCGGACCTCGCGATCCGCACCGGAGTCCCCCGAGATCGTGTGCTCATCGCCGAGAACGGTAGCGTGATCGATCTGCACGACGGCATCGCCAGCATCACCGGTCGCACACCGATCGAGCTGATCTACGTCGACGCCAGTTCCGTCGGTGGAGTGACCGAGGATTCACTTGCCGAGCGCCGACTTCTCGGCAGCGAAGGCGTCCTGACCGTCATTGCCATCGTCGACCCCGATACCGGTCTGCTGGTCGACGACGTCGACTTCATCGGCCGCGGATTCGCCCACGACGCAAATACTTTCAATGCGCTCGGGCCTGCGATCGGCAAAGCACTCACCCGTGAGAGCGACAGCAGCGTTGCATCGAGGGAGAGAATCGAAACGCGAATCGTTCAGGAAGCTGCCCGCTGGGCGAAGCAGAGTCTGGGCCGTCAGCCCCTTGTCGTTCCGGTCGTCGTAGACGGCTAGAGCGTCGAAGGCCGCAAGCATCAAATCTGCGCGGCAGCTCCGCGCGTCGACAGCAGCTCGGTGAGCTCTTCGGCGTAGGCGAGCTGCCTGCGCAGGTTGTTACAACTCTCCTCGGCCTTGGCGTGACACTGCCGAACGAATGCAGCAGCCGAAGCACGGGCGTCCTCGTCGGATTCACCGTCGGACAACGTATCCAAGGATTCGAGGAGTTGCTTCATCTCGGCGAGCGTGAAATCGAGCGGCTTCATCCGCCGAATGACGAGCAACCGTTCGACGTCGGTTTCGGTGTAGAGCCGGAATCCGCCGACGCTACGAGCCGACGGTGTGACCAGCCCGACGTCGTCGTAGTGGCGAACCGTGCGAATGGACAGTTCGGTTCGCTGCGCCACTTCACCGATCTGCATGTGCAGATCGCGGTCTTCCACCATGTGCTGCCTTCCTTGCCCGATCACGCTCGAACCCCGGGCCGTTGTTACCAAGGGCTCGATCGTTCGCCCTGGCCGTCCCACTCTAGCCATCAGCGCCCAGGTTTCCGCTCAGACGGTCGTGACGCTCGATCGACGACGCGTTCAACCCGACGATCGTGGCGGTCTTCCCCTTGGCTGCGTATTTGGTGGTGATCGCGTCGAGGGTGGCGACGGTGGATGCATCCCAGATGTGAGAATCGGACATGTCGATGACGACGTTCTTCGGATCGCCGACATAGTCGAACTGATAGACCAGGTCGTTGCTCGACGCGAAGAACAGCTCCCCCTTCACCGCATAGACACGAGTGTCCTCGTCCGGGTGCGCGACGTCGACGACCTCCGTCAGGTGCGCGACCCGTCGCGCGAAGAGCACCATCGCGGTCACGACTCCGACGACCACACCGTAGGCGAGGTTGTGGGTGATGACGGTGACAGCCACGGTTGCGACCATCACGAGAGTTTCGCTCTTGGGCATCCGCCGCAGCGTCTTCGGGTTGATGCTGTGCCAGTCGAGTGTGCCGACCGAGACCATGATCATGACCGCGACGAGCGCGGCCATCGGAATCAACGCGACGATGTCGCCGAGTCCGACGACGAGGATCAGCAAGAACAATCCGGCGAGGAACGTCGAGATGCGAGTACGCGCACCGGATACCTTCACGTTGATCATCGTCTGACCGATCATCGCGCAGCCGCCCATGCCGCCGGTGAAGCCGGTGACGAGATTGGCGACGCCCTGGCCCCAGCCTTCGCGGGTCTTGTTCGAGTGCGAATCCGTGATGTCGTCGACCAACTTGGCGGTCATCAGGGACTCGAGCAGCCCGACCAGCGCGATGGCCAGCGCGAACGGAGCGATGATCGACAGTGTGTCGAGGGTGTACGGCACATCAGGGATCAGGAACGACGGCAGCGACGACGGCAGTTCCCCCTCGTCGCCGACGTCCGGGACACCAAACGCGAACACGATGGTCGCCGCAGTGAGCAGCACGATCGCGATCAACGGCGCCGGCACGATCGTCGTCAGCTTGGGCAGGAAGAACATGATGACCAACCCCACCGCAACCATCGGATAGACCAGCCACGGAACGCCGATCAGATAAGGCAGCTGCGAGGAGAAGATCAAAATCGCCAGGGCGTTGACGAACCCGACCATGACGCTGCGCGGAATGAACCGCATCAGTTTCGCCACGCCGAGAACACTGAGGACGATCTGCAGGATGCCACCGAGAATGACAGCCGCGATCAGGTAGTCGAGCCCGTAGTCGACGGACAGCGGGGCCACCACCAGCGCGATTGCCCCAGTCGCAGCCGAGATCATCGCCGGACGACCACCCACGATGGAGATAGTCACCGCCATCGTGAACGACGCGAACAGACCGACCCGCGGGTCGACGCCGGCAATGATCGAGAAGGAAATGGCCTCCGGAATCAGTGCCAGTGCGACGACGAGACCAGCCAGCACCTCCGTCTTCAGGCGCCGGGGCGAACGCAACGCGCCGAGTACCGAGGTGTCTTCGACTTCGGCGACAGACGTCTGGGCAGGTGTGGACACGACGAACTCCATTCGAATACGCAGCAGAAGGCGAAGCAACAGCGAATCTACTCTCACCGGAGAGGAGGTTGCGATTCGGATCGGGGCCACCGGACTGTGGCCGCGGTCTGGCCCAGCGATGTGAGGACTTTGTGCTCTGCAAGGAATATAGGCATGCGATACAGACTGGGCTGGACAGCGCGTATCCGATCCGAGGAGATCATCTTGAGCAACGAACCAGTGGACTCGACCCGCGCGAACAGCATCTGCGTGGGCATCGACGGCTCACCGGACGAGGCAGGAGCCGTCCGATGGGCGGTGCGACTTGCACAGCTGCAACATTCGCACATCCACCTCGTGCACGCACTCCCCAGCGTCGAGTGGGTCTTCGGTGACACCGTGTTCGCCGCCCGCCAAGGGCTCGATTCCGAACTGCACCATGTCGGCCAGGGCTACCTCGACAAGGCTGTCCGACTCGTGAATGAGCTCGACCCCGATATCGAGGTACAGAGTTCCATTTCGGACGCGTCGTCGGTCGAACTGATGAAGTCTCTATCGGCGAACGCAAGCATGATGGTTCTCACTTCCGTCGAGTCCGGGCCGTTGCGCGACTTCGCCTTCGGCTACTCCATCGTCGAGATGGTCAATGCGGCACAGTGTCCCGTGCTTGCGTGGCGGCCACGAACCGACGAGAACATGTCCGAGACCCTCCCGATCGTGGTGGGCGTCGACGGTTCCGAACCTTCCCGACGCGCATTGGCGGCTGCATTCGAACTCGCCGACACACTCAGTGCCGCACTGATTGCAGTGCATGTCGGAGCTGTCCGAGAGAAGGACGAACTCGACTACGGCGGCGCAGTGGACTGGCAACATCTGCGTGAGGCCGAACGCACATGGTTGCAGAAGATCGTCGATCCGCTTCGCGAGAAGTATCCATCCGTTCAGGCGACAACCCAGTCTTCGGGTTCGACGGTCGCCCGCGAACTGCGCGCTCTGTCCGCGGCCGCCCAGGTCATCGTCGTCGGAAGTCGTGGGCGCGGTCGCCTGTCCGGAGCGATTCTCGGTTCGGTGAGTCAAAACCTCATCCACCACGCCGAATGTCCTGTGCTCGTCGTCCACTGAGACGCTGTCTGCCCCCTACGAAGGAGTCGATATGACCAACAACGCCCCGATAGTCGTCGGCGTCGATGGATCCGGCAGCTCGTTCGACGCCGTCCGGTGGGCCGCCCGCGCCGCGGAACTCCGCGGGGCCCCGCTGAAGCTGGTGTCGGCTTACCAGAACACCAACGTCTATACGACGCTCATCGCGATTCCGCCCAACATCGGCAGCGAGATGAAAGCCGCAACGACCAAGATATTGGAGGCCGCTTCCGAGATCGCATCGACGACGGTCGACGATCCCGCAACGCTGTCGGTGACTGCCGAGGCAATCGTAGGTCCCGCGATTCCAGTACTGCTCGAACGGGCGTCGACGGCACGGATGCTCGTCGTGGGGTCACGTGGGAATGGTGAGTACTTCGCCGAATTACTCGGTTCGGTGAGCGCCGGGGTCTCCACACATGCGCACTGTCCGGTAGCAATTGTTCGCGGGGTGCCGGTCTCGGGTTCCCTATCTGGCCCGGTCGTCGTGGGTGTCGATGGATCCGAGCAAAACGAGATTGCGATCGGTGTCGCATTCGAAGAGGCGTCGCTTCGCGGTGCCGAACTCGTTGCCGTCCATGCCTGGGCGGACCATGTTCTACTACGCCAGTTTCCCGACGACACCGACGAGCCTGTCGATGTGCCCGCTCTGGTTGCGGCGGGGCAGACAATTCTGGCGGAAAGCCTCGCCGGGTGGCAAGAGCGATATCCGGAGGTGAAAGTGGAACGAATAGTGGTGCGCGACAGTGCCGTAAGCAAACTCCTCGAGCTTTCGAAGGGAGCGCAGGAGGTCGTAGTGGGGTCACGAGGAAGAGGCGGCTTCAGTGGGCTCATGCTCGGATCCACCAGTCGTTCGCTCTCTCACCTCGTCGACTGTCCGATGATCATTGCGCGAGAGCCCTCGGCATGAGATGACGCCGCCTGATAAGGGGAGGTCAGGCGTGACGAGGACGACCGGACGCACCACAGGAATCGATCTGTATTGGCTTCCGCTCGGAGCTGGCGGCCACTCGGTCCGCTGGAACGGCAGAATCTTCGAGGGCGTGCGCGCGCTGATCGAGCGCCGTTCAGCCCTCGCCCTGTATCACTCCGCCCTGATCGTGACCATTCCTCCAGACGAATACGTGGTCGAAATGACCCCGGCGTGGGGTGGACCGGATGTCGATCGAGGCGTTGCGCTGGAAGGTCCGGTAGGACTCCGAGCAGCGGGATTCTCGAGTTTCTTCAGGTACGAGGTCCATTGTTGGAAGAACGGATCGATCGCAGACCTGGAAGACGCAGTCGATAGTCCACAGCGGCTCGCGAAGGACACCGAGACTTGTCGACGGGTGCTCGAGGTTGCTGCGACGGTTCCTGCTCTGGTCTGGGGTCGCGACGAACTGAGAACCGGCGAAATGTGGAATTCGAATTCCGTCATCTCATGGGTGTTGATGCGCTGCGGTATCGACGCAGCATCCATCGCCCCGCCGATCGGTGGAGCTGCACCCGGATGGAATGCAGGCGTCGTCGCCGCCGAGAACGGAACCATGAGTAGGCCGTGATCGTGAAGCGTATTCGAAATACCTTCGGCGGTCGCGTCGGGCACAAAGTCCCTTCTCTCATCGACGGGTCCGGGGTCACACTCGAGCAGGACGTTCTGCCGACCGACACCAGCACTTCGCCAGCAAAGGACAGGTGGCCATGCCGTATCAGCAAGGCACCGAGCGAAAGCCGCACAGCGACAACAAGTCCGAGGCGAGTTACCGGATCGAGGTCAGTGAACTCAGCAAGAGCTACGGCGACAAGCTGGTAGTCGACCGACTTTCCTTCGTCGTCGAACCCGGAAAGGTGACGGGTTTCCTCGGACCGAACGGCTCGGGTAAGTCCACCACGATGCGCCTTATAGTCGGGCTCGACCACCCAAGTCACGGGCGTGCACTGATCGGAGGTGTGGACTACGTCCACCTCCGACAACCGCTACGCACGGTCGGTACGCTTCTCGACTCCGAGGCTGTCCATCCGGGTAGATCTGCGTACCACCACCTGCTGTATCTGGCTCAAACGCAATCCATCCCCAGTCGGCGAATCGATGAAGTTCTCGAACTCGTCGGTTTACGAGAGAACAAGAACGAACGCGCAGGATCGTTCTCCCTGGGAATGCGAAAACGACTAGGGCTCGCCGCAGCGTTGCTGGGTGATCCGCCGGTGTTGATCCTGGACGAACCGATCAACGGGCTCGATCCGGACGGCATCTACTGGATGCGCAACCTGATGCGGCACCTGGCGAGCGAGGGAAGAACGGTGTTCGTCTCCAGCCACCTCATGGGTGAAATGGCGCAAACGGCAGACAATCTCGTCGTCATCGAGAACGGTCGGCTGATCGCCGAGTGCACCACCGAAGAGTTGATCGCCAGAGCCAGTCACCCGTCCGTCGTGGTCAAGTCCTCCGATTCGACCACTCTCGGCGAATACATCGAACAAGACGGCGGTCGAACCTCCCCGGGATTCGACGGCGCACTGACGGTGCGTGGGATCCCTGCTCGCCGGATCGGTGAACTGGCCGACATGCATCGCATTGTCATTTACGAGCTGAGGCCAGTGGAGGCATCGCTGGAGCAGGCGTTCATGGCACTCACACATCCCGTTTCGTCGCCCGATCCGTCGCCCGATCCGTCGACCCTAGTATCCGCCACCCAAGGACCAGCGAGATGAGCCGTCCCTCCGAACTTGAGCTTTCGCCTGCACCCGTCGCGCGCCGGGAACCCACTACAGCTGCATCGCTTGCAGTTGCACTGTTGAAATCCGAGTGGACCAAGCTCGTGTCTCTGAGGTCGACCACCTGGTCTCTCGCACTGTTCGTGCTGATTACGATCGGATTCACCACCTTGTTCACGTGGTTGACCGTGGAGTACTGGGACAACGTCGATCCAGTGGGGCAGGGGCAGATCCTGGCTGATCCCGCCCGACAGATTCTCGGCACGGGATTTCTGCTCGGGCAATTGGCCGTGTGCGTTCTCGGCGTCCTCGTAGTGACGAGCGAATACGCCAGCGGCACAATCAGGGCGAGCCTGATGGCAGTCCCGAAACGCACACCCGTCTTGGCCGCCAAATCTGGGGTGTTCGTCGTCGTGATCTTTGTCGTCAGCGAGATCGCCGCATTCCCGGCGTTCTTCATCGGGTCTGCGCTGATGCACTCACGTGCACCGGTATCTCTCGGCGATCCTGGTGTGGCGAGGGCCGTAATCGGCGCCGGGCTCTACCTTTCGCTGCTGGGAATCATGGCCATTGCTATCGGCACAATCGTGCGGCACACAGCAGGAGCGGTCACTGGCATCATCGGATTCGTACTGGTGTTGGCGCCGCTGGCCCAACTGTTGCCCGGGACCGTAGGACGACACATCTACGCCTATCTCCCTTCGCAGGCCGGGAGTCTGATCACCTCGCCCAAACAAGCGTCGACAGATCTCCTCTCGCCATGGCAGGGATTCGGTGTCGCAGCAATCTGGACGGTCCTGCTGATCTCAGTGGCTGCGTGGATCCTCAGGCGACGCGATGCATGACCCTAGTCCACTCCGATTCCCTACATTCGAGCGAGATGCGATGAGAGAGCCCTCGACTGCCGAAGACGCTGTGCACCAGTGGCCGGACGATTTCGAGTTCGAGTTCGACGAAACACTGATGCGCAGTCCGCTGGCCGCCCAACTCCGCGTCGTCGAGCATCGGATCGGACTCATGATGTCTCAACAAGGGGTGTCGCACCCGAGTGAGCTCGAGTGGCCACCTACGAGTACGAAACGATAGTTCCTTTGTCGGCCCCGATAGTCCTTGGCGATCGGGACGAAAGACTCTGCTGAGATATCGATTTCGTGCCGAGAATCAGGAGGCGCGTCGAACAACACACGAGAGGCCGACCATGAATTCAGCTACACAAATAGTCGTCGGAGTCGACGGGTCGGTTTCCTCGTTGGACGCGGTCCGCTGGGCCACGGAGGAGGCCATCAGTCGCCGGGCACCGCTGCTGATCGCGACCTCGATATTTCTGGCGACAGGAACCTACGCCGACGCGATGAACCTCGGCGCTGGAATCTTCTCCCAACAGAAATCGGCGGGGACCGCTGTACTGGTCGAAGCGACCGAAACCGCACGCAAAGCGGCGCAGGGCCGAGCACTGACCGTCGATACGACACTGCGCGAGGGTCCGGCAGCACAATCCCTGATGGAACTCTCCGAGAGCGCTGCCATGGTTGTCGTCGGATCCCACGGTCGCGGAGAATTCACCGGCGGATTGTTCGGCTCGGTCAGTACCGCGATTGCCACTCACGCCCGTTGTCCGGTCGTCGTGGTGAAAGGGTCGCCCTCCGCTGATCAACCATTACGGGAAGGGCCTGTGGTCGTCGGAGTCGACGGTTATGTCACCAGCGAACCCGCCATCAGGGCAGCACTGGAAGAAGCATCACTGCGTTCGGTTCCACTCGTAGCGGTTCATGCTTGGAGCGACTTCGACCTCAGTAGCGGATACATGCAGGGAATCGAATCCAATTGGGCCAGAATCGAAGCCGAAGAAGATGTCGCCCTGGCTCAAAGCATGGCTGGATGGCAGGAAAAGTACCCCGAGGTGTCCATCCGTCGTATCGTCGTCAAAGACAGGCCTGTAATGGAACTCGTCAGGGCCGCCGAAACCGCGCAACTGATCGTCGTGGGCAGTCGCGGCCGCGGAGGCTTCACCTCACTGTTGCTGGGTTCGACCAGCCGAGCAGTGCTGCACACAGTCGACATACCCGTGATGATCGTCTCGGGGCGAAACCAATGACACGCAACCAATGGCACGGATCGCCAGTTCCCTTCTGACACAACCGACACCGAGGAAGACCGCTGATGCGCATACTTATCGCCACCGCAAGCCGCCACGGTTCCACACGCGAACTAGGACGCTGGTTGGGCACTTCCATCACCGACAGGCTCGCCACCGGCGACACTTCGGTCGAAGTTCGCGACGCAGCAGATGTCGACAGCATCGCCGAGTACGACGCCGTCATCATCGGAAGTGCTGTCTACATGGGTCGCTGGCTACGCGAAGCCCGATCGTTGGTAGAGCGCGAACAGACCGAGCTCGAAAGCAGGCCAGTGTGGCTGTTCTCGAGCGGTCCGATCGGAAAAGACTCCAAAGATGCCGCGTCTTCCAAAGATCCAGCGTCTTCCAAAGATCCAGCGTCTTCCAAGTGGGACAAAGCACCCTGGGCTATCGAACACCGGGTATTCGGAGGCAAGCTCGACAGGTCGACGCTGTCTCAGTTCGAGCGCCTGGTTGTCCGCCTGGTTCGCGCCGGCGACGGTGACGACCGATCACACGATGAAGTCGACGCCTGGGCCGACACCATCTGTAGGACTCTGAAGACCGGCGCGTCCAGGTCAGCGACCGAACAATGAACCCGAAGACCGTCGGTGATCCTGGTTCGGCGCGGTGTCCTCGCTGCAAGTACAGCGGGCGGTGACGGGGACAGAACGCATGACGTCGTCGACATGTTGGCCGCAGCCGTCCCAGCCGGTCTTGCCGCATGTCGAGCACGAGATTGGGTAGCACATTCGAGTTCTCCTAGGTTGCGAGTCAACATGACTCAGGTTCGGTGTCAGGCGGGTTCAGTGGCAGGCGGGTTCGTGTCGGGCGAGGACGGTGTCAGGCAGGAACGTGCGCCTCGGACCAGGCGTCATAGCCGCCGAGCAGGTCCGAGACACTGTCGAAACCCTGTGCGCGGAGCAGCGAGGCGGCCACACTCGAGCGCCATCCGCCGGCGCAGTGCACAACGATCGGCTTGTCGGTGGGAACTTGTTCGAGCCGGGTTCGCAGCTGTGCCAGTGGAATCGGAACCGATCCTGGGATCGTGCCGAATTCGCGTTCACCGGGGTTGCGGATATCGACCAGCGTCACCCCGTCTGCTGCCAGCAACTCCTCGAGCTCGTCAACCGTAGTGCGTGGAGCGCTGCGAACCAGCTCGGCCAGTTCCGCGGGGAACACCCCGTCACGATCGACACTGAGGTAGCCGACCACATGGTCCGAACCGATTCTGGCCAAGCGCATCGCCGCCTCTTGCTCGTCACCGGGATAGGCGATGAGCACGATCCTCGCGCCGACCTCGGCAACCATGCCGCCGGTCTCGGCGAAGCGACCATCGAAACCGACGTTGACGGACATGCGCAGATGCCCGGCCGCGAAGTCATCGACGCTGCGCGCATCGAGTACGCGGGTGCCCGCCGCGAGTTCCTCTTTCACCGTTGCCGGCGTCAATTCTGGGACGACATGGTCTCGGGACAACAGCGGGTGCACGCGCTTGTTCATGGCAGCGTCCGCGGAGAAGTACGACGGCGCGGCCGGTTGCCCGTGGGTGACCAGCGCAACGAACGCGTCTTCGTCCATCGGCTGCACCGAAGGATTGGTCCTACGCTGCTCACCGATGGTGGAGGTCAGATCAGTGGACAGGTTCTTTCCGCACGAGGAACCGGCGCCATGGGCTGGCATGACAGTAACCTGATCGGGCAGCGTCAGCAGCTTGTCGTGCACCGTGTGGTACATCGCCCTGGCCAGATCAGCTGTGGATCCGTCACCGAGGTTGACCAGATCGGGGCGGCCGACATCGCCGATGAACAGGGAGTCACCGGTGAGCACGGCGGTAGGGGTGGCGCTCGGGTTCTCACGCACCAACACAGAGATCGACTCCCACGTGTGGCCAGGGGTGGACAGGATTTCGAGTTCGACCTCTCCAAGGGAGATGCGCTCGCCGTCTCGGAGTCGACGGATGGGGTAGTCGGTTTCGGCGGCCTCACCGAAACCGATCCACGCGCCGGTGGCGTCGACCAATTCGAGATGCCCGGAGACGAAGTCGGCATGGAAGTGCGTATTGATGACGCCCTCGATAGTGAGGCCATGTTCGACGGCGTCGTCCAGGTATTCGGCGATGTCGCGGCGCGGATCGACGACAACTGCCCGACCGGTGCTTTCGTCGCCGATCAGGTAGGACGCGTGCGAGAGGCATTCGATGTAGTACTGCTCGAGAATCATGATTCCTCCGTAGGGCTGGACCCAATTTCTGCGAGGGCCATAGACACAGTGTCGTATACCCCCTAGGGTATGTCAAGTACCCCTGGGGGTATATCGGATAGGATGGGAAGAGTTCGGACATGAAGAATGGCGAAATACGCGGACGACCGGGTCCGGAGCGGAGAATTACCCCATGACGTTAGTGCTGGCGCTCGGATTCGGCGCCGTGATCGGTGTGCTGCTCGGCTTCCTCGGCGGCGGCGGCTCGATCCTGGCGGTGCCCGTCCTGGTGTTCGCTCTTGGACTGGAGGTGGAACAAGCAATCCCCATCTCGCTGGTCGTTGTCGGCGCGGCTTCCGCGATGGGTGCGATTCCGAAGGTGCGCGCGAGCCAGGTCGAATGGCGACTGGCCGGCGTCTTCGCTGCGACCGGCATTCCTGCCACGTTCGCGGGCAGTGCCGTGGGACTACTACTTCCGGAATCGGTTCTGCTGGTCGGATTTGCGGTCGTGATGATTGCGGCCGGAGCCCGCATGCTCAGCGAGCGAGGGAATACCGGAACAGCCTGCAGCACAGGAGGATCGGGAATCAACTGGAGACGGTGCGCGCCACGTTCCATCCCGGCAGGCCTCGCCGTGGGATTCATGACCGGACTGTTCGGCGTGGGAGGCGGGTTTCTGATCATCCCGGTTCTGGTGCTGATGCTCGGGATCGAGATGTCCGTAGCGGTGGGCACATCTCTTGTCATCATCGTTGCCAACTCCGCAGCCGGACTGGTTTCCCACCTGAGTGGTACAAGCATCGACTGGGCGATCACAGCTGCTTTCGCGGGCACCGCAATAGTGGGATCGGTTTTGGCCGGGCACTTCGGAACCCGGGTGAACACGGCCCGACTTCAACATTGGTTCGCGTACCTCGTCTTCGCCGTCGCCGCGTACGTGCTCGTCGACGCGTTCTTCCTGAGCTGACGTCGATAGCGCCGACGCCAACGGAATATCCGACTTCGATGCGCCGCGACGTCAGGACGCTCGGTCACACGCCATGAGTCCGATTCTGCAACGGCCTTTGGTCTCTTTGCTTAACGCTAGTCCAACATCTCGGCCTGGCCGGCTACAACAGTGGACAAGATCGAGCGCGCCGTCGCCAACAGGTCGGCGATGTCGGGAGAAGTGAGCACGTACGACACGGACAGCCCCTCCCTGCGGGAGGAAACAAGACCGGCGCGCTTGAGGATCGACAGCTGCTGCGACAGGTTGGCAGGCTCGATCCCGACTTCTGGCAGCATTTCCGACACCGCGTACTCGCGTTCGCTGAGCAACTCCAGGACACGAATTCGGGCCGGGTGGCCGAGCGTCTTGAAGAAGTCGGCCTTCATCTGATTCAGCGGCTTTCGCACTTTCTGGGCCACGGTCACTCTCCTGCACTCCATCGGATCACCGACGCAACGAGTCCTTCGCCTGAAGGGACGCACGAGCTGCGCTGTTTGCGAACTTTAGCAACACAGCAAAATGCTGCTGGTTGCAGCGCATCGATGACGGATACGTCACAGCCTTGCTACTTGCTAAACTTCTAAATTAAGTAGATCGTGTAGTTGTAAAGTAATAAACCAGAAAGTCTGCAGTCAACCAGGAGGTCGGCGACATGAGGACACCACATATCCACGACGAGGTCTCGTCCTGGCGCGCTGTCCGACTTCCCGGCGTCGACGGACCGAACACCGTGACGTGCGCTACCGAAGTCGGTGCGATCACAGTCGCGTTGGCGGCGGCTGTGGTGTCCACGCTCGCCAATCGTGGTGTTCCTGGAGGCAGTGGATGCGTGGTCATAGCGTGCCCAGAACGCGCTCCGCTGCTGG
Organism: Rhodococcus sp. EPR-157; assembly: GCF_001647195.1. Taxonomy (GTDB): domain Bacteria; phylum Actinomycetota; class Actinomycetes; order Mycobacteriales; family Mycobacteriaceae; genus Rhodococcoides. The sequence continues at coordinate 2,665 of NZ_LVCV01000484.1, read as the reverse complement.
GCCCGGTACTCCTCGCGTGCGGAATCGGCAGCATCACCAGCTGGAACACCCGTGACACCCAGGATTTCTCGCTGAGGCGCGTGAGCTCACACAACCACATTCTGGTGGACCTGCGTGTTCCGGAGGACCTCGACGACGAGATCGAGGACGCGATCACCGCCGGTCCCGATGTCATGTCTGCAGCCACAGTCTCGCTGGCGGGACTGTCCGACGCGCTGCGTAGACAAATGATCGCGCAGATCGATACACCGGTTCTGGCCGCGTGTGCTCGCGCGATGGTTCTGCAGACGACCCCCGGTGACGTCCTACCGACCTAGACGAGCCGCTCGCCGCCCACGACGGCCACCCGATATCCACACCAGAGCCCTCTTCGAAGGAGCACACCATGACTACAGCGAGCACAGTGGACCTCGACTTCAGCCGCGGACCGACCTCGCATCCGGAGTTACAACGATGGGTGAACGAGGTCGTAGCACTCACGACTCCCGACCGTGTCGTATGGTGCGACGGCAGTCCCGAGGAATGGAGTCGATTGACAGCTGTTCTCGTCGATCGCGGCACCTTCGTCGAACTGAGCGAACCCGCGAACTCCTTCCGATGCGTCTCCGATCCAGACGATGTGGCACGCGTGGAAGATCGCACCTTCATTTGCTCGGACAACGAATCCGATGCAGGCCCGACGAACAACTGGATGGATCCGGTCGACATGACGACCGTGTTGACGGAGCAGTTTCGGGGCGCAATGGCAGGACGCACGATGTACGTCATCGGGTACTGCATGGGCCCCTTGGACTCGAAAGATTCCGAAATAGGAGTCGAGATTACCGATTCCGAGTACGTCGCGGTGTCGATGAGCGTGATGGCGCGTACCGGCACACCAGTTTGGCAACGCATGGGCACCGAGACACCTTTCGTCAAAGGGCTACATTCAGTCGGCGCCCCCCTCTCCCCCGGCCAGCAGGACGTGCCGTGGCCGTGTGACCACACCAAGTACATCAGCCACTTCCCGCAGACCCGGACCATCTGGAGCTACGGATCCGGCTACGGCGGCAACGCACTCCTCGGCAAGAAGTCGTTTGCCCTGCGTATCGCCTCGACCATGGCCAGGGACGAAGGCTGGCTGGCGGAACACATGCTCATCCTCAAGCTCACGTCACCGACCGAGGTTGTCCGCTACATCGCGGCGGCGTTCCCCTCCTCCTGCGGCAAGACCAACCTGGCGATGCTCGAACCGACTCTCGACGGCTGGACCGCAGAGACGATCGGCGACGACATCGCCTGGATGCGCTTCGGCGCAGGCGGGCAGCTCTACGCCGTGAACCCCGAAGCCGGCTTTTTCGGCGTGGCCCCCGGGACAGGGATGAAGACGAACCCGAACGCGATGCGCACCATCGCCGGCGGCAACTCCATCTTCACCAACGTCGCACTGACCGACGACGGCGGAGTGTGGTGGGAGGGTATGACGAAACAGGCACCAGAGCACCTGATCGACTGGCGCGGCAATGATTGGACTCCGGACACCAAGACCGTGGCTGCACATCCCAATTCGCGCTACTGCACCCCCATCGACCAATGCCCGACGGCCGCTCCGGAGTGGAACGACCCACAGGGAGTACCGATCTCGGCCATCTTCTTCGGCGGCCGACGATCCACAACCATTCCCTTGATCACCGAGGCATTCGACTGGAAGCACGGGGTCTTTCTGGCCTCGATCCTCTCGTCGGAGACGACGGCGGCCTCGACAGGAACTGTCGGCGTGCTCCGCCGCGACCCCATGGCGATGCTCCCCTTCATCGGATACCACGTCGGCGACTACTTCCAGCATTGGCTCGACATCGGGGCCGACGCGATTGCCCCCAGAGCCCTACCGAAGATCTTCTACGTCAACTGGTTTCGCCGTGGCGACGACGGAGACATTCTGTGGCCAGGCTTCGGTGAGAACCTCCGGGTCATCGACTGGGCTTTGCGCCGCATCGACGGACGGGCCGACGCCACGCATACCCCTCTCGGCTTCGTCCCCACGACCGATTCACTCGACCTCGCCGGACTCGACCTCGAACAGGAAGACCTCGAAGAGGCGCTCGCAATCCAGACCGAGGAAATGCTCGAGGAACTCACTCTCATCGATCAGTGGTACGCAACCATCGGCGGCAACAAACTCCCCGATGAGCTTCGGCAAGAACTCAATTGGCTCAAAGTGCGCCTGAGCGGCTACGCGAGTGGAGCCGCCACCGCCGCCGAGCACCGCGATGTGCCGTACTCGCCTACGTCCGACAGGAACCCCACACGATGACACCCGCACCTCGACCCAATCGTAGGCAGATCGCACGCTACATAGCGGGGCGGCCGCTACCCGAGCAGTTCAATGCCTGGGTAATCAACGACATCACCGGCCCCGGATCGACGCGGCGCTACGCCACGCGGTGCATCGTCCCGCTGCTCCCGCTCTTGGGCGCGTGTCTGCTCGTGCCCGGTCCGCTGTTCATACGTGCAGGAATGTCGCTGATCCTCCTACTGCCCTTCGTCTACTTCATGATTGCGCTTCAGCCCATCTACCAGCGTCATCGGTTGGTCAGCCACGGACTCGACCCCGCACTTCTGACGGCCTACAAACAACAGGAAATCGACGACACGGTGGCGCGCTACAAGCAGCGGTACAGGGCCG
>NZ_LVCV01000483.1 GCF_001647195.1 Rhodococcus sp. EPR-157 | reverse complement strand
GACGCTCTCAACGCCCGGTCACCCGGCGTGAGCTTCACGGTCGGAGTTTGTAACGCAAAGTCATCTCGCTCCTTACAACCGCGTTCTAGTGTTTTTTGACCTGGACTGGATGCGGAGCTCCCTGTGACTGCCTTTTGGACTACACGAGATCTAGATACGCCCGATCAGATGAGTTACTGGGCTGACGTGCTGTGCCAAGCCTTCACGCCGCTGGCACCGTGGAGGTCACGCGATCACATCGAACGAAGCTCGGTACCGTCCGGGCTACCTGGATGGGTGCGTTCGAATCAGGTCGGCGGTAGCAATGCCGCGGAAATTGCCTCGTGCACTCAACGGATCGAGCACGGACACCGCGAAGTCGCACGCACCCCGGAAGACGTCGTATTCGTCAACTTGCAGTTGGACGGACACTGCCTGACCACGCAGGACGGACGACAGTGCATGGTCTCACGTGGCGAATTCACTGTCGTCGACTCCACACGCCCGTATCGCCTCGAGTTCGTCGAACCAGAGGAAGAGGGGTCGCTGTGGCGGGTGCTGTCGTTTCGGCTGCCCCGCGCCCAACTCGCCGATGTAACCGCTCCCGACAGGTCCACCACTGCGCGCAGCTTCGGAGGCACTGTCGGATCGGCTCGCCTCCTCAGCGCGTTGATGCTCGAGACGTGGCGCAGTGACTCCTCGTTTGCCTCGGTCGAACGGCAGATGATCGGCGCCGCGCACGTCGATCTGTTGCGCGCGGTGCTCGGTGGTGCTGTCGAGCAGGAGAGTCGACGCAGCCACGACACAGACGACCTTCTACGGGTCGCTGCCGGCCGCTACATCGAGACGCACCTGCCATTCGGTCGCGTGACGGCAGCGGATACAGCGCGTCACCTGGGAGTGTCGGTGCGCACCCTGCATGCCCTGTTCGAACGGTCGGATACCACTTTCGGCACCCTTGTACGCCAGCGGCGGGTGGAAGCGTGCCGTCGGGACCTGGCCGATGTGCACAACGACCGCTCCATCGCTTCCATCGCTACGACGTGGGGATTCTCCGACTCGGCACATCTCGCCAAAGCGTTCCGCTCTCGGTTCGGCTGCAGCCCGACCGACTATCGAAAGTCCATGCAGTGCATACCGCCGAGGCTGGATTCACGCGTTCAGCAGTCGTTGCCCGCGTAATCTGCACGATTTTACCGAGGTAGGTGCACTCGGATACAAGACCGAGCAGATGCTCTCCAGAGATGCTTGGGAAGAGGCAGCGTCGCCCGTCCACTTCTTCCCCCCGCATCGAGGAGACCCCGATGACCTTGAGCTTCGAACTCAGCCCTGAGCAACTTGCTGTACGCATGATGGCGCGCCAAGTCGCCGACGACATACTCTCCGGCGTGGCCCCGGCAATCGCGTCCCTGCCAAGGCCGGAGGACCGCTTCTATGCATTGGAACCGATCTACAAGCAGCTCGCAGGACTCGGTTTCGTGAAAGGGCTGGTTCCCGACGAGTACGGCGGCGCGTACTTCGACAACCTGACTTTCAGCTTGGCCGCCGAGGAGCTTGCGCGCGTCGACATCAACGTTCCCTCGGCCCTTCTGGGCACTGGTCTCGGACTGAACCCGATCATCAACTTCGGCACACACGAACAGAAGCAGCGATGGCTTCCCCTGTTCTGCGACGGCACCGCCCGCCTCGCCGCAATCGCCTACACGGAGGTCACCGGCGGAGCGAATTACGATTCACCGGACCCCACCGTCGGCATCCAAACTTTCGCGCGCCGTGACGGAGATGAGTGGGTCATCAACGGCGCCAAGCACTACACGACAAACGCGTCAGGCTGGGATGGAAACGGCGCCGACCTCATCAGCGTCGTATGCC
>NZ_LVCV01000482.1 GCF_001647195.1 Rhodococcus sp. EPR-157 | reverse complement strand
CGATCGCCGTGATCTGCTCATGCTGGTCGGACTCATTTCAGTAGATCCCTATTCTAAGCGGGTCCACTGTCCGAAATCCCTGGGCCGATCAGACAGCCACCTCCGACCGCGACGTGGCTTGAACCAGGTCTCCATCAGATCCAGGGTGGTTCACCCCGAGCCGTTGCGTATGGTCCCACACGTGAGCAGGGACAGGATTCATCAGATGCAATAGGTATAAGTTCACTGGTAACCCTGCATATGAAGACTGGTCGTCTTGCGGCCGGTCCGATACCAGTGCCTGGACTGCACAGGCCACGGTCTGCACGTGCGTGCAGTTAGCTTTGATCCGCTCCCGGCATCTCGGGTTGTAGTCATGACAACGCACGTATCAAGTTCTCCGGTGCCTGCAGCGGCAGGTAGCCGTCGGCGATGACGCGTCGGCAACCGTCCAGCTCCACCAGTACCTGCCTCTGATCCGTCGCCGCGCCCTCTACGTACACCGTGGAGGCGATTCGCGACGCCGTGTCAACACAGTCCGGTGCCAGGGTGAGCGAGGCGGTGTCGAAGCCGGATTCGACGTAGTCGGTCCCAACGAAGTTCGCACCTTCCGGTGTGAGGTCGAAACGGCAGTAAATGTTGCCGACGGTGAGCACGCCCGGGACGGTGGACCCTCCGCGCGGGGGTGCGAGGATCGGCGCGCAACTCGACAGTCTCAGAAGCAGATTCAGTTCGTCCTGTGTGATGCGATATTCGACAGACGATGCCACCGTCATGTTGCCGATAGCCGAGAGCGCGGCGATGTTCGGCAAGCCGCATTCGTGGGAAGGGAAGGTCGGAGCTATCGCGCGGCCCTGTGAGTCGAGTAGCCACAAATCGGGCGTTGGCACAACACTGTAGCTCGGACATCTTCCGGCGAGAGGTGACCGGCGCTCCGTTGGTTCGTTCAGGAGCCGAACTACCTCCGTGAAATCGCCCTCGTACCGCGTTTCGTCGTATCCGCGGCCATTGTCCAGTTCGAGGGCACCAGAAAAGTCAGTCGAGCAGATCACCGCCGCGACCGGTACGAAGTCGACGGGAACTGTTCCCGATGTCGGACGGCTGGGTGGTGGTGGCCGGCCCGGCGGCAGGCTGTCGTCGCATCGAAACGACTCCGCTGACCCGATCTGCGCGACGACGCGGGTTGGAGCGTTCGCTACCCAGACCGCGTAGCCGCCTCCAATTGTCAGTGCGAGCCCAGCGACCGCGAGCAGGGAGATCCACCGCCGCGTCATGCCGTCACAGTAACCGCTGGAACAGTCTCGAGGCACTTACGTCAGCGTAAGCATTGGACCGGTAGCTGCAGCCAGTTGATTCATTGAATGCAACATGCAGAGGTTCACTTTACATAATCCAAATTATCGGCAATGAATGTCATGTTTATTACGGTATGTTTCGATCGGTTGCTGCACGAAACTTGCACCTGATGTACGTAGTCTTCGCGCGGCAGATCACGTGCCCGCGCGGCATCGCTTCCGACGCTCGCACGCGGCGGGATATTTTGGGCTCGTTACTCGTAGCGCCTTCAGCTGTCCGGCTCGATGTGGTCAGTCGGCAAATCCTTGGCGGATCATTACTCATGTTCTCGGAATGTGTTGTACGCCTTATTCTTTCGTCACAGTGACGGAAGGATAAGGCGCGCGTTGTTGGGGAGATCTTCCTATACATCTATGCCCGGGCATCACTGGTCGGGATCGAGCGGGTTGCAGGAGGCTCCGTAGCCGTATCTGGCGAGGGTTATGTCCGGCCCGGAACTGCGGGCGGATCGATGGGCCGTCTTACCGAAGGCGGCTTTCGGCCGCCCGTGCATGGCGCTGACTGTCTTGATTGCCGATGACCTTCGGCCGAATACATCGACCCTCTGCTCGCGTATCCCGTTCTGCGACACCGCGGCCGCGCTCAGCTACACCCTCGTCCGAGGTTGCGCCGTTGCGCGGACGCGCAGCTACGTGCCTTCGACCAGCTTGCCATCGACGCGCCGGGAGACCAAGGGGTCGGCGCCGAGTCTGCGGTCGATCTGGATGAGGGTGACCTGTGGAATCGCCGCTGCGAGAGAACTTTCGAACGCCGCGCGGGCGTGGACTGCGCAACGGCTCACCGGACCATCACGGTAGAGCGAGTCGATCGCCGCTGGTGGAGTGAACCGGCCACCCATCCGGTCCTGACCGCTGTTGCCTGCCAGTCGGCCTGTCCACCAGCGGAGCATCGCCTGCTCGTGCGCGAGGGACGCGGGTACTTCGACATCGACAATGCGGACGTCGGTGTACTCGTGCTCACTGAGCTGGGCCATGAGAATATTTCCGAGCGGACCCCATTGCAGGGTGCCCTCGATGACGACGTTCTCACGGCGTTGCAGGCAAATTTCTCGGACGTCGTCGATGACTTCCGTGGATTCGGAGTGGACCAGGGCGGCGAGTTCACGAGGGGCTATCGGATGTGAATCGGCGAGCACCGTCGACAGCAGGTCGCTGTAGTGGCCGTCACCGATTGCGCGGCGCAGGAGCTCGTCTTTGACGAGGTCCGCGTCGAGGTATCGGTAGCTGCTCTCGACGAGGTGACGCTGGCGCAGCGCCGTGGACTTGCCAGCCCCCGGAGGCCCCGAAGAAATGATTGCAGCGCAGTGCCCGTCGCGACTAGGTTCGGCGAGGTCGAGATACCACTCGATGACCTCCTGCAGCGTCCGGTCCCGGCGGCGGTCGCCCTCATAGAGGGCGAGGGTACTGCGACCGCTCGCGGCGTGCAGTGGCCGTCCCGCCTGGCCTAGACCCACCAGTTGCCGAGCGACTGAGTCACGCAGAAGTTCTGCCCTCACACCGGGGCCGAAGCGCGGTGGGCGTTTCGGGCTCTTCTCGTGCGGTCGAACAGGACATCCCACTGGTCGTCACTGAGCAAACCTCGCCGGTACGCACGCCGGACGTCGTCCCAGCTGCCCTTGGCGTACGCGTCCACCGAGTGGTCGCCCTCGGTGGGCACAGAGCCATACGTATAGCGCCAGTTCACCAGCGTGTCCATCATCTCTTCATCGCTGACCAACCCGGCAGAGCGCTGATAGATCACCTCAGCCGGGGTCTTCTCGAGTTCATCAGGCTGCTGCTCAGCGCGGATCGCGAGCCGGTGGACCTGAGTTGCCGAGATCTCGAGGAGGTCAGCGATCTGCCGCAGCGTGAGGCCTTCACTCTGCGCCATACTGATCAACCGGAGACGATCGAGGCGCACGAGGTGCTCCCGGGCAGAGTTGGCGGCAAGCGCACTTCTGGTGTCGATGACGGTCATGCCAACCCTTCCCATATTGTTGTTCCTAATTGTAACACCGTTTGTCCCCGACCTGTTACTCGACCTCGCCGTCCTCACCCACGGTCTCTTCGACCTGCGCACCTGGCCGGGCGACGACGCACTTCGGTTCCATGTCAATCTGTCCGGGCTGCATTTCGCGCACCCCGACTGCCTACGCATCTCGTTTCGACCGTGTCTATCGATGTGTATCGGTGGCCAGCGGTGCGTATGGGGGGCCAGGCGGCAAGCACACGGTTCGCTCGCTCAGGGGTCGCCGACGACTAGGTGACTCCTGTCATTGGGGTTCTTGCCCGTGTCACAGCTACTCGGCACCATCTGAAGTCCCCTGCCTCGGTGAAACCTGGGTGCTCACTCGACGAGGCAGATCCTGGCGCCTGCGGCGTTCGCGTCCGCAGGGCCCGCCGTGCTCCGCTGGCGCTGGTCGTGGCGTCAGCGTATTCGGTCCGTTCCCGGAAACGTTGCTATCGAAGGATCCTTCGGACATCGTCGACTCATGTTCGGAGATGTCGCTCGGCTGGGGCTCGCGGTCCGGGATCGACGTGCGCGTCTCGGTTTGAGTCAAACAGATCTCTGGAGGTCCGGTGGCCCTTCCAACAGCACATTGACCAATATCGAGAACGGCAGGCAGGTACCGGTCAGTTCCTTCACGCTACGCAAGCTCGACGAAGCGTTGAAATGGGGCACCGGGTGCGCGTACAGCCTGCTGCATGGAGATGAAGGACCAGTGTCGGTTTCGATGCCCGGAGCAGAGCTGCGCGCACACAATCTGGCTGCCGCTGCCGCTGAGGCTCGTCGCGCTCTCGCGCGCTTCGCGGACAATCAGATCGGCTTCCAGGAACTCGAGGCCTGCGTGTTGCTGTTGGCGACCGAGGCGGAAGCTGTAGCAAACGATGCCCGGTCAGCGAACGGATAGTCGTGCACGACACGGCGCGCGCCTGTGCGAAGTGCGTACGCGGGCCTTCGCTATCCGAGCAGGATGGGCGTGATGCGAACATTCGTGGACATCAGGGGCATTCTGCCTGGGGTGACGAATGTTCAATCGTGCCGATAGTGCGAGTGCGGTCTTTCGCGTTGTCCGCACAGA
>NZ_LVCV01000481.1 GCF_001647195.1 Rhodococcus sp. EPR-157 | reverse complement strand
GGTGGGCGCGTTCGGTGACGCCGTGCTTGCCTCATCTTGATCCGCAGCCGCCGATATTCACATCAGTACCGCCCACACGTTCGTCCGTTCAGCCGCTTGTCGCCCCGGTCGTGATTCGCCCGGTGATGTGTGTCCGGGTCAGAGGCCGCGGCGTCTGAGTTCGTTGTGCACCCTGGTGCACTCGTTCTCCATCGACAACACCTGATCGGCGGGTGCATCGTGGGCTATCGCCGACCGTCTCTCCTTCGTCAATCGGTCGTACCGCTCCCCCAGCTGGTCCGAGGACATCTCGGCATAGTTCATCAGCTCTCCTTCCGACCACCGCTGCACCCGGACATACCGCACCGCTGTGAACGGTCTCGTTTCCCAGGATCTCCTACCGCGCACGCGCCGAGAGGTGGTTTCGACGAACCGGGCCGCACTGGATTCGAGCTGGGGCCCGCACCCGGTTCTTACGCCGGCGGTTCTACACCCGACCGCCGGGGCTCCACCAGAGGACAATGTTCCAGAAGTCGATGTGCTCGTGGAAGTTGGGTTGACGCCGCCCGGCCCCGGGTACCGCCCACACCATGACGAAAGCGCATCCCCTTCGAGGAGGACCCGGCCAGCGGTGATGGTGTTGGTGCTCGGCGACAACCGGTCGTCATCGCCGTCGAGCGGATGGTTCACGCTCGCCCCTGACGCTGAGAACGCTGCCCTGTTGCTTCCTCATTGAGATCCTTCGCACTGCGTACCGCGCAGCCGAACGCGTGCGGATACTGCCTGCGGCGAGGAAGAATTAGACTATCCAGTTCATCAACACCGATGTTCCGCGGTGGGTGTGATCGATCGAGGTGTCGTTGCTCAGCGCAGTCATCAGCGGGATTCCGTTGCCGCGCAATGGTGTCGGTGTGGGCTGCTGCCAGGTGCCGTCATCGCTGACCGACACCTGAAGTGCTCCTTGCGCCGCGGAGTAGGCGGCGTGAACGGTCATCGTCCCAGTGACGGTCCGATCGCGGTAGGCGTGTTCGACCGCGTTCGCGACGGCTTCGTATACCGCGAGGGTGATGTCGTAACGGGTCTGTTCGGTGAAGGCAGTGGCGCTCAACCATTCGGCGAGTGCGCGGCGTATCGCACTGGCGTGCGACGGGTCGGCAGGTGCGTTCGAGATGACCCACTCGACCGGACCCGCTTCGTGCGCAGGAGGCGATGACATCACAGTGTCATACCCGTCTCCACCGAAAAAATCCCCTACCGCCGCTCGAATACTTCCTGTCGGACCGGACCACGTGTGATCAGGCTGCGACAGCTGCCACGGCCGCGTCGAGGTCGGTGTAGATCACGAACTGTTGATCGAGGCCCATCATGGTCAGCGGGCGGGCGGTGCTCGGGCCGTCCGCCACCACCGCGAATACTGCGGCATCGCCGATTCGGCGATTGGCTTCGGCCAGCACACTCATGCCCATCGACGCGAGGAACGGCACGTTCGTGAGATCGACGATCAATGCCGTTGGCTCGAGCTCGGTCAGTACCGTGTCGATCGACTCGGTCAGCTGCGGCGCTGTCACGAGGTCCACTTCCCCCCGCACATTCAGAACAACCAGCCCGCCCCGTCGGGTCACGCCGACCTCGAACGGGACCGCCACGGAGTCAGCTGTCATCTCGAACTCGACCACCTTCACACCTCACCATCGGACAATGGCGACAAGTTTATATCGCGGACAGTGGCACGGCGGTTCGTAGCCGAGCCAAAAGGGCGAGCGGCTTCGGTGCAGTCCTCGTCGTGGGCGGTCTGGTTCGAGTTCGAGCGGGTGGGTATCGAGATACGGTGAGCACCGAGCCTGATTCGCCTGCACCGATCGACGCCGATCCCGACGACCCGCGCAAGCCGGAGTCGCCGACGGATCTGACGAAGCCGTCCTGGGTGTTCGTGGTGAAGAAAACTGCACGCGAGTTCTCTCGCGACCAGTGCACCGACCTCGCGGCCGCGCTGACCTACTATGCGGTGCTCTCGCTGTTCCCGGCATTATTGGCGATCGTGTCACTGCTGGGGGTGTTCGGGCAGGGCCAAGCAACGGTCGACGGTGTGCTGCAAATCGTCGGTGACCTCGGACCGTCGTCCGCCGTCGAGACCCTACGTGGCCCGATCGAGCAACTCGTGCAGGCACCGACCGCGGGGTTCGCGCTGATCATCGGTGTCGCCGGCGCATTGTGGTCCGCATCCGGATACGTCGGCGCGTTCGGGCGGGCGATGAACCGCATGTACGAAGTCGAGGAAGGCCGACCAGTCTGGAAACTGCGCCCAGTGATGCTGCTGGTCACGTTGATCGCGCTGGTGTTGATCGCACTTGCTGCGGTGATGCTCGCCATCAGCGGTCCCGTGGCCTCGGCCGTCGGGGACGTCGTCGGACTCGGTGACACCGCACTGAGTGTTTGGAACATCGCGCGCTGGCCGCTGGTGCTGGTGCTGATCGTCCTGGCGGTCGCCATCTTGTACTACGCGACCCCGAACGTGCAGCAACCGAAGTTCAAATGGATCAGCGCGGGCGCAGCGGTGGGGATCATCGTATGGATCCTCGCGACGGTCGGGTTCGGGTTCTACGTCGCGAACTTCTCCAGCTACAACAAAACCTACGGCTCGCTCGCCGGAGCGATTGTCTTCCTGCTGTGGTTGTGGATCACCAACCTGGCGTTGCTGTTCGGAGCCGAACTCGATTCCGAACTCGAGCGTGGCCGCCAGCTCCAGGCAGGGCTCGTGGCCGAAGAGCGACTGCAACTTCCGCCGCGCGACACCCGGGTGTCGGACAAGAACGAGGCGGCAGATGCCGAAGCGATCGAGCAAGGCCGGCGCCTACGAGAGAGCCACAACCCACCAGAGACCGACCCGGCGAACACCGACCGACCAGTTCGGCCATCACACACCCCGGCTGAGCACAACCCGGCCGAGCACGCCCCGAAGGAGAACCTCATGACCGCAGAGCACCGCCCCGGCCACCCCGGGACCGACCCCGCCCGGCAGTCCGATGTCGCCGATCTGTCGACGGTGGAGCTCGTCGAACGCCTGACCACTCAGGTCTCGACGCTGGTTCGCACCGAAATCAATGCAGGGCTCACCGAAGTCAAGAGCAAAGGGGCCCGCGTCGGTATCGGCATCGGAATCTCCGGCGCGGGTGCCCTGCTGCTGTTCTTCGGCCTCGCCGCGCTCCTGACTGCCGCGGTACTGGGTCTGGCGACCGTCGTGGCAGCGTGGCTCGCGGCGCTGATCGTCGCCGCCGCCGTCCTGCTTCTCGGCGCGGTACTGGCCGCCGTCGGGGCATCGCGGGCGAAGAACGCACTGCCGCCGATACCCGAAGACACTGCAGCGAGCGTCGGTGACGACATCACCGCCATCAAGAAAGGAATCCGATGACCGACACACCAACCGGGCACACCGCTGACAGCAACGAGCCCCCGCCGAGCGTGGAGGACCAACGCGCCGAACTGGCCGAAACAGTGTCTGCCCTCGCCGCGAAAGCAGACGTGCCCACCAGGGTCAGCAACGAAGCTGCCTACCAAGCATCGAGGGCATCGACCGCGGTCCAGGATCATCGCGGCGCCGCCGCCGGAATCGTCGGAGCCATCGTGGCTGCGGTCGTGGTGAGCGTTGTTCTTCGCCGACGACGTTCAAGGAAGGTACTGCGATGAGTGCAGTGTCGAAAGCGTTCTACACACCGCTGTCGCTGGCGACGAGTGTTCTCGGCGGGATCGCGGCAGGCGTGGTGTTCAAACAGATATGGAAACACGTCGGCGACAACGACGTCGAGGCACCGGACCCGAAAGACCTCACCCGGTCGGTGCAGGAGGTGCTGATCGCGGCCGCTGTTCACGGCGCCGTGTTCGGCATCGTCAAAGCCGCCATCGACCGTGCAGGAGCTACCGGCTACCGGGCACTGACCCACGAGAACCCGACATAGCCGACGCGAGCGCTCGGTAGCCGAAGCGAACGCTGTCGGTCGACGCCGAAGCGGTCGACAGCGCGCGGGAAAGGGGCATCGGATGACTACGCGGCAAGTTCCGACGTTCGGAGTGGAAGAAGAACTTTTACTTCTCGACCCGAGCACCGGTGTCCCGGTGATGCGGAACCGGGAGGTAGCCGACCGCGCTGCATCGCTCGGTCTCGACGTGCAGCTCGAACTGACGCCCTGTCAGATCGAGACCTCGACACCGGTGCTGCACACCGCCGACGAGCTGCTCGCTCAGCTGCACCGGTCCCGGTCGTTGGCCGCGTCCGCAGCCCGCGCCTGCGGTGCAGCGGTCCTCGCGGCGGGTGTACCGCCGATACTGCCCACCAGCGGCCCGATCACCGACACCGTCCGCTACCGCCACATCGCAGCCGAATACGGCATCATCGCCGCCGAACAAGGCGTCTGCGGAGCCCACGTACACGTCGGTGTTCCGGATCGAGCGACAGCAAATGCACGTGGGCAATCATCTACGGCCCTGGTTACCTGTTCTGCTCGCGCTGACGGCGAACTCGGCGTTCTACGACGGCCACGACACCGGCTACGCCAGTTGGCGTTCGGTGTTGTGGTCGCGGTGGCCGAGCGCCGGGCCACCGCCGTTCGTCCGGTCACCCGAGCACTACGCGCAGTTGCTCGCGCAGATGAAGGACGTAGGCGCCATCCTCGACGACGGGATGGTCTACTGGGATGTTCGCCCCTCGGTGAGGTTTCCTACCGTCGAAGTTCGCGTCAGCGACGTCCCCGCCGACACAGCCGACACAGTGCTGTTGGCGGTCTTGGTCAGGGCGTTGGTCATGACCGCTCTGCGCGCCATCGACGACGACGTTGCACCGCCCGACACCACCGATCATGCTCTGCGCTGGGCGTATTGGCGCGCAGGCAGGAGCGGACTGCGATCGACTCTGGTTCATCCGCTCACCGGCCGGTCCGCTCCCGCCGATGCCGTGATCGACAGTCTTTGCAGCCACGTCGCGGATGCGCTCGCCGCATCTGCCGATTCCGCATGGGTGCAGGCGCAGGTGAACCGGTTGCGTACACGCGGGTCCGGCGCGGACCGACAACGACGGGCGCGCGCGGCCACAGGGTCGATCGCGGCCGCCGTGGTGTCGCTGATCGAACGCCCGTGAGGGCCTCGGCCCGGGAGTGGCCCGGCACGGGAGCATGAACCCACCGGCTCCGGGGTACAGAACATGTGGCGTATCCCCGCCGTGCACAGTCGCCGACGCCACACGGAGTTTCGTGGACCATTCGCGCACGCCGTCATTGGACGCAGTCGATGCTTATCACCGCGCTGATCGCTACGGCTTCACCCCGCCAGCCCTCCGAAACCCATCTCGGTGCACTCAGCGACGTCACCGGTACCGATATCGAAACCACCACCAAGGACGAGCCGAAGACGGTCACCCGGTACGACACTCGCACGGTGTTGTGGACAGCCGGCGTCGAAGCCGTTCCGTTCGTGCGGACCCTGGCGGATGCTCTTGGTGTCGAGCAGGACCGGTCGGGGCGAATCGCCGTCGAGGAGGACCTGTCGGTACCCGGGCACCGGAACATCTGGGTGGCCGGGGACATGATGTCGCTGAACGGCCTATCCGGTGTAGCGGAAGTGGCGATACAAGGCGGTCGCCACGTCGGAGCGTTGATCGCCGCTGACGTCGCCGACCCCGGTGCTGCGCGTGCGCCGTTCACCTACCGCGATCTCGGTAGCGCCGCCTACATCGCGCGTGGTCATGCCCTCGTTCAGGCGGGGCCGCTGCGCATGTCGGGCTTGCTGGGCTGGCTGTCGTAGGGAGTGATCCACATTGCGTTTCTGTCCGGCAACCGCATACGCGTCGGCACACTGGTCAATTGGGCAGCGACGCTGGCCACCAATTCCGCCGGGCACGCGCCATCACGTTCGGTGACCCCGAGACCGCCCGCACGCCGTACACCCGAGGTGAGCGGCGACCCGATCTGGTGCCGTCGACCTTCGGACACGATCGCGATGCAAAGCCCACTCTGATGACCGCAGCGGGGCCGGCGGAAACCTCGGCATGATCGTCCTCGCTCAGGCCCGGACGTCGTGCGGCGGTGTGCTGTCTCTCGTCTTCGGTGCCGGTGTTGCTCTGCACCTGGCAAGATGGGCAACACGATGTTCTGGAAATTTCGCTGTGAGAGGCAACGGCTGTGAGCACTGTCAACCCGCATCACACTGGGCAACGCTTTGCGTCGTTGGCGTGGGACTTGGCGCAGGAAACTGCATCCGCCCCGACTGCTCAGCGTGTCGTCGACCTGGCGGTGAAAACGATCTCTTGCTCCGGAGCCGCCGTGACCACGCTTCGCCGCAACGGGACCTTGAAGGTCATTGCCGCGTCCGATCCAGCGGTGCTGTCAGCGGCGGCGCGCATCGCAGATCGCACCGGTCAATCGTCGACCAAAGCCACGTTGACGGCGAAAGCAACGACCGTCAACAACGACGTCGAGCACGATCCGCGGTGGGATCAGTACCGACGCCTGATCACTGCCGACACCCCGATCCGTTCGACCGCCAGCTTCTATCTCGCATTGGCAGACGTCGAGCTCGGCGCGATGAGCTTCTACTCCCACCGGCCACAGTTCTTCACCCCAGGGGTGCTGGACGATTGTGCGATCTACGCCGACCATGCCGCGGTCGCGCTCAAGGCGGCGCGGGCGGAGGACCGCAGCACGCAGCTGGCCGAAGCAGTAAAATCCAATCGCGAGATCGGCATCGCAACCGGTATTGTGATGTCGCGCTACGCAGTCTCCGAAGACGCGGCATTCGACATGCTCGTGGTGGCCTCGTCGCATACCAATCGCAAATTACGCGAGATCGCCGCGGCGACGGGCGATGTTCCATCATGGCGGCCGAAACACACGTGACCGGCAGAATGCTGCGATCGGGAGCAATCGAATGGTGACCGAGTGTTCGGGTGTTCAGCTGCCGCGGCGCCGCCCCGAACTCCTTGGTCATCGACTCGCACCTATGGACTCGCACAATGGACTTGCACCTATGGACTCGCACAGATGGACTCATCCGAGAGCGAAGGCGACCAGAAAGCCTGCTGCGGTGGCCATACCGACCCACCATCCGCCGTCGCGGTAGGCCTCGGGCATGAGCGAGTCGGCCAGCACCGCCAATGTGGCGCCGCCGGCGAACGCCTGCACAGCGGCGATCCCGGTCTCGGGGATGACGTCGGAGAGCGCGAACCCGACAACCGTGACGACCACCAGCATCACGGCGGTCACCACCCACAATGCCAGTGCTCGCGCGCGGCTGAAGCCGTGCTGATCACGCATCAACGCAGCCCCTCCCACGGCCTCGGGGATGTTGCCGACGGCGACAGCCACCAGCAGCACCAGGCCGCCGCCACTGGTCAGGGACACCCCTAGTGCAGTGTTCTCAGGGACACCGTCCAGCACGGTGCCAAGCATCAACGCCCACCCGATCGCGGAGGGACCCAATCGGTTCTCGATGACGTGGTTGGCACCCACGTACACACCGGCGCCCGCGAACAACGCCGCACCTGCGACCGCGATTCCGGCTACCGCGAAG
>NZ_LVCV01000480.1 GCF_001647195.1 Rhodococcus sp. EPR-157 | reverse complement strand
GACGCTCTTTCATTTCCGATTCGAACACGTGAGCTTTCCCGTCCTGCAGCGCATCTCGGACCCGCTTTTCTTCGGCGCGGAAGATCGCCCAGTAGTTGTCGTCGAAGTCCTCGACGATCTGGAACGTCCAGCGTCCGGCGATGACGTTGCGGCCGAGCAGTTCCTGCTGCAATCGTTGCGCGTGTTCGGGGTGCCCCCCAGCACGATGAAGTGCCTCGACGGCGTAGCCGAGCAACAGGTCACCGTGCCCGATCAGCTGATGCAGTTCGTACAGGTGCCCGCGGGCTCGTTCGATGCATTCGAGGGCTTCGGATACTTTTCCCACCGCAGCAACAGTGTCGTCGTCGACTCCGTCGGGTCTGCGGTGTCGCTCGTCGGGGCTCTCGGCGTGCTCGTTCATGGATTCCGGTATCTCCGCCGACACGACCGCCGAAACAACCCCTGTTTCTCACACACACATGGTTCGACGCCGCTGCGGCGTACCGCTCGACACGGCGCCCGTCGTCGAGCGAGGCAGACCCGAGCGCGGTACGTCGTGAACGAGCACACACTGCGCACCGGATCCGACCAAACCGGACCCTGGCCGTATCGCCGAGCGTCCTGGGTGCACGCGTCCACCACTAGCACGGTCTGTTTCAATACCGTCATGAGCACATCGGGACATCTCACATATACCGAAGCCGCTATTGGTGACGTTGTCCAGGTGCGGCGAGAGGGCGGCCACGTCGTGGCCGGCACCTGGTCGAAGACTTCGCCGACTTCCTGCTCACCGCCGACGCACTGGGACGCACCTGGGGCACACCGCGCCGCTGGGCCGTCGCCCTTACCGGCGGCACCCTCATGTTCGCCGACGACGCCGACATCATCACGGTGCGCCGCGAACAATCAGAGGCATGAACGTGCACCGGTCACCGCAGCCGGCGGCTGCCGAACCGGCACCACAGACGCCGCCGACAACAGCGACCGATGCCGCTGCGCCGCCGGCCCTGCTGCTCGACACTGCCGCAGTGAGAATGATTCTCGACATTCTCGGGGCCGTGTCGTTGTTTGCGGTCACCTCCGCTGCGGCGGGCACCCGCGACGGCGCTCTGGCCACGGCAGGGATCGCGGCGTTCGTGTTGATCTCCCGGGCGCTGCGGCATCGACGAGCGGCGGACACCGTCGCCGCGGAACGCCACGCACCGTGAGTCTTGCCCACGTTTCGTCGTCGCCCGCCCGGGCACCGCAGCGGGCAGGGCTGATGCACGACACGGCGATGCAGGCGGCCGCCCAGTTGATGCTCGAGCGCGGAATGGGGGCCGTGTCCATCGGCGCCGTTCATGCGGCGACGGGGATCAGCCGGGATCGGCTCGTCCGGGCGTACCGCTCCACCACCGGGTTGACGACCGCGGTGTACATCGAAGGACACACCCGGGCCCGAGCCTTGTGCGCAGCCGGCCGCTACCCGCACACGACCGGTGTCGACACCGTCGCTGCGTGTGCGGCAGCACTACTCGAGCAGGCGGCCACCGACCCCGTCGTACGGGTAGTGCATGCGCTCGAGATGACGTCCACGGCATCGACCACGGGTCTGCCGAGCATCTATCAGGTGTGGACTGCGTGGATGATCGAGACACTCACATCGCACTCGAACGCCCCCGCCGACCAGCGCGCGCACGTCGGGGGTGTTGTGCCGGTCCTCGTAGCAGCCCTCGCGGGAATGTGCGCACCTCACGCCCGCCACCATCACCTTCCGTTGGTGCACGCGACCCGAGCGCGGTCGCAGGCTGTGGCCGCTCTGGGTGTGATGCTCGATCAGCACCACCATCGATGACTCGACACCATCGATGACGCGACACCACCGTTAACGACATGACCGACACACGTGTCGGGGGCGCGCGACGGTGAGCCCGCAGCGGCGCCGATCTTCGGCGGGCACTGCCCCGGGTGTCCAACACGGAAACGTTCGCCGGTGCCTGGCCGATAGGAAAGAAGTTGAATACTTGACGGATCAGAGGCGCCCGACGATGACTGTGCACCACCCCCGACCCATGGCCCCGCGTTCCACATCGAGCTCGCGGTGGGACACCCGCACAGCCATGGTCATCGCGAGCGCCTCCGGCGCGCTGCCGATGCTCGCCATCGCCCTGATCGAGCCCTCCTTCCTTCGCCCCGGTGCACTCCCGGTCCTGACCGTCGTAGTCGCGTTCACCGCGCTCACGGTCGCGATCGCCGTCCGCGCCGGACGCCTCACCGAGGGCCAGTTCACGATCCTCGGATCCGGAGGCATGCTGGGAGTAGCGATCTCGGCGTACCTGATCGCCGACCCCGCCGGAACCCGCGCAGTGACCTCCATGCTCGCGGTCGTACCGGCAATCGCCGCCTCCGGCTCCCCGCCCCGCGTCACCGCAGCCTTGACCACCGCGTCGATGGCCATGGCCACCGCACTGTCCGTCGTTGCGATGAAATCCGCCGGCATGGCCGTCACGATCATCGCGGTCGGCGCGGCGGTCACCACTGTGCTGGTCCCGGTAGCGCTGATTCTCGCTCTTCGGCGCTCCGTCATTGCTGTCAACCAACGACTCGAGACACTCGCCAACACCGATTCACTGACCGGCCTGTTGAACCGGCGTGGACTACTCGCCGCCGCCGAGACACTGCTACGCACCGCCGGCGAGCACGCCGCATCCCTGACTGCCGTCGTAGTGGACGTCGATCACTTCAAGACCGTCAACGACACCCACGGGCATGCCGCAGGTGACCATGTGCTCGTCACCGTTGCTCGGACGCTTGAGCAGACCGCGGCGGGCCCCGGCCAACCCGGACCCGTCGTCGCCCGCATCGGAGGCGAAGAATTCCTGCTGCTCCTGCCCGGAGCGCATCCGAGGCTCGCAGCCACCATCGTCGACGCAGTCCGACCGAGCGGCGATGTCACCGTCAGCGCCGGGTCGGTGACAGTCCAGGTCGAACCGACACACCCCGGCAGCACCCCCACGATCGCTCCGACCGGCATTGACCGCGGTACCACCGATACGGTGGCTACCGGCGAATCGAGTCCCGCCGACCATCCCCGTCTCGGAGTGGAGCGAATGGTGGACTCCATCGTCCGCGCCGCCGATCACGGAATGTACGCAGCGAAGACGGCGGGACGAGACCGCGCCCACCACTGCGGCACACTCACACTCACACTCACGGACGCGGACAGCGCCGCCCGTGATGCGTCCGATCCCGAACCTGCCCATCACGGCGTGCTCGAGGTTCGGCACTGACCCTTCGAGCGCAGCCTTCCAGCGAGCGGCAGGCTTCTGTCGTTCAGCGCCGAAATTCTCGCTCCGGGTTACGCGGTGGGCTGTCGGCGAACGGGGTAAACCACTGCGCCGGATCGAGATTGATTGACTGTACCGAGACCAGGTTCGATGTCGTCGTCGAACAACATCAGTACGTCATGGTCGTGGAACAGAAACTCCAACGGAGCATCCCAGTCGCTGTCACTGTCGTGCTCGGGGAGCCCGTCGGTCAGGTCGGTGTGTGGATCGCAGGGGTCGGTGGCCATACCCCGGGCACGGTGCACGATCAGGTGCAGTGCCATTTCCTCACCGGTACACCGAGGATCGGGATCGACAGCACCTGATGTCTCGGTAGCGAGGTCGTCGAAACAGCGAGCCTGCTGACGCCACCATGTCACCGATTGTGTCCAGGTACAGGGTGGGAAGTCGCTGAGAACGGAGATGTCCTGCGACGCGAAGTCCCCGATCGTGGCCAGCTCTTCGATCGCGTCGTAGACGTCGTCGGCGAGGGTCCAGGCAGCGACTTCGACGAACCTGCGCTGCCGCGGCGTCAGTTCGATCACCAGGTCGTAGAACATCTCCGCGTCTGCGCTGCGAACCGGCGGCCGGTCGAGGTTTCGGCCGGAACCAGGCACCGGGGTTGGTACGCCGCGGCGCGAGCTACCCGCGCCGCGGCCGGCGGCGAAGTCGACTGCAATGACCACCGACTCGCTGCCGCCCTCACCTATGTTGCTGCCGGTCTCGATGCTGCCTTGCGCGCTGGAACCGGGATCGCACACGGTGTCGTCGCCGTCGATGTCCGGTCCGTCGGCGTCGCCGCCGCGGTCCGATCCGTCTGTGTCCACGATCGAACCGTAAAGGCGAACCGCGGCGCAGTCAGTGGGACGCGCGGCTCGTCGGTGGGCCGCCAAGGCATGAGAGGGGTGGCCGGCCTCCCCCCTCAGACGGCCGACCACCCCTGCGCACAGTTGGATGCACCGCAGCCCCGAATGGTTCCCACACTCGGCGAAGAGATTCCCTAGAACATCGCCAGTTGGTTGTCATTGTGATCGACACGTCGGCGCGCAGGCCGTGCTCGCGGCGCAGGTGTGACCGCAGGCTTCGGGTCGGCCGCGGGCGGTATCGACACCTCCTGTAGACCGATTCCTGCTCGGCTGGCGAGCACAGCGCGGATGTAGAGCCGCCGGGCGTGGTGCTGGCGTCCGGTATCGCTGTCGCGGCCCAGCCACTGCTGCCGCCACGCCGAGGTGCCCGCGTCGGGAACGGTGAGAGCGCGATCGGTCAGCCGGTCGAGCAGCACGTCGAGTTTCTCGGCGAGGGTTTGGGCGAGCTCGTCGAGGACGCGCTCGGACACGCCGGCTACCTCCGCAGTCTCGCTTTCGCGCATGCCCCGCACAGTAGACCGCGGCACCGACACGAACCCCGCGCTACCTCGCGCGAGTATCCCGCTCTACTGCCTTGCATGGCGCCGGCCGCACCGGCCGCGGCGTCCGCGCGGCCAGCGCATCGGCTTGCGAGCTCGCCGGTTTCTCGTGGGTCATCGACAGCACGATCGCGGTAGCGGTGTCTCGGACGATCTCGTGCGACAGCGGCGGGCCGAGCAACGTTCGGATCCTCATAGTAGCGATTATCAGCTCACCCACCGACACAGTGCGATCACCGACTATCTCCCGCCCCCACCCGGCACGGGCAGATGGTGTGATCGTCGTTGCCCGGGTGGAACCGATCCACCCTCGGCTGCGTCGAACCTCTACGTGGAACAAGACCCGGAATACCGCCAAGCAGTGATCGACGAGGGATACAACCCCGACGACCCCCGCATCCGCCGCGCCATCGCCGCCGTCGTGGCGCTGCTGCGCGGCGTCGCGGGCGCCGAACGAGCGACACACCCGGTGGCCTCACCGGTCACCGCAGAACCAGGGCGGCTGGTGGAACACCCGATACCGGCCACCACACTCGGCCTCTCCCCCGCCGCCGCCCC
>NZ_LVCV01000479.1 GCF_001647195.1 Rhodococcus sp. EPR-157 | reverse complement strand
GTGGTCGCCTGGGACCGTGAACAGTGCCAGGTCCGGTTCGGGCGGTGTCCGGGCCTCCTCGCGGGCGGCGAGCCATTCCCGCCACACGATCCGTTCGGCACGGTGGCGCACGATCCGGGCACGGATCGCTCCGGTAAGTCCGTGTCGGTGGCCGATATCGTCGAGATCGACCGGCCCGATGCTCACCTGGGCGTTCTCGACCGTGAGCAGGCCGGCGATCCGCAGATCCACCAGTGCTTCGTAGCCGCTGGTGCGCCCGATCCCGACCGCGGTGAACAAGGCTTCCGGAGTCATCGGTTCCGGTGCCGCGCTCACGGCGTTGTAGAGGATGCGGTGGCGCCATCCGATGACGCTCCACGCCGGGTGTACCGACTCGACCTCTGCCGCCTCCGTAGCGGCTTCAGGACCGGCGGCCGACGCTGCTCGTCCCGCCGGAGTGGGGACGAGGGCGTATCGATCAGGGTTCTGCCCGACACCGCGCTCGATCAGCAGGACGGGGGCTCCCTCCATATCTCGCAGTCGCTCCAGTACCGACCACACCGTCGATTCGGGAAGCATCCCTGCAGCGATAGACAGTGAGCGTCCACCTACGCCGACTGTGGGTACACCTTCGATGATCTGACCCGACACTGCTGCAGCCCATGCGAGAGCTTGAACAACTGCGTGAGTGGTCCAGCGGTCACGCCGATGAGAGAACTCCGAAGTTACCCAGGTTTGCGCGTGGATAAGCCAGGAACGAAGGACCGGATCGTAGGCACCCCCTGTGTGCTTTTGCTTGTGCCCGGTATCCCGAACTGGATCGGGGAGGGTCGATGCGGCCCAGTCGAGGGCGCGGTCGGCGTCGCGGCGGATGGCGCGCGCCGGTTCGGCGTAGTGGGCGTAGGCAGCGCGGAGGCCCGCCCAGTGCGTCGCGGCGGCGCGGGTGAGGATGTCGGCGGCGCTGGCGCCGCCGAGGACGGCGTGGGTGATCACCGATTGCCGCGCTTCCGAGCGGGACGGCCAACGGCTGCTGTCGAGGCGGCCGGTGCGGGCGAACTCGACCACGGAGTGCGGTGGCGGGGTGCTCCTGCAGAACCGCGGATGCAGGCGTGCATCGTGACCGGCTCCGACGACGCGTTCAGTCACCGTTTCGGTTCGGATGTAGGCCTCGGCGGGTGTAATGGGTGTTCGCCCAATCCCTCCGAGCAGGGCTTCGAGACGGGCCAGTGTTCCGGCGTCGGAGCCGATGGTCAGGATGTCGAACGCTGCGGCGGGGTCGAGGTCGACGAGTTCTCGATGGCCGCCTTCCTTGCACGCCGACCCGGGGACGGTGATGCAGCCGGCTTTGGCGTTGGTCATCGGGGTGATGTCCAACGTGGGCAGTCGCACAGTCAGCAGGCGCAGCAACGGGCGAATCTCGTCGGCCGAGACGGTCTTGCCCGGCGCGAGCGGTATTAGGACGTGCCGGCCGCCACTGGTGGATTTATCGACGACCGCGCGGCCTCCGCACTCGTCCAGCCACGCCAGCACGCGCGTCACGTCTGCGGAGACGGCGTCGTGACTATGGTGTTTGGTGTCGAAGTCCAAGGCGACGACGCGGGCGCGACCGTGCACGAACAGCGGTACCGCGGACGGTAGCGCCGGCCTTTTGACCGTCAACGGACCTGCCGAGCCGTACTTACGCGTGGTCGGGTCGTAGAGCCGCATCGAACGCCGCGCGGCCAGAATTGGTGCGAAGCGATGCCACAACCGGTCCGGTGTTGCGTCC
>NZ_LVCV01000478.1 GCF_001647195.1 Rhodococcus sp. EPR-157 | reverse complement strand
GAAGAGCACCAAAAACGAGTAGCGAGCTAGTCACTCGCTTCTCCGACTTCGAAAGCCCTCGGCCCGCATGCCGGGGGCTTTTGTCGTCTTCGTGGTGCTGCGTAGATTCAGTTGAACGTATGACCCGAATGTCGGTTCAGGTCAAAACGGCTACGCAGTCAAGGGCAGCACCCCCTGCTCATGCGCGCCATTAAGCTCGCGCGCCAGATCTTCGCGGTCGCTGGCGATCGCGATGAGATCGGCGACGTATTGACTTAGAGATGTCGCGCCAGCCGAACTTCGCTGTGCCTTGAGCGTGTCAATAAGCTCCGACGGCAGCCGGACAGTCAGCGACGTCCGGTCACCCTTACTGGGCATCGGCATGGCATGGCCTCCTTCGTCTACGTCTTCGGTCCCAACCGATGTCCATCCTGAACCAGAATCAAATTCGGGATGCTGTGACACGCCGATAAGCTGCGCGGAAATTACATTCATGTCATTAACCCCTCGCCTCGTACGACGAACCCGCCTGTTCAGCGGAAGCGGACCGTACCTGCGTCCGCTTCCGGTCTACGACACCAGCCAGTACATGCGCCCTAATCTCAGCCGTAGTCGCGCAGACGAGCGAGAAATTTGCCTCACGGGCGGTGCGCTCAGCTAGTTCTCCTCGTTGTACGGCTCGACTACCAGTAATCGCCGTGTAGTAAATCGATGCATCGACGGCGAAGCGACTGGCCTGCGCACGCGCGTCATGGATGTCAACAGACGTATCGCTGACAGCGCGATCCAATGAGTTCCTGACCGCGGTGAACTTATTGGCCATTGCCTGACTGCACTGCCCCGACGTGTCCAGAGCCGTCAAGGTTCGGCGGGCTAGTCCCAGGGCAAGCGAACCGTTGATACGAACAATCGCTCGATCAAGCATTGACATGGCTTCCTGTCTGCTTCGAACTCGTCGCGCGACATGCATTACATCGGTCTCGTCGACGCGATAACCGTCGAAACTTAGTGCGACAGTCTGAGAAGCGTTGGCCGCGGTCAGATCTAGTCGCATCGACGACAGGCCGTGGTCCTCAGATGCAGGCGCAAGGAACGTCACCGTTTCATCGTTTGTCTCGTCATATGCAGAAACTCCTAGGACGTCGACGAGACCCCACCCAGTCACGAATGGCGCCGAACCTTCGATTGAGTAGCCGTCCGACGTCCGGCGAGCCTGGATCAGGGGGCGCTGAGGTGCGGCGTATCCCCCGCCGGACACTCCCGCGCGAACCGAACCCATTTGCAAACCGGGCAGGTACCGCTCTTTGAGCGCACGATTGCGCGACGTGGCAAGTCTGAGCAGGGTTCCATGGTGCTGTGCCCAGACGAATGCCGTTGATAGGCACCCGCTTACCAGAATTTCTCCCACCGCAGACAGTGCCTGCACGGGATTGTCACTGCCGAGAGCGACTCCGTAGAACCCATGCTCTGCTAGTTCGCTAAAATGCGTACCAGGGATGGACGCGGTTTGATCGACCTGTGCTGCAGCCGGTTCCAGTACGCGGGCACTCATCCTTTTCGCCTCATTGACCCAATCAGTCGCGTTGGCTGTCTGCTTGCCCATTGTTATTCGAGAACCTGGTGTTTCACTCACTGACGTTTGCCTCCTCGTATGCGTGAGGCGCGCTGCTTTTGCCCTCGCCCGTCGAGCTGGTATGTCCTTCGGTGCCCCTGCGCCGAAGTAGAAGTACTCCCGTTGTCAGTGCCGCGACGCCGACAGTCCCGAGGGCAAGTGGGCCGTACATCTCGACCCACTCCACTAGGAGCTTGGAGTCGGTAGCGCGTCGGACTTGGGCATCGACTGTCTCGGTATCAAGTTGTGGGGACATCTCGACGATGGTGACCGCGTTCGGGTCGTCGGCTGTACGGCCGTAGTACTGCCACACCGATTGCTTTCCGAAGACGACGGCACCTGTCGTGGGTTCGACCAGCAACTCGCGCTGTGCTGTGTAGAACCTGTGCATCAAGATTTCTTCATCGCCGCCGATGCCCCAGTACGACGCGGGGAGTGTCAGCTTCCCGCCGGTATCTAGGGGCGCAATGTCCTGCACGAACTGGTAGACGTCCAAACCGTTGAGAGTCGTTTCGCCGGCGAAGTCGATTGCCTGGCTGCGGCGTGCGGTCGTGTCGAAGTAGGGATACGACCGTTGTTCGACGTCAAAGGGAAACTTGAGGGAGAGGCCGTCGTGGGTGACCTCGTCGGCAGGTTGATCGACGTACTTTTGAATGGATCCGATCGGATCACTTATTGGCATCGCGGTTCTGCGATCGGCGGTGAATCGGTCGACAGTGGCATTGACAGTGCCTCGTTCTCCCGGCCTGTCGTCTCGCTGGAGCAGCACAGCAGACTGCATCGTGATCTTATTGCTGTCCGAGGGTTCTTCGACGGTGACTTGCTGTAGGACCCGGATCGGAACATTGCGGTCGACTCTCGGTATTCCTTGAACGAGGGACTCGGTGTCCAGCAAGGTAGCGCTACCAGTAGCGACCGTGGCCGAGTCGACGTCAAGTGGGGTTTTTACCAGGTTCGGAGCCATGTGGAAGGCCATCGTTGCTGACGCTGCGGCCAGAAACGCGCCGACACCCACTAGTGCCAATCCTTTGACAGGTCGTGTCGTCGTGGTCATGCGGTGGTCCTCAAAGTTGGTTGGTCCGGTTTGTGTTCCGGTGCGGGTCCGGGATCTGAGAAGCTGGGTAGCGTGACCGCCAGGAAGCAGCCCTTTTTCGTGACCAGTCGTCCTGCCGGTGCGGTGCTTGCGACGGCATTCGCTGGCTTCGTGTGGTCGGAATACAGGATGAGCAAGCAGAAACCGCGCATTGGTTCTGTAAATCGAGACAATGGTTCTGGTCGCGCAGTCGGCCGTGGTCTTGTGCTCTCGTACGGCGGGGGCCTTCTCATCAGCGTGGCCTCGTCAGCCACGGTGTGCGCTCGTCGTCCACGGACGATCTTCGTAGCAGGACTGACCATCGCAGCGCTCGGCCAGGCGCTGAGACTGGCTGCAGCTCGGGAACTCGGAGAGTCTTTTACTTTCAAGGTCCACACACACCCCGAGCAACCGGTGGTGCAAACGGGCCCATATTGGCTTATCCGGCACCCGTCGTACACCGGGGCGTTGGTCTGCGCACTCGGCTTCTGTTTGGCGTACGGGAACTGGCTTTCTCCCGCGATGGTCGCGTTTCTGATCGGCGGATACGTCCATAGAATTCCATCGGAGGAAGCCGCGATGCTCGAGGGCATGGGGAGTGGGTACGCCGAGTACATGTTGCGTTCGAAACGTTTGGTGCCGTTCATTTTTTAGCTCCCAATATGGTCGAGGCCTGGCGTGCAACAGCCTCGCCGTCGACCATCTCGACCATCAGTCGGGTAGACGCTACTGAGTTGCGGCTGGCGCGCCACGCTGCGCGCTTGGAGCTTGGTATCAGGTTGTCGGCGAGGATGGCGTTGCTTTGAGTCGCCAAGGTCTGCCACTGCTCCATGTACGACACAATGCGTCGATAACGTTGAATGCGAGGCAGCAATGAGGTCCAGACGTAAACCCAGGCAACGTAACCCGCGAAAAGTAGTGGGGACATGATGAGGAATAGCGAGATTTGCACCGTGTGCTGGGTGTACCAGTTATCCACGTTCCGTCCGAACGCAACAAGGTATGCGATCTTGTGCACTGCGTAGAGCAAGACCATCGCACACGCGAGTGCAGCTCCGACGAGAACTCTTGCGAGCTCGCCGGTTTTCACGATCCACGCCATTCGGACCAACAAGTAGAGCGGCACTGTCACGCACAGCGACAGGCTCCCGAGAAAGATGACCCAGTAGACGAGCATCCATCCTTCGGCAACGAACGTTTGGCTGAGGTAGTAGGTCGGCCTGGTTGGGGCAGGCGAGAGGAGGAAAGCGATGACCAATCCCACCATCAATGCCGCACTGAGCCCATAGCGATAGGGGCGAGGAAAGTTTCTTTGAGTGGAATGGGCGACAATCCCGACCAACTGGGTTGCGGCGCAGACCGCAAGGGCCTGAGCGATCAGTACCGACACATTCCACATGCCGGTGGCGCCGTGAAGCATAGGGTCGAGTTTGTCGTCGGCGAGGGCATGAATCCGGAAGAACTGCGCCGTGCTGAGCGTCAACAACAGGACTGTCATTGGCCGCGTTTGCGGCTTCGACCTGTACATGGGGAGGCGTTGAAGAGAAAACAGCAGCAGGACAACAGGGATGATTGCTTCGGCAAAAAAACTCACATCTGCCACCCAAAAATTGTGGCCACCCTCCGCAAGGTCTCTTCGTCTTTCGGGTCTATTCCCGTGGGGTAGAAGGGCTTGCGCAGTGCGTCGGCGCGAGCGAGCATGACGGTCCCCAGCCATTCTGCCTCTGCCTCGATTGGCTGCAGGAAGTCCGGAACTCGGGTGAAACAGACCTTGCTGCGCTGTTCCTCAGCGAGGGCATTGATCATTGTTCTGGGGATGGCTGGTGCCATTCTCATGAACGACTCGGTGAGAATTGCCTCCGTCACGACGATGTCGGCTTCGTGCCCGAGAAGTATGTGAGCGACCTCATGAAGAATGCATTGTTCTTTGAACAGCGGATCGACATCGATGCGGACATAAATAACGTCGACCGGGGCAGTCCGCACCCAGAAGCCTGATACTTCACCGCTCTCACTGAGATCGTCGGGTAGGTCGAGTACCACAATTACCCGGCCGATCTTGAACCCGACTTCGGCAACAAATTGGTCGATCGACCACGGTCTGACGAACGGCATGTCCAGCGCATCGAGGAAGACACTGGCACGCAACTCGGGATCATCGACAGTCTTCGCTGCGGCGGCAGCGTCCTGCACCGAACCCATTACTTCGATTCGCCGGTCCCGGTTGGCTCCGACCGACTCTGCACCTCGAAACGTTCATGGGTGTCCCGGACGAGCACGCTCAAGCGCTCGGCAATCTCCGGCGTCAGCTGGGGCACGCGAGTTCGCAAAGCGAATACGGTTGCCTGCGAGTTCCGTACATTGTCGAAGTAGTCGAGCTGGTCGTTGTAGTTCACTTGTTCGGCGCCCGTGCCGAGCAGGTAGGTCACGGGCGCTTCGAAGAACGACGCTACTGCCTCCAAGACAGCGGGATCCGGCGAGTCGGAACCATGATCGCGAAACGCTTTCACTTCGGCCGCGCTCACGACATATCCCACTCTGTCGCTCACATGCGCTGCAACAACTGGATCGAGATCATCTGGTGATCCCATATGGCGGAATCCCTCGAACAGCCTGCTGACTCGATCGTGTAGCGGTAACGCGCTGGACATCGTGACTTCCTTCCAATCTCTCCCCGCGGAGTACTGCCAAAAGACGCCTGGTCCCGAGCAAGCACCCTTGCCCATTTCGATCGCAACTTCAACCGCGTCGCTCACGCTCCCCCCAACGTTCTCTGAACCTGGCGTCCATCTCCTCGTCGATCTCAGCGTGGCGGCCAGCCAACCAACGTCGGTAGAGTTGCTCTTCGTGCTCGAGCGGGTCTTCACCGGTGGCGGGCTCGTCTAGAAATCGCGCGAAAGCCATTTCAGCGACCAAGGGCAGGGTCGAGCCGGGTCCCCCGTTTTGCTCGAGAACGGCCGTTGCATACCGACCGGCAACTCGGGAAACGAAGGCATTGAAGCTGGCCGTGATCTGATCAAGGCCGGCTGGTTGATCGGACCCTCGACAACTTTCCTGTACGGCATTGAGTTCCCGGTGAAGCGCGAACAGGTTGTTGATTTCATCGAGTGGAAGCACGATCGAGTCGGGACCAGAGGAGTAGTTGCCGGGTCGAGAGTTCTCATCGGATCGGTTTTCCAGCGGAATGGGCTCGCCGCCGGCCAGTGCATCTGCGGCGCTGCCCTTCGCCCATTGCAGGCCCAGATCGAGCTTCTTGAGTGTTGCCGGACTGGGTGCACGTCCGAGCGTGCCGTTCTCGATGTTGCCAAGTGTGGTGTCGGATGGACCACCGGCGTCGCGAACTTCGAATCTGGTCAGACCTAGCCGCGCTCTCCGGGCGGCTACGACCTCGCCGAAACGGCCCAGGCCGCCTGTTCTCTCCACTGTCGCATCCTACGTCCGTTTGCAAATTATTTGCAATTGTAAAGCCAAATCCACTCGAAGTCGTGGTCGAGAGCAGCATAGAAGCGCCTCACTACAGGGCATTGAGTTCATTTGCATTTATTTTGCTTCAAAGTTGCTACGGACTACGCATCGGGTGGATACTGCACCCATGCCGTTAGTTGCCGAACTACCCACGTCGTTACACGGGGCCGCACCCTGGTTGACCAACGGGCGACATCGAGCTGCGCTGCCTTCGTTATGCCTGCATGCCCGCCGGCCGATTGCGCGCTCGCTCATAGCTGCGAACCAGCTCGTCGATCTCGATATCGAGCGCCTGCGCGAGACGACGTGCATTTTCGTCGGTCAGTTTCACCTCGCCGCGTTCGATACGGGCGATCATCGAGGTACTGATTGCCACCAACGATCCAAGCTGGGGTTGCGTGAGCCCAAGGAGTGTCCGCCAATCGCCGGGAAAGCGCTCATTACGCGGCACAAGGACAAGATCGCCCAT
>NZ_LVCV01000477.1 GCF_001647195.1 Rhodococcus sp. EPR-157 | reverse complement strand
CCACCGAGACCAGCTCTCCGGGCGAGGTCAGCCCGACTCATACCTTTGCCTTCACGCAAGGACGTCAGCCGCGCAGGGTCGAACCCCCGCAGGACGCGTCGACTCACTGTCGCATTCCGTTCATTGCTAGACACCTTGCCGCACCTCAACTAAGGTCTAATCTGTGCATGACTTTAAACGATGCAAATGTCGTGACAGGGGTCGTGTCGATGACTACAGAAACCGGCGACTTACCTCCTCGGTCGCAAACTTGGAGGTGGCAAGACCCCTGATCGAATAAGTGGCTTCTAACGAAGTAGCGAACCCCGGGCGCGCATCTGATTGGCGTCCGAACGCACCCGGGGGTTCCACATCCGCGAATGACAACTGCGCCTTAACGCACGGCACCCGCAGGCTCCCCAGCCTAGGGCGCGCGCAGCGCAGTCCAAAGACTGGAGCTTTCATGCTATCTCTGCTCAAACCAGAGCTATCACCGTCTCGACTTCTCCCTTGGGTGCCCTCGGACAGGCAAACAGAGTCGAAACCGTGCACCTCCCTTACGACAGTCGCCGGCCTCGGCCTCATCGCCTGCTCACTTCCAGCTGGGCACGAGAGCGGTCGGCGACACCAGGAGCTCGACGTGTCGACAGACCAGGTCCTCACCGAGTGGGTGTCGCCGTCGAGCCACACGATTCCGACCGACGACGCTTGTCGCTAAACGTTGCCTGAAGAGCCGGTGTCTGAATCTGGCAATTGCCCAACACGTGTCCAGGTCGGGGCGTGAACTCCACCGACCCCCAGGGTGGATCGAACACGTTTGACGGCTGGTGGCAGGGAGCCGAACAGCACTTTTAGTCATCTCACTTCGCCCCGTTTTGCAGAGTTGTGAGACGACGATGCCCAATTCCCCCTTGATACGAGGGGGACATGCACCCCGTCTCCTCCGATAAACCGGCACGAGGGCCACACGGCGACGCATCCTCGTCAAGCGTCCGAATGTGCGACCCCCCCGGAACATCTGCCAAAGCCGATCCCTATCTCACAGAAAGGAA
>NZ_LVCV01000476.1 GCF_001647195.1 Rhodococcus sp. EPR-157 | reverse complement strand
AGAGCGTCGGCGCCCCCACTCTCCAGGGCACTGTCCGTCGTCTGCGCTGAGGGGATCACCCGAAGGCTGACCCTCGTTTTCGGTCATTCTTCTCAGCTCGGTCGGTGGTTGTTCCACCATCAACCATCTCCACTGCCGACACCCAATACCGCTGCATCGCAGCGTCTTACGAAAGGCACCACTGCACATGTCTGCTCAGCAAGGAATCGGCGGGCGTCACCGCCGACGACGAGAACGCGCGCTCGTTCTCACTGCCGTTCCCGTCGCCGTCGCTCTGGCATGGGGCACCGCAACCGCCCATGCGGCCCCGCAAGACTTCGTGACCGCACCCGACACGGCCCAATCCGGCACCACCGACACCACCCCAGTCGCACCGCCGCCGGCCCCCACCCAGGAACGCCAGTTCCTACCCGGCTACCAGGTCTCACCGCAGGTGCAGCAAACCGAATGGCGTAGCTACGACGACTACCGGTCCGGCAACCAGCAGTCCTCGTACCAGACCACCTACTACGAGCCCACGCCCGCGCCGCAGACCGCTCCGACCGAGGCACCACCCGCACTGCAGGCCGCACCGCCGCCGCCAGTCCCGACAGTGCAGCGCAAGGTCATCGCACCGATCGACGCACCCGACGGCTACGTCCTCGTCGGCGGTGAACTAGTCCCCTACGACCCGAACCTACTGGACCGGAACCTGGTCGAGCAGTTCAACAACACCGGAGCCGCTGTTCAGGCCGACGGCGGAAACTGGCTCGTGGACAACGGATTCGCCGACGCGCCCCGTGCTGACCGCATCGCAGCAGGCACCGCCACCGGTGTCCTCACCGGCGGCGCTGTCGGCCTCGCAGCCTCCGTCGCCCCGGCCGCAGTGATCACCGGAACCGCGGCCGCCATCGGCGGCGGCCTCGGAGTCGCAGCCACCACCGCCTCGGGTGCCGTTGTCTGGGGCGGACCGATCGGCTGGGTGTTTATTCCCGGCGCAGCAGCACTTGCCGGCGCGGGCGTCGGTGCCGCCCTCTCGGCACCGATCGTGCTGGGCCTGACCGGGGCAGGGGCTGCAATCGGCGGCGTGCTCGGCGCAACAGTCCTGGGCGGCGAGCAGCAGATCATCGAAGAGCCAGCACCGCTCCCCGCCGCCCCGGCCCCCGGGAGCGTCCCGGCACCTCCAGCCGCGCCGCTGACCGTCGATGCCCCCGGCACCCAGAACGCCATCGACACCATCATCAGCCAGCCGGTCAGTAATGCCCCGGTCTGGACCGAACCCGCCTACGAGCAGGTCCAGCGGTTCACCTCGACGGTGCTCGAGCAGCCCGCCGTGGCGGACACCGTCGCAGCAGTGAACACCGCCGCCGCGCCCGTTCTCGACCAGGCGAAAGCCGCACTGGCAGGTCTGAACCTCGCGGTCTGATCTCCGGGTGCAGCCCGACCACCCCTGGTGGCTGGGCTGCATCCGAAGGTTCGACCCCGTTCCTTTACCTCGACCCTCGGAAAGGCCTGTTGTGGCACCTCGAGACCGCACCACCGACGACGCCACCGACGACTGGTTCGCCGACCCTGCCGTTGCCGAGATCGAGACCGCCGCAGCAGCTTCCGAGTATCCGGCCGAACGCAGACTGACGGTCCTGACCGAGCAACAACCCGCCGACATCGATCCGGACGACGACTGGTTCGACAGCGGCCCTGGCCACGACCCGGCCGCCGAAGATGACGCGGACCGGCCGAAGGGCAGCTATAGCTCGTTCGACACCCGGACCTCTGTGCTTCGTGCTGGAGGCCCCTACACCGTACCCACACCGGCTCCTCAGTCGTGGTGGCGACGGCACCGATCCGCTGTTGCGGTCACCGCAGCGATCGCCGTCCTCGGCGGCGGCCTGACCGGCGCGACAGTTCTGCTCACCGGGCTCGGCGGCGAACCAGAACCGGCTGAGCCGATGGCGCTCGACGAGATCGTCACCACCACAGCTCCTGCGCCGTCCTCGGCGGCTCCCGCTGCGGCCGGTGCTGCGGCGGCCGATGTCACCTGGTGCAAGGGACAGGCCGACGGTGACCCGGTCACCGACGAGAGCAGCGACCCCGGCGCGGTGGCGATCTGGCGGTTCGAGAAAGCCTTCTACTTCGACCGCGACGGGACTGCCGCCCGCGCCGCCGGTGCGCCCGATGCGGTGATGGCGTCGGCGCAGCGCCTGCAGGAGGGCATCGACCAGCTGGAGGTGGCTATCGAGTTCTGCGTGTTGGCCGATCCGATCGACGCCGGTATCTACGACGTCACTGTCATCGAACGCGGGCCTGGGATCGACGGCCGCATCAGCGGTCAACGGATCACCACCGCCAAGACGGCGGACGGCACGAC
>NZ_LVCV01000475.1 GCF_001647195.1 Rhodococcus sp. EPR-157 | reverse complement strand
TCTTCCGGCGGGCGAGCCATGATCTCGAACTGGTGGACGCTCTCCGCGCCTTGGCGGTGCGAGGTGCCGAGGCAGTCCGCGCCGGTGTCGCCGCCGCCGATGATGACGACCTTCTTGCCCTTGGCACTGACGGGGGGCTCGGCGAAGTCGCCCTGCTGCACACGATTGGCGTGCGGCAGGAATTCCATTGCCTGGTAGATGCCCTCGTTCTCGCGACCCTCGATCGGCAGGTCACGCCACGCGGTGGCTCCACCGGACAGCACGACTGCATCGAACTGTGCGCGAAGCTCGTCGGCCGAGATGTCCTTGCCGACGTCGACGCCGGTACGGAACACCGTGCCCTCGGCCTCCATCTGTGCCAGACGACGGTCGATGTGGCGCTTCTCCATCTTGAACTCGGGAATGCCGTAGCGAAGCAGGCCACCGATGCGGTCGGCACGCTCGAACACCGTGACGGTGTGCCCGGCGCGCGTGAGTTGCTGCGCCGCAGCGAGTCCCGCAGGTCCGGAGCCGACGACGGCGACGGTCTTACCGGTCAGGTGCGTCGGGTAGACCGGGG
>NZ_LVCV01000474.1 GCF_001647195.1 Rhodococcus sp. EPR-157 | reverse complement strand
CGACGCTTCACACGGCGCCGGACACAACCGACCGGTGAACTCCGGAAAGTTGTTGGTGGCGTGCAGCCGGTCGATGCTCTCGCGCCAACGGTCCTTGAACACCAGGTCGTTCCACTCGGGAATGAGATTTCCGAGCGGGCAACCGTTGTGGCAGAACGGGACACCGCAGTCCATGCATCGACTCGCCTGGGTCCGCAGTGTGTCCTTGGAGAAGTCCTCGTAGACCTCTTTCCAGTCCATCAGCCGCAGGTCGACGGGACGACGCTTCGGCAGTTCACGAACGGTGTGCTTCAAGAATCCTTGTGGGTCACCCACGAGCTGCCTCCATGATTGCCTCGTCCACGTCCGCGCCGTTCTTCTCGGCCTCGGAAATGGCGAGCAGTACCTTCTTGTAATCGCGCGGCATGACCTTCACGAAGTGGTTCACCTGCTGTGACCAGTCCGCGAGGATTCGCTCTGCGACCTCGGATCCCGTCTCGTCCTGATGACGTGTGACGATCTCTTTGAGCCAGGTGAACTCGTCACCCTCGATGCCCTCGATGTCGACGAGCTCGGTGTTCAGGTTCGCCTCGAACGTCTTGTTCGGATCGAAGACGAACGCGACGCCGCCGGACATGCCGGCACCGAAGTTACGTCCGGTCTCACCGAGGATGACGACCTTCCCGCCCGTCATGTACTCGCAGCCGTGGTCACCGACACCTTCTACGACGGCCACCGCTCCCGAGTTACGTACGGCGAAGCGTTCCCCGACGACTCCGCGGATGAGTGCCTCACCCTGCGTCGCACCGAACAGGAAGACGTTTCCGCCGATGATGTTGTCCTCGGCGACGAATCCTGCAGGGGCGTCGAGCGACGGGCGCAGAACGATGCGTCCGCCCGACAGTCCTTTGCCGACGAAGTCGTTGGCGTCGCCGTGCAGCCTCAGCGTCATACCCGAGGGCACGAACGCACCGAAGCTGTTGCCTGCCGAACCGGTGAACGTGATGTCGATCGTGTTGTCGGGCAATCCGACTCCGCCGTACGCCTTGGTCAGCTCGTGCCCGAGCATGGTGCCGACCGTGCGGTTGACGTTGGTGATCTTCGATTCGAAGGTCACCTTCTCGCCCTTGTCGAGGGCGTTGCGACTCTGCGCGATCAGCTGCTGATCGAGAGCCTTGTCGAGTCCGTGATCCTGAACGCCCGTGTTGTAAAGGTCCTGGTTCATGAACGCCGACTCGACCTCGTCGAGGATCGGCGACAGGTCCAGCTTCGACGCCTTCCACGCTTCTTTGGCCGCGGTGGTGTCGAGCAACCCGACCTGGCCGACGGCTTCGTCGAGTGTGCGGAAGCCGAGTTGGGCCATGAGCTCACGAACCTCTTCGGCGATGAACATGAAGAAGTTCTCGACGAACTCGGGCTTGCCCGCGAAACGCTTGCGCAGCACCGGGTTCTGCGTCGCGACACCGACCGGACAGGTGTCGAGGTGACAGACACGCATCATGATGCAGCCCGATACGACGAGAGGTGCGGTGGCGAAACCGAATTCCTCACCACCGAGCAGCGCGGCGACCATGACATCGCGGCCGGTCTTGAGTTGGCCGTCGACCTGAACGACGATGCGATCGCGAAGTCCGTTGAGCAGCAACGTCTGCTGGGTCTCGGCGAGCCCGAGCTCCCACGGTCCACCTGCATGCTTGACCGACGTCAACGGGGTGGCACCGGTGCCACCGTCGTGACCCGAGATGAGCACCACGTCGGCGTGCGCCTTGGAGACACCAGCGGCGACCGTTCCGACGCCGACCTCGGAGACGAGCTTGACGTGGATGCGAGCCTGCGGGTTGGCGTTCTTCAGATCGTGGATCAGCTGAGCGAGATCCTCGATCGAGTAGATGTCGTGGTGCGGCGGCGGCGAGATCAGGCCGACGCCAGGCGTCGAGTGCCGGACCTCGGCAACCCACGGGTACACCTTGTGCGCCGGAAGCTGGCCGCCTTCACCGGGCTTCGCGCCCTGCGCCATCTTGATCTGGATATCGGTGCAGTTGGTCAAGTAGTGCGAGGTGACACCGAAGCGGCCCGACGCGACCTGCTTGATGGCCGAGCGTCGCCAGTCACCGTTCTCGTCCGGCTCGAAGCGTGAGACGTCCTCGCCGCCCTCACCGGAGTTGGAGCGCCCGCCGAGTCGGTTCATCGCGATCGCCAGTGTCTCGTGCGCCTCGGCGGAGATGGAGCCGTAGCTCATTGCACCCGTCGAGAAGCGCTTGACGATCTCCGACGCCGGCTCGACCTCGTCGATCGAGATCGGCTGACGATCCTCGGTCTTGAAACGGAACAGTCCACGCAGCG
Organism: Rhodococcus sp. EPR-157; assembly: GCF_001647195.1. GTDB lineage: Bacteria > Actinomycetota > Actinomycetes > Mycobacteriales > Mycobacteriaceae > Rhodococcoides. The sequence goes on along the minus strand of NZ_LVCV01000474.1, from coordinate 5,678 downwards.
ACGCGAGACGCTCGGACTGGTCGTCGACCATCTTCGTGTATTCCTTGAAGACGTCGTACTGACCCGTGCGGGTGGAGTGCTGAAGCTTGAACACGGTGTCGGGGTTGAAGAGGTGGTACTCCCCTTCCCGACGCCACTGGTACTCGCCGCCCGTCTCGAGCTCGCGGTGTGCGCGCTCCTGACGGTTGGTCAGGTAGGCGACGGCGTGGCGTGCGGCCACGTCCTGTGCGACCTGCTCGAGGTCGATGCCACCGAGGTGGCTGTTCAGGCCGGTGAAGTATTCGTCGACGAGATCCTGGGACAGGCCGATGACCTGGAACAGTTGCGCGCCGGTGTAGGACGCCAGCGTCGAGATGCCCATCTTGGACATCACCTTGAGCACACCCTTGCCTGCGGCCTTGATGTAGTTGGCGACGGCCTTGTCGAATTCGATGTCGGTGAGGGCACCGCGTTCGATCATGTCCTCGATGGACTCGAAGGCCATGTACGGGTTGACCGCTGCGGCACCGAATCCGATGAGCAGGGCCATGTGATGCACCTCGCGGGCGTCACCGGCTTCGATGATCAAACCGACCTTGGTACGGGTCTTCTCGCGGACGAGGTGGTGGTGCACCGCGGAGGTCAGCAGCAACGACGGAATGGGAGCGAGCTTCTCGCTCGACTCGCGATCGGAGAGCACGATGATGCGTGCGCCGCCCGAGATCGCCGCGGAAACCTGGGTACGAATGGCCTCCAACGACGCGCGCAGGCCCTCGCCGCCCTCGGCAACCGGGTACAGACCGCGAACGACGACCGAACGCAGTTCTTCCTGGGTGCCGTCGTCGTTGATGTGGACGAGCTTGGACAGATCGTCGTTGTGCAGGATCGGCTGTGGGAGCACGATCTGCTTGCACGCATCGGGACCTGGGTTGAGGAGGTCGCCCTCGGGTCCGATGGTGCCGCCGAGGCTCGTGACGATCTCCTCGCGGATTGCGTCGAGCGGCGGGTTGGTGACCTGTGCGAAAAGCTGCGAGAAGTAGTCGAACAGCATCCGCGGACGCGTCGAGAGCACCGCGATCGGCGTGTCGGTGCCCATCGAGCCGATGGCCTCGGCCCCGGTCTTCGCCATCGGCGAGACGAGTACGTTCAGTTCCTCGTTGGTGTACCCGAAGATCTGCTGACGGATCAGCACACGGTCGTGCGGCATGTGGACGTGCGGGCGGTCCGGCAGGTCGTCGATCGAGGTCAGACCCTCGTCGAGCCACTGCTGGTACGGGTGCTCGGCGGCGAGTTCGTCCTTGATCTCGTCGTCGGAGACGATGCGACCCTGCGCGGTGTCGACGAGGAACATACGGCCCGGCTGCAGGCGAACCTTGCGGACGACCTTCGACGGGTCGATGTCGAGGACGCCGACCTCGGAGGCCATGACGACGAGACCGTCGTCGGTGACCCAGAGACGGCTCGGGCGAAGGCCGTTACGGTCGAGCACAGCGCCGATGACGGTGCCGTCGGTGAAGCACACCGAGGCCGGTCCGTCCCAGGGCTCCATGAGCGAGGAGTGGTACTTGTAGAACGCCCGACGAGCGGGATCCATGGACTCGTGACGCTCCCATGCTTCGGGAATCATCATGAGCACGGCGTGCGGCAGGCTACGTCCACCGAGGTGGAGCAGCTCGAGTACCTCGTCGAAACGTGCTGTGTCACTTGCGCCGTGCGTCACGACGGGGAAGATCTTGGCCAGCGACTCGGCGCCACCGAACACGTCGGACTCGATGAGGGCCTCGCGGGCGCGCATCCAGTTCTCGTTGCCGGTGGCGGTGTTGATCTCGCCGTTGTGCGCGACGCGACGGAACGGATGCGCGAGCGGCCACGACGGGAACGTGTTGGTCGAGAAGCGCGAATGCACAAGTCCGAGAGCACTTTCGACGCGTTCGTCCTGCAGATCCAGGTAGAAGCCCTTGAGCTGTGGCGTCGTCAGCATGCCCTTGTAGACAAAGGTGGAGGGTGAGAGCGACGGGAAGTACACCGTCTCGCGGCCCGGGCCGTCCTTGCCTGCGCCTTCTTCACCCAATTCGTGCTCGACGCGCTTGCGAATGACGAACGCGCGTCGCTCGAGTTCGATGTCGGTAACGGAGAAGTCGGGGGAGGCGAAGAACAGCTGACGGAACGTCGGCATCGCGTCGCGCGCGAGCGCCCCGAGAGAGGAGTCGTCGGTGGGAACTTCACGCCACCCGAGGACCTTCATGCCCTCGTCTTCGACGATCTGTCGCACGCCTTCGCACGCACGGGCCGCGTCGTTCTTTCCCTGCGGAAGGAAAGCGACTCCGGTGGCATATGCGCCTGCTGCGGGCAGCTCGAAATCCACGACGGCGCGGAAGAACGCGTCCGGTACCTGGATCAGGATTCCGGCGCCGTCACCGGTGTTGGGCTCGGAGCCGGCGGCGCCCCGATGTTCGAGATTGACCAGCGCAGTGATGGCCTTCTCGACGATGTCTCGACTACGACGACCATGCATGTCCACGACGAACGCGACACCACAGGAGTCGTGCTCGTTTCGGGGGTCGTAGAGGCCTTGGGGGCCCGGAGTGTGCTTCATACCTAGCCTTCGGATAAGTCAAGCCTTCAAGTACGTCGCAGCGGCGCGGCACGGATCGCCGGCCGTCGCGGACGGCTATATTGGGTGCCGTTCGCCGTTGAAGCAGCACCCCCGAAAACGATCTTCGGCTAACGTCGAGCAGGTGAGCTCGTTCGCAGCGCGCAAGCGTCTAGCGGGTGGATTCGGCATCGGGTACGCCGGTCCAACCACAAACGATAAGTCAGCACCTAGCCCACCCCGCAACTAAGGTATACCTAAATCAGCCTTTCACCTGGCGTTTCTCGAAGATCGCGTGGGCCTCGCACGGGTCGAGAAGCGAATTCCGGACTAGGCTTCCAGACCGGGTTGCCCAAGACGGGATCAGCGCGAATTGCCGGGGATATTCGTTTCGACCCACAGGGCAATGTGCTCGGCAATCTTGTCGCCGTGGTTTATCCAGGCAATATGCCCGGCCGGACGATCGCCGGTCATCGACTTGTCGAAGTGCGTTCGGGTCAGTTCGGCATTGGGAATGTGGGAACACAGTGCATCCACAGCTGCGGGAGGGGCCATCCAGTCTCCTTCGACGGATGCGGCAAGCACCGGCAGCTCCACTTCACGCATGAGTTCGGAATACGTCGTCCCACGCCCGATCGAATCGAAGCTGTTCGTTCGAGCAAGCCGGGCCCAGTCGAGAATCAACGGCTTCGGTTGCCGCCCCAGGAAGTTCAGCGTGTCGCCGGGGTAGTACCCGAAGAGGCGCGCAACGATTGCCGCGAACGAGGTTCCGATCAGCGGACCCAGCGCAGTTCTGCCGGGATAGACACGGTGATACGACGAGTTCGATGCGATGAACGCGATACCGGCCAACTTTTCGGGGGCAGTGGCCGCGTACATGATGCCGATCTGACCATCGAGGCTGTGTCCGAGCAACACGATCGGCCGACCCTCGAACAGGGCTTCCACTTCGGTCACGACGGCAGGAAAGTCAACCGATGCGATGTCGTGGTACCCGACGTCGGTGCCACGCGTCGTCGGCGGCGTGCTGGCACCGTATCCCCGATAGTCGACCGTCACCGATCCCAAACCGTGTCGAGCGAGGTCGTCCATGAAGCGCGCGTACTTCCTTGCTGCGACGCCCATCGCCGTCCAGATCATGACCACTGGCTTGCCCACGTCGCCGTCACGGCTGAGAAGCGCGAGCGTGTCGCCGTGCGGAAGTTCCACGGTGTGCTGGCCTGCAGTTCGAAATTCGGTCATGATTCGTCCCCCCGATTGACTGGCCGACGCGATCAGTCGTCGGCGATGTTCTCCCCGAATCGGAGGCTAACAGGAGCAGTCTCGTTTTGGAACTGCCCGCGTAGGATTTTTGTATGCGCTACGGAGACCTCGATGACGTGCCGTGCTCGATCACCCGCCCATTGGTGGTGTTCGGCGACCGGTGGACTCTGTTGATCCTGAAGTTCTCGTTTTCCGGCGTGCGGCGGTTCAACGAGTTCACGACGACACTCGGTATCTCCAGAAGTCGGTTGCAGGACCGTCTGAACAGGTTGGTCGAGCACGGGATCTTGGTGAAGGCTCCGGCCGCGGAGGGAACCTACGAGGAGTACCGACTGACGAAGAAGGGGCACGACATCTACCCCATCTTGATGGCGATCAAGGATTGGGGCGACAACTACATGGCCCCCGACGGGCCGCCCGTTCTCTACCAGCACGGCAATTGCGGGGGTCAAGCGCACGTCTCACTCGAATGCGACTGCTGCGGCAATCAATTGACGGCACGCGATATCGCGCCCGCGTTGGGACCTGGTCTCACCGGCAAGGGGTGATCCTGGCGACTGAATCAGGATCGAACAAAAAAAGCCGCAAACGACGAAGATTCCGTGTGCCACGGAAGTACGTCGTTTGCGGCTGAAAAACTGCTGTGACCAAAACTACTGTGGGCGGAGGGGGACTTGAACCCCCACGTCCCGAAGGACACTGGCACCTGAAGCCAGCGCGTCTGCCATTCCGCCACCCGCCCGAGTGACCGGTGAACATTAACACGCACATCCGGCGGCGATGAAATCGCGCTCGTGCTTCCCCTCCAGCGGGGACTGACCGCAACCGGCAACGTATATCATGCTTGGACGACGACCTCGAGGCGACACGCGCTCGTGGCAGAAGAGATCGGGAGGAGTGGTCACCATGGGCATTGTCCAGCGTTTCGAGCGAAAGCTGCAGGGCGCGGTCGGTGACGTGTTCGCCCGTGTGTTCGGCGGCGGCGTGGTTCCGCAGGAAGTGGAAGCTGCGCTGCAGCAGGAAGCTGCCGACCGAGTCAGGCCACTCGACGGTGGCCATTTGCTCGCACCCAACAGCTATGTGATCACCATCAACAGTTCCGATCACGAAGAACTGGCCGCCGATCGGGATCTGACCGTCAAAGCCTTCTCCCGCCACCTCGGGGACTACATCCGTGACCAGGGGTGGCAGACCTACGGTGACATCGTGGTTCGGTTCGAGCCCTCACCTACTTTGCACACGGGCCAGTTCCGGGCCAGTGGTTCGGTGGATCCCGATGTGGGACGATCACCGACTGCGGCCGGCGGCAGCAACCCACCGAAGAATCGCACTGCGGCACCACGAGCTTCCACACCCGCGGAGGCTGCAGCACCCGGTCCGCGACCCGCGCGCCCGTCAGCACCACCTATGTCGACATCAGGAGCCGGCCCCATGACGCAGAACCCAGGCTACGACCCGCACCGCGATCCAGCCGAAGGCTCTCGCCCTGATCCGCGTGCCCGAAACGGCTACCCAGCTCAGGGCCAGGACCCCCGCTACGCTCCGCAGAACCGTGACCCGCGCGCATACGGCCAGGATCAGGGCTACCGCAGTGACCAGGGCTACCGCAACGGCGCATCACACGGGGGCGAGCCCTACGGGGCACCGGCCGCGGAAGGTCAGTACGACCAGCAGGCATACGGTCAGGGCTACCAGGCGCAGCCGTACAACGATCAGGGCTACGACCAGCAGGCGTACGACCCGCAGGCATACGGCCAACAGCCATACGCAGAACCCGGCTACGACCAGGGCGGGCAGAGCGGTCAGGCTTACTCGGACCCCGCTTACGGACAGCAGGGCTACG
>NZ_LVCV01000473.1 GCF_001647195.1 Rhodococcus sp. EPR-157 | reverse complement strand
AGACGGCAGTGGGCGCTACTTCCAGCTTCGCGACGGTCAGAACATCATCGGTCGCGGTCAGGACGCCCAGTTCCGTCTCCCCGACACCGGTGTGTCGCGTCGCCACGTCGAGGTCCGCTGGGACGGACGTGTAGCCATGCTGTCGGACCTTGGTTCGACCAACGGCACCACGGTCAACGGCTCACCGGTTCAGGACTGGCAACTGGCCGACGGCGACGTCATCAGGGCCGGACACTCCGAAATTCTCGTCCGCATCGTTTAACCGACGTCACCAGTATGGTGATCGACACACGCAGCTTCACTCTAGGATGCTGCGTGAGAAGTCGTGTCGCCTCGCGTGCGCATAATTGGGAAATACGGTCGATTCTTCCGTGTGCTCGACGGCGATGATCAAGAACGGTTGCGAAGGAGGTGGAGGGCTGTGCAGGGTTTGATACTGCAGTTGACCCGAGCGGGTTTTCTGCTATTGCTGTGGTTCTTCGTCTGGGCCGTTCTTCGGACTCTTCGAAGTGATATCTATGCGGCATCCGGCATGCGAATGCCTGCGCGGTACTCCGGTGGATCGAAAGTTCTTCCGTCGTTCAACAAACAGAAGGTTGCCAAGAATCTAGTGGTGACACAGGGCGGCCTCGCCGGAACAAGAATTTCTCTCGGCACTCAGCCGGTGCTCATCGGCCGCGCCGACGATTCGACGCTGGTGCTGACCGACGACTACGCGTCGACACGTCACGCGCGCATCTCGCCGCGCGGCGGCGACTGGTATGTCGAGGACCTCGGTTCCACCAACGGCACCTACCTCGACCGCGCCAAGGTGACCACGGCTGTTCGCGTCCCACTCGGTACCCCGGTCCGTGTCGGTAAGACCGTGATAGAGCTGCGCCCGTGACCCTGGTACTCCGCTATGCAGCGCGCAGCGATCGCGGACTGGTTCGCTCGAACAACGAGGATTCGGTCTACGCAGGCGCGCGTCTTCTCGCCCTTGCCGACGGCATGGGTGGCCACGCTGCAGGCGAGGTTGCATCGCAACTGATGATCGCCGCTCTGGCCCATCTCGACGACGACGAACCGGGCGACGACCTTCTCGGCAAGCTCGAGGCGGCGACCCGAGAGGGCAACGCATCCATCGCCGATCAGGTCGAGGAAGAACCCGAGCTCGACGGTATGGGCACGACGTTGACCGCAATCCTGTTCGCGGGCAGGAAGATCGGACTCGTCCATATCGGCGACTCCCGCGCATACATGCTGCGTGAGACGAAGCTGACGCAGATCACCCGCGACGACACGTTCGTCCAGTCGCTCGTCGACGAAGGGCGCATCACCGCCGAACAGGCGCACACCCACCCGCAGCGGTCGCTGATCATGCGGGCGCTCACCGGAAACGAGATCGAGCCGACACTGACGGTTCGCGAAGCGCGCGCCGGCGACAGATACCTGCTGTGCTCGGACGGCCTGTCCGACGTCGTCAGTGACGAAACCATCGAGAACACGTTGAACGAGGGCGACTGCGCAGAATCCGCCGACCGACTCATCGAACTCGCTCTGCGAAGCGGCGGACCCGACAACGTCACCGTCGTCGTCGCCGATGTCATCGACCTCGACTACGGGCAGAGCTCGCCGATTCTGGGTGGCGCGGCCAGCACCGAGGACGAAGAGGATGCTCCGCCGCCGAACACCGCTGCCGGCCGCGCTGCCGCGATGCGGCCACCTCGGTCGACGCCCAAGCGGGTCACTACCCCTCCCCCGGTACCGGAAAAGAAGTCGCACAAGCTTCGCTGGACCTTGGTGGCGGTGGCCCTCGTCGCGCTGTTGGTGGGTGGCGCGTTCGTCGCGAACGCAGCCATCAAGAACAACTACTACGTCGGTGAAGACAACAACCGCGTTGCAGTGATGCGGGGCGTGCCCGGTTCGATCCTGGGTTACTCGCTGCAATCGGTGCATTCCATCGGTTGCCTCGGCGACGACGGTGCACTGACACTGACGGCACCGGAAACCGCCCCGAGTGATTGCGACGTGTTCGAGATCGATGACCTCGCGCCGGCCGCTCGTGAGCAGGTTCGCGCGGGACTGCCGTCG
>NZ_LVCV01000472.1 GCF_001647195.1 Rhodococcus sp. EPR-157 | reverse complement strand
GACCACCGAAACCCCGGCGCCCGCGCCCACTTCGGCGCCTCCCGCCGCACCTCCCGCAGATCCAGCCGCACCTCCCGCAGATCCAGCCGCTCCTCCGACGGAAGCGGCCCCCACCACCACACCCGCGCCGACGGTGCCACAACTGCCTGGCCAGAACTGCAGGGCCGGTACTTGATGAGTTCCAATCCATCTGTGGGGGCGTCCTTTCCGAGCCCACCGGGCGGATTTGCGCCTGCTCCCATCCAGTCCAATCGCCGCAACGTCGAACTGCTGCTCCTCGGCATCGCGGTTCTGATCACCACGTTCTCGCTGGTGCTCGTCGAGGCGAGCCAGGAACAGGCCGTCACGTGGGATCTGGCCAAGTACGGCCTCGCCTATCTCGCGCTCGTCACGGTTGCGCATCTGGCGGTGCGACGGTTCGCGCCGTACGCAGATCCACTGCTGCTCCCGATCGTGGCGTTGCTCAACGGACTCGGTTTGGTGCTGATCCATCGACTCGACTTGGCCGATCAGCAATCGGCCGAATATCTGGGCCAGGAGATCCCGTCGCCCGACGCGACCCAGCAGGTGCTGTGGACGACGCTCGCGATCGCCGGTTTCATTGCACTCCTCGTGCTTCTCCGCGACTACCGCACGCTGGCTCGGTACAGCTACACCGTCGGGCTGTGCGGTCTGGTGCTGTTGGCAATCCCGGCGCTTCTCCCGTCGGCCTTTTCCGAGGTGAACGGGTCCAAGATCTGGATCAGGCTGCCCGGGTTCAGTATTCAGCCCGGCGAGTTCGCCAAGATCCTGCTGTTGATCTTCTTCGCGTCGCTGCTCGTCGCCAAGCGTGAGCTGTTCACCACGGCCGGCAAGCACTTCCTCGGCATGGACTTTCCTCGCGGGCGTGATCTCGGACCGATCCTGCTGGTGTGGATCGTCTCCGTCGGCGTTCTCGTGTTCGAGAAGGACCTCGGGTCTTCACTGCTGATCTTCGGCACGGTGTTGGTGATGATCTACATCGCCACCGAACGCGTCGGCTGGCTCATCATCGGTTTCGGTCTGCTTCTGGTCGGATTTCTCTTCGCCTACCAGGTGTTCGGCCACGTCAAGATCCGCACCGACACCTGGCTTCATCCCTTCGACGACTACAACGACACCGGCTACCAGATCGTCCAGTCGATGTTCAGCTTCGCGACGGGTGGACTCGCCGGCACCGGCCTGGGCAGTGGACGACCGTCCCAGGTTCCGTTCGCGAAGACGGACTTCATCATCGCCGCGGTCGGTGAAGAGCTCGGCCTCATCGGCCTCACCGCCGTTCTGATCCTGTACCTGGTGTTCATCATCCGTGGCCTCCGCACCGCGCTCGCAGTCCGCGACAGCTTCGGCAAGCTTCTCGCCGCCGGCCTGTCGTTCACCGTCGCGATCCAGCTGTTCGTCGTCGTCGGCGGCGTCACCAAGCTCATTCCGCTCACCGGGCTGACCACGCCCTATCTGTCCTACGGAGGATCGTCGCTTCTCGCCAACTACTTGCTTCTCGCACTACTGATCAAGATCTCCGACGCCGCACGTGAACCCGCGACGCCGAAGAAGAAGCCGGCCCCGGCAGCCCCGATCGCGGAGGCGCCGACCGAGATGGTGAAACGCTCATGAACACTCCTCTCCGCCGCGTGTCCATCGCCGTCATGGTGATGGTCGTCGCGCTGCTGGCGAACGCCACGTACCTGCAGGTGATCAAGGCCGACGACTTGCGTTCCGATCCTCGCAACTCCCGGGTGCTGCTCGACGAGTACTCCCGTCAGCGTGGACAGATCTCGGCGGGCGGACAGGTGCTGGCCGCATCGATCTCGACCGACGATCGGTACAAGTACCTGCGCACGTATCCGCCGAATCAGCTGGCTCCCAACAGTCCGATGGCAAACGCTCCGGTGACCGGGTTCTATTCGATGCTGTACTCGAGCACCGGGCTCGAACGCACCGAGGATCAGGTGCTCAACGGCTCCGACGACCGCCTTTTCGGTCGCCGACTGTTCGATCTGATCTCCGGTCGTGATCCGCGCGGCGGAAACGTCGTCACGACGATCGACCCCGTTGTGCAGCAGGTCGCCTACGACCAACTGTTCTCCCGCGGTTACACCGGCGCCGTGGTTGCGATCGAGCCGTCGACAGGAAGAGTCCTCGCGATGGCCAGCTCGCCCAGCTACGACCCGAACCTGCTGGCGAGCCACGATGGTGCCCAAACCAGCGAAGCGTGGGACCAACTCAACTCCGACCCGGACAAGCCTCTGCTCAACCGGGCGATCTCGGCCACGTATCCGCCCGGGTCGACATTCAAGGTTCTGGTGACAGCTGCGGCTCTGGAGAACGGGGCAAGCCCCGATGATCAGCTGACAGCTGCGTCCACGATCACTCTGCCGGACACCGAGACGTCCCTCGAGAACTACAACGGGAGCACCTGCGGCGGCGGCGCGACCGCGTCGCTTCGGGAAGCCTTCGCCCGCTCGTGCAACACCGCGTTCGTAGAACTCGGAATCAACACCGGCGCCGACGCCCTCCGCGACACGGCGAGCGCCTTCGGAATCGGTGAGGAGACCACGTCGCTGCCGCTTCCCGTTGCCGACAGCACCATCGGATCGATTCCGGACGACGCGGCCCTCGGTCAGAGCAGCATCGGTCAGCGCGACGTCGCGCTGACCCCACTCCAGGACGCGGTGATCGCGGCGACCGTCGCCAACGGTGGCGTCCGGATGGCCCCGCACATGGTCAGCCAGTTGCAGTCACCCGACCTGTCGAACTTGTCGACGACGGCCCCCGACTCGAGGGGCCAGGCGATCAGCGCCGAGACCGCAGCGACACTGACGTCGCTGATGATCGGTTCCGAGAACAACACCGGCGGCGAGGGCAAGATCGCCGGCGTTCAGATCGCGTCGAAGACCGGCACCGCCGAGCACGGTACCGACCCGCGGAACACACCGCCGCACGCCTGGTACATCGGCTTCGCGCCTGCTGAGGACCCGAAAATTGCCATTGCCGTCATCGTGGAGGACGGCGGCGACCGTGCCCTCGCTGCGACCGGCGGGTCGGTTGCAGCTCCGGTCGGACGCGCTGTCATCGCTGCCGGATTGCAGGGGAGGTGAGCATCTCGTGCCACTGAAAAACGGTGCAGTCATTGCACAGCGCTACCGTCTGTTGCGATTGATCGCGACGGGCGGAATGGGACAGGTGTGGGAGGCGATGGACAATCGCCTCGATCGCAAGGTCGCGGTCAAAGTGCTCAAAGCCGAGTTCTCCGAGGACCCGGAGTTCTTGCAGCGGTTCCGCTTCGAGGCTCGTACTACTGCGCAGCTCAATCACCCCGGCATCGCAGGGGTGTACGACTACGGCGAGACGCGCGACGAAGCGGGTGAGTCGCTCGCGTACCTGGTGATGGAACTCGTCAACGGCGAGCCGCTCAACGCTGTGCTGGGACGGATCGGACGACTGCCACTCGGTCACGCTCTCGACATGCTCGAGCAGACCGGCCGCTCGCTTCAGATTGCGCACTCGGCCGGCGTCGTGCACCGGGACGTCAAGCCCGGCAACATCCTGATCACTCCCGCCGGTCTGGTGAAGATCACCGACTTCGGTATCGCGAAGGCAGTCGACGCATCACCGGTGACGAGAACCGGCATGGTGATGGGCACTGCCCAGTACATTGCTCCCGAACAGGCGCTGGGAGAAGAAGCGACCTCGGCCAGTGATGTGTACTCCCTCGGTGTCGTCGGGTACGAGGTGCTGTCCGGGACCCGTCCGTTCGTCGGCGACGGCGCTCTTACCGTCGCGATGAAGCATGTCCGCGACACACCGGCACCTCTGCCGTCGGACCTGCCTCCCGGTGTTCGGGAACTGATCGAGATCACTATGGCGAAGGACCCCGCTGCTCGCTACGCGAACGGTGGCGAGTTCGCAGATGCAGTCGCCGCAGTCCGTGCCGGCCGCAGACCGCCCGCGCCGGGCACCAGCAGAGGAACCGGGACCGGCAGGGTCATGATGCCCGGCGTGGTTGCGGCACCGGCACCGAGCAGCACTCAGATGATGCCGACGTCGCACAATCAGTACACCGGGCCTCGCGCAGGCGCCGTCGCCCCTGCGGAGCCGGAACCTACCGGAATGTCGTCGGCGCAGAAGGCTCTCGCGTGGGGCGGCGCCGGTCTGTTGCTGCTTGCCATCCTCATCGGTGGTTTCGTGCTGTTGAACCGCGAAGACGAGACTCCGGCTCCTTTCACTCCGCCCACTACGACGCAGCGGACCACGACGACCACCACGGAACCGACGACCACTACGACAACCACGACAACGGAACCGACGACGACCACCACGGAACCGACGACGACCGAACCGACGACCACCACGACGCAGCCGACGACGACGGCTCCGACGACCACGACGCAGCCGACGACGACCACCAACGGCGGGATCACGATCCCCTCGTTCACCATTCCGGGCCTCCCCGGGACAGGGGGCGGCGACGACGAGGAACCGCAGGCCGCCGGAACCCCCTTCGCGGACGAAAGTTCTTCTGGCACTGATCGACAAGGACAGCGATGACGACCCCCCGCAACCTCTCGTCCCGCTACGAGTTGGGCGAGATTCTCGGATTCGGCGGCATGTCCGAAGTCCATCTGGCGCGCGACAACCGGCTCGATCGCGACGTGGCGATCAAGGTGCTTCGTGCAGACCTTGCGCGCGACCCGACGTTCTACCTACGTTTCCGCCGTGAAGCGCAGAACGCGGCAGCACTCAACCACCCTGCCATCGTCGCTGTGTACGACACCGGCGAGGCGGAGACCGAAGCGGGTCCACTGCCGTTCATCGTCATGGAATATGTCGAGGGCAGCACGCTGCGTGACATCGTTCGAGGCGAAGGCCCGATGGCGCCGCGTCATGCGATGGAGGTCATCGCCGACGTGTGTGCGGCACTCGACTTCTCGCACCGCAACGGGATCGTCCACCGTGACGTCAAACCTGCGAACGTGATGATCAACAACGCGGGTGCGGTCAAGGTGATGGACTTCGGCATCGCCAGGGCCATTGCGGACAGCTCGAGTCCGATGACGCAGACCGCAGCCGTCATCGGCACCGCCCAGTACCTTTCGCCGGAGCAGGCGCGGGGCGAGCAGGTCGACGCCCGGTCCGACGTCTATTCGCTCGGCTGCGTCCTGTTCGAGGTCCTGACCGGGGAACCGCCGTTCAAGGGCGACTCTCCCGTCGCCGTGGCGTACCAGCACGTGCGCGAGGATCCCGAGTTGCCGTCGCGCGTCAATGCGGACGTGCCTCGTGAACTGGATTCGATCATCCTCAAGGCAATGGCCAAGAACCCGGCGAACCGGTATCAGTCCGCTGCCGAGATGCGCACCGACCTGGTCCGCGTGCTCGGCGGCCAACGTCCGAGCGCGCCGACGGTCATGAACGACGAGGATCGCACCACGATTCTCGGCTCGATGGATGCGCGGGCTCCACTTCCACGCTCGTCCGCCGCGTCGGAGCCTCCGAGCACGGGCGGCGGCCGACACGCGGGTGTCGAGGACGAGGGTCCGCGACGCCGCGGCATGCGAATCGCTCTGCTGTCTCTCGCTGCCATCGTGGTCGTCGCAATCGTCGGGGCGTTCCTGTGGTCTCTCGGTCCCGGCTCGTCTCCGGCTCGTGTCGCCATTCCCGATGTGACCGGTCTGTCGACATCCGACGCCCAGGCACGGCTCGCGGAAGCAGACCTCCGATTCGACATCGTGGAGAAGTCCGACGCGACGGTTCCCACCGGTGCCGTGATTGCTACGAGGCCGGGGGCGGGTGCCGAGGTCGACACGAAGAGCACCGTCAACCTGGACGTGTCCACCGGACCGGAACAGGTCCAGGTTCCGCAGCTCGCCGGCAAGACCCAACAGCAGGCTGCGCAAGCACTTTCATCACTCGGACTGGAACTCGACGGCACCGTCGCTCGTGCAACGTCGACACCGGAGAACCTCGACAAGGTCGTCGAACAGAACCCATCTTCGGGAGTCGGGATCACCGTCGGATCCTTGGTGAAGATCACCCTGGGCAGCGGACCGGCGCAGGTGCGAGTGCCCAACGTCGTCGGGCAGCAGGTCGACGTAGCGCAGCCCAACGTCGAGGGTGCGGGCTTCCAAGTGAAGATCGAGAACATCGACTCGGGCCAGCCGGTCGGCGAGGTCGTCTCGACCAGCCCTGCCGGTGGGTCCAATGCAGTCGCCGGCGACACCGTCACGTTGCGCGTGTCCAATGGCGACAAGATCCCCATGCCGGATCTACTGGGGCTGACCGCGGCACAGGCACAGACCGCCCTCGAGGCAGCAGGGTGGACTGGTTCGGCGACAAGCATCGTGACCTCGCAGGAGAGCACTCTCGATCCGACCATGGTCAACCGCGTGGTGAATCAGGCCGAACCCGCAGGGTCGGAGATCACCAAGTCACAGACTGTGAACATCAGCCTCGGTGTACTGGGGATACCCAGCAGGTAGCGCTAGCGGAACGCGAGCGCGACCTGCGCCTCCAGCTGACCGATCAGGTCGTCGTCCGATTCGGCACCACAGATCGACAGCCAGTTCGCCAGCATCCGGTGACCGCCTTGGGTAAGGATCGACTCCGGGTGGAATTGCACTCCGTGAATCGGCAGCTCTCGATGTCGCATCGCCATCACCAGCCCCGACGCCGTTCGTGCGGTGACTTCCAGTTCTTCGGGGATGGTGTCCTCGAGGACAGTCAACGAGTGATAGCGGGTGGCCGTGAACGGCTGCGGCATGCCCTCGAGAACGCCCACACCGATGTGGTCGACCGAACTGGTCTTTCCGTGCAGGAGCTCCGGAGCACGATCGACCGTCGCTCCGAAGGCTGCTCCGATCGCCTGATGCCCGAGGCACACTCCGAGCAGCGGGGTTCTTGCTGTCGCCGCTGCGGTCACCAGGTCCATCGTCGCGCCTGCTCGCTGCGGTGTGCCGGGGCCGGGGCTGAGCAGAATGCCGTCGAACTCGCGGGCCACTGCATCCCTGTCGTCCAAACGCGGATCGTCGTTGCGCCAGACGGTCGCGTCCACGCCGAGCTGGCCGAGGTACTGAACCAGGTTGAAGACGAAGCTGTCGTAGTTGTCGACGACGAGAATGCGCATAGGGCCAGCGTAAGCCAGTGTCGTATCCGACCGACAGTTCACCCTGGCTGGGCGTACTGCATCCTGATCGACCCGTCGTACGCCGGGACGTCCACTTGCCCGGATACCTCCGAGGTGTATCCGAGGCCGTATCGCAATGCGTACTGACGAAACACGGTGACGCCAGGCTCCCGATCGAGTGCAGCCGACAGCTCGGTCGGATCCCCGATCGCCGTCACCACATACGGCGGGCTGTACGTGCGGCCACCCAGCAGCAGGGTGTTTCCGATACATCGGGGCGCAACCCGACTTGCTATTCGTTGGTCCTGCATCGCAATCGCAGTCGCCCCGCCTGCCCACAATGCGTTGAGCACGCTCTGCACGTCCTGTTGATGTACGACGAGATCGTCGGGCGACGCGTCCGAGGCGTAGCGCCCGTCTTGACCTCTCGGGGCATCCGTCATCGTCACTACGACGCCCGGCCCCGACTCGGCTGTCAGACCCGCGGGAGCCATCAACGGTTGAGCCTGCGCCAGAGCGTCACCGACGTCGGCGTCGACCGTGCCCGCCGTGTTCCGAAGTGCCTCGACCCGCGCGGCCAGGTCGTCTCGTGTTTCCTCGGCGTCATCGGCGCTGACCTGCGCGGACCTCACCAAGGTAGACAGCCTCGTCGTGTCACTGCGGCGAATCTCGTCGCCGTGCGAGAACTGCCTCGTCGTCGCCAACAACATCCCGACAACGAGGCACACGACGACCGTGAGTATCTGCCAGACCCACGATGTCGTCTTCGTGCGCGCGTTGTCCGAGGGCATGTACTCCTCCGGTGCTCTCACCCGCGTTTCCGCTGAGCTAGCGTGTACAGGGCATGTGCGCAACTGTGGGCATGTGTCAGCACCAGACGCTACCTGCTCCACTCGCCGGGCGATGCAAGGGTTGGAATATGCGGCAGGGCCCATGTCACTGACAGGCCTGCGACAGTTGTCCACAACCTGTATCCACAGGCGAGGTATCGGGACTGCAGTAACGACAACGAAGGGAAAAGCATGCCGAAGTCGAAGGTTCGTAAGAAGAAGGACTATGTGATCGCACCGGGGACGCGCACTCCCGGTTCGGTGAAGGCCGGCCCGTCGAGTCCGTTGTATGTCGGAGTGATGTTGGGATTCATGCTGGTCGGGCTGCTGTGGCTGCTCGTGTACTACCTGGCAGCAGAGGACATCTCCTGGATGAACAGCCTTGGAGCGTGGAACTTCTTGATCGGTTTCGGCTTCATGGTTGTCGGACTCATCATGACCATGCGGTGGCGTTGATCAGCCGGTGTCGTTGATCAGGCGGTGTCGAACCGAGCTACTTACACGCGTGTTATTCATCCCCAATGTGGATAAAGCCTGTGGATAACTTATCCGGCAATCCCCAGGGTGTGGATGAACAGAAGTGGGCGACGCCGATGCCGGCCGTGTTCGCACTCGCCGTCGGCGGATTAGCGCTGGTCATCGCTGCGATATTGACGGATACGGATCCCGCTGGCCGGTTCCTGGTGACAGTAGCGGCTCTCGGCCTGTGGATAATTGCCGGTTTCGCGGCCTACCAGCGACCACGTCTGTGGATGACCGACAGCACAGTGTCGATGAAGCGACTCACCGGCGTCCGGACGTATCGACGCGACGAGATCGTACGAATCAAGACGGTGAGGTACCCGCGCCTCGGACGACGCGTACCGATGCTCGAGATAGACGTCCGCCGCGCCGGGGAAGACGACGACCGATTGGTCATCTTCGGTCGGTGGGATCTGGGGACGAATCCACAGGACGTCTACGACGCCCTCGAGCGCGGCGGGTTCGTGCCTGATGCGCGTTGATCGTTGGCGAGTGAGCTACAGGCCCATCTGAGACCGCAGGTCCAGGGCTCGAACGGCGATGACGGCCACGGCGAGTGCGGCAACGCCGGCCACGGCGATCCAGCCCATCCGGCCCTGCGAGGACCGTGTGTTGTTGGGCAGAAAGAGAATGCCGGCAGTGGCAGCGGCACCCGCCACGAGCCCGCCCACGTGGCCCCACAATGAGATGCCGGGGATCGAGATGCTGATGACGATGTTCAGTCCGATCACGACGAGAACCGGCGTCGGGCTTCGCTTGAGCTTGAGAAGAATGACCGCTTGCGCACCGAGCAGTCCGAAGATCGCGCCCGACGCACCTGCGGTGAGACTGATCGGCGCTTCGAGGACCATCACCGACGCACTGCCGCCGAGAAGTGACACCGCGTAGACGGCAACGTACCGTGCTCGGCCCAGAATGGCCTCGACGTCTCTGCCGATGATGTAGAGGGCGAACATGTTGACCAGCAGATGTATCGGTCCGATGTGCAGGAAGCCGCTACCGAGAATTCGCTCGACATCGCCGGTCGCCACCGCCGGTGGAAACAGAGCCCAGGCGTCGAACAGGGACGAGTTCGCGGTGTTGTCCAGCAGGCTGCGGGACTGCAGCGCCGTCACCGCGAACGCCAGCACGTTCAACCCCATCAGGATGTACGTGACGCGGCCGTAAGCGGCACCCGTCGGTGCACCGGCCACAGTTCGTGCCCGACGCACCGATGCGTTACCAGCGCGAACGCAATCGACGCAGTGTTGGCCGACTGCAGCGGGCTGTAGGCACTCCGGGCACGCCGGCCTGCCGCATCTCGAGCATGCGAGACCGGTGGGACGCTCGGGGTGTCGGACACACCTCGACTGAGGTGGGGTGGGCTCGTTGCCGTGCGCGCCACCCCAGCCGGGGTTCGTCATGGTCTGTCAGTCCTCCACGCAGAAGTGCCTACAGCAGGCTGGTCGATTCAGGCCAGGGTGATGCTGTTGATGACAACCTCGTCGACGGGACGGTCGCCGCGCCCGACGGGGGTGCCGGAGATGGCGTCCACGACCTTCTTCGATGCGTCGTCGGTCACCTCGCCGAAGATGGTGTGCTTGCGGTTGAGGTGCGGGGTCTTGCCGGTGGTGATGAAGAACTGCGAACCGTTGGTTCCCGGTCCGGCGTTGGCCATGGCCAGCAGGTACGGGCGGTCGAAGGAAAGCTCCGGGTGGAACTCGTCGCCGAACTTGTAGCCCGGTCCGCCGCTGCCGGTTCCGGTCGGGTCGCCGCCCTGGATCATGAAGCCGTCGATGACGCGGTGGAAGACAGCGCCGTCGTAGAACGGTCCGGACTTTCCGCCCGAGGCGTTGGTGGTCGAGTAGTCCTTCGTTCCGTCTGCGAGACCGGTGAAGTTCTCGACCGTCTTCGGCGCGTGGTTGCCGAACAGTTCGATGATGATGTCGCCGCGGTTGGTGTGCAGCGTTGCCGTCGATGTCTTGTTTGGTGAAGTCACCCCACCATCGTGCCATTGACGGGCACCGGCCGAAACGGTGACGGTCATTCGCACCCACGTTGTGGAACAGTGGAGGCATGACGAGCACATCGAAGTCTGCGCACCTCCGGGGCGTCGCTGCGGGCACCGGCGGAAATTTGATCAAGGCGGCGAAGATCTTCGGGACCGGATCCGCGGGGGTCGGGCTACAGGTCGCCACGCGTGGATACGCGCTGGCACGGCGTGAAGCCGATCGGCGCAAGACTCATCGTGCAGAGGCAGCCTCCGCACCGCAGCCCACCAAGTCCGCGCGCGGGTCGATCCTCGGCACGAAGACGAGAGAGTTCGTCGTGTTCGGCTCGCTGTTCGGTGCAGCGGCGGGGATCGCGATTGTCGTCGCCAAGCGCCGGAACACGTTCGTCGAACCGGCAGATGCGCCGCCGAGCCTGGACGACTACAACGAGACTCCGACGCCGGTCAACGGATCCTCGGCGCACGAGGCGCGCAAGTAGCAGCAGTCAAGAAACTTCGTCGGTCTGCCGGAGACGACGAGAGCGATACTGCGCTGAGTCACGGTGTCATCGGTGAGGTACTCGCTGTGACCGTGGCTGTTCGCCAGCGTGCCGTCCGCCGAACGAGTGGACAGCGCGCGTACGCCGTCCAGTTCGCTCGGATCGCCACCGAACAGTCCGGTGTCCGCCACCAGGTCGCCACGTGATTCGCCGACGAACAGATGGCCGGGTGGAACGGACAGCTGGGAAACGTCGTCGAATCCCAGCCCAGGGGAACCCACCGCAACCATCTCGTCGACTCCCGTGCCATCGGTTCCACGCAGCGCGAGAGCGGCGGTCAGCGAACCGTACGAATGTCCGAGCAGCGTCAGATGTGGGTCCGCGGCGCGCGCGGCATCGAGTCCGTCGAGAAACGACGCCAGGCGCGGTGCACCGATCGCAGCGGCCGCGGACGAGAGGACCGTGCGCTCCGGATCGAGCAGACTCCACCCCAGTTGCGGGGCCTGATAGTCCATCCATGTCACGCACGCGACACTCTCGCCAGGTGAAATGAGTTCGCGCACAGTCTGTTCGAGTGCGTCCATGTCGCTGTCGTAGCGTTGCACGTCGCCGCTGACATCGGAGTCCAGACCAGGAACGAAGACTGCGACGTGTGTAGCAGTGTGGACGTTGCCGACAGCGATGGCTGCCAACGTGTCTTCGGCGCTCGAGTTGTCCAGCACCAGGAGCTGGCGATTTCCCTGGTCGAGGACAGTCGAGATGGCGTCGAGAGCGTCGAGGCGCTTCCTCGTCTGCGCCAATCCTGCGTCGGCGTTGTCGAAGAGACCACCGAAGAGGGCTGAGTCGAGCCGCCGCGTCAGTTCGTCGGCAACGTCCTCCAGCCGGGCGCGCTCGCGCACGAGAACCCTCCTGTTCGCTGCATCGCGGACATCAGCCGGTAGGCGGGCGAGGTTGCCGGCGGATCCGGGGTCGTTCACCAGGAGCGAGGTTCGCTCGGACTGCGGTAGCAACTCCCAGAACGCCGAGGTTGCCGATGCGGTGCCGTCCTGCACGGTGAGCCTCGCAGGTTCGACGGGAACGTCGTCACCGATTCGGGTCAGATCAACAGCCGCATTCCGATCGATCTCCGTGGCGCGCCGGACTACCTCGTTCACCCGCTCGGCGAGATCGCGACGCAGACGCGCTCGGCTGCGCGCTGTGTCCCACGCGTCCTCGGAACTGGTGCTGTACACGATGATTCCGTCACTGACTGTGCCGTCGGAGTCGATTTCGAGGGCGTGCTCGTCGCTACTCGATTCGCACTCGCGTACTACTGACCGCACCGGATACATGTCGTCGGCGAGATCGGCGAGACACCGTCCGATGCGCTCGAGTGTGCGCGCCGAGTCGTGATAGTGCTCCCATGCACGAGCCATCGCAGACCGGGCCGCGTCGGCCGCCTCACCACGCCATAGAAGCTCACGCGTGAGCGAAAGCACCGCATCTCCGCTGAACCGGAGCCTGTCTGCGGTGTCGCTCACTTGATGCCCCAGGTGCGAGATCTCCGACGGGTTCCACTGTTGAATCTCGCTCCACGACACCATGTCCCACCCCTCATCGATGTGTCGACGTAGGGGTAGTCAACCTCGGGAACCGGAGGGTCCAGGAA
Source organism: Rhodococcus sp. EPR-157 (assembly GCF_001647195.1). GTDB lineage: Bacteria > Actinomycetota > Actinomycetes > Mycobacteriales > Mycobacteriaceae > Rhodococcoides. The sequence continues at coordinate 6,270 of NZ_LVCV01000472.1, read as the reverse complement.
ATCTATCCCCAGGCTGTGGATCGATTGTGTGGAGAGTGGGTCAACGCGCTATTCTCCACTCCGTTTCGTCCGGACCGGACTCTTGCACAGGCTTCACTGTGGACGGGCGACTGCGCTTCGCCCGGTACAGGTCTGCGTCGGCGGCCCGATAGAGCTCGGCCCAACGCCGGCCGGAGGGCATGCACACGAGGCCGACACTCCACTCCGCGCGATGCGCCCGTCGCAGACGATCGATGATCTGCCACGCTTCCGCTTCGAGGACGCCGGGCATGAAAAGCACGAACTCGTCACCGCCGAGCCGGCCCAACACGTCGCGGCGGCTCAACTCCGCTTTCCAAGCCTTCGAAACACGTGCCAGCAGAACGTCACCGGCGATGTGACCGTATTCGTCGTTGATCTGCTTGAAGTTGTCCAGATCGAGTACAGCCATGCTGACCGAGAGTCCACGCGCGGCACATGCCGGCAGCATCTTCTCCACCTTGGATTCGAATCCGAATCTGTTCAAGAGTCCGGTGAGGGCGTCGTGGGTGGCGGTGTAGCGCATACGACGAGCGAATGCACCGAACACCTCGGTGGCTCCGACCACGCCGAGAGCGATCAGAACGTAGGCGATTATCGAGGATTCGTAGGGCCCGATCGCAGCGCCGGCAACCGCAGAGACAGCGAGTACGGCAACCCAGATCCCGGCGTTGCGTTCGGACCAGAATGCGCCGATGTGCATGCCGAGAAACATGGTGGCTTGGACGCAGACGAGGAATGCCGCAAGGGTGTGGCTCGCTGCAAACGACAGAGCTACGGCAAGAATGCCCATGAATGTCACCGCACCGATGGTGCGTCTCGGGCTCGGTCCCATGGTGCGCATCAGCATCACGGCTGCGATGATGCCCAGCGCGACCGAGAGGAAGAGCGCGCCACGTTCCAGCGAATCGGAACTACCCCACGACGCACTTCCGCTTGCACCGAAGAGAAGTGTGGTGGCGACGATGTACACCAGGAGGGTGAGCCCCGACTCGTCGAGTTTCGATGTCATGGACATCATTCGGTCGATCATGCGGACTGCACCTCGAACCGGTACGGGGCATATGTGGGAGCGGCTTCCCGACGAGGTCGCATCACTACCCACCCCTCCCCAGGACATCGCGCTCAGTGTCGACGGCGACGTCGCTCGTGCGGGACTTTAACACTTTCCACCGGTATTGGAGGTCGGGACGGGAGCGCTCGGTGGCTACGGCTCCGCCGCAGTGGCGCGGTTGAGTGCACCCCAGCACACTCAACCGTGCCACTGGGGGCGGAGCCCCTATCACCGCAGCCAGCGGAGCGACCCAAAGGAGGCGCGGGAGGCTCAGGAGACGAGTTCCGCGCGGGCCGCCTCTCGGGCCAGGAGTCGGTCCCGGGATTCTTCGAATTTGGTGGCTTTGGCGGCAAGCTCGTCGACGAAGACCGCGAGACGATCTCTGTCCTTCTCGCCCTCGCCGGAGAAGTCGTTGCGTTCGAAAATTTGCCATTTGCGCAGCACCGGCATCAGGACCTCGTCCAGGTGCTGACGGAGGTCGTAGATGCCGTACTTGGCCAAGGCCATCGCGTTCTTGCGGAAGTTGGGCATGTTCAGCCCCGGCATCGCGAAGTCGGTTGCTACGTCGGCGATTGCTCGGACCATCTGATCCGGAGTGAGGTCGAGCGCGGCGGCACCGAGGTTGCGGTAGAAGATCATGTGCAGGTTCTCGTCGGCGGCTACTCGGGCGAGCATTCGATCGGCAACCTCGTCCCCGCACGCCAGGCCGGTGTTGCGGTGCGACACTCTCGTGGCCAGTTCCTGCAGGGTCACGTAGGCCACCGAATGCAGGAAGTTCGCGCCGTCCATCGGGGCATCGACCCCGGTGGTCATGTGCTGCATGCGCGCACGTTCCAGTTCGACGGGATCGACGGCACGTGTAACGACGAGATAGTCGCGCATAACTATTCCGTGGCGGTTCTCTTCGGCGGTCCAGCGACCGACCCAGGTGCCCCACGCGCCGTCGAGCGAGAAGTTGTCGGCCAGACCCCGGTGGTACGACGGCAAATTGTCTTCGGTAAGCAGGTTGGTGATCATCGCGGTGCGAGCAAGGTCCGACAGTCTCGATTGCGATTCGTCCCAGTCGTCGCCTCCCATAGCGGCGAAGTTACGACCTTCGTCCCACGGAATGTAGTCGTGTGGGTGCCATTCTTTGGCCATGGAGAGATGGCGGTTCAGGTTCTGTTCCAGCGTCTCTTCGAGCTCGGTCAACAATTCGGTGTGATCGAGGTTGCGCATCTTGTTTCCTTCACACGGTTCACAAAGTTTCAGACGCGGTCGGCTGACAGGAAGAGCCGACGTGACGCGTTCGATTATCAGCTGAACGCTAGGTGACTTGTGTGGTGAGCGTCACCGATGCTCGTCATGTCTGGAGATGTCAGCACTGCGCAGCTACATCCATTGGCTGGGATCACAACCGGCAAATCGGCTGGAATGACGGGCCGGATACGAAAAAGGACGCTCAACCGAAGTTGGGCGTCCTTCTCTTCCTTCTGTGGAGCCTAGGAGATTCGAACTCCTGACATCTGCCTTGCAAAGGCAGCGCTCTACCAACTGAGCTAAGGCCCCGGGTGTAACTGTAATTCTCGAACTGCGCAAGCGAACAATACCTTACACGCTTGCGAACCCTTTCAGGCGGTGGAAACTTCGTGCCAGACACCGTCTCCGCTGCGAACCGACCGCACCTTCGACACTGCTACCACCACTGCTACCACCACGCCGACGAGAACGAGAATTCTCACTTCTCTTTCACCTCGCCGTCGTGTCCGGTGTGGGCCTAGGAGGACTTGAACCTCCGACCTCTTCCTTATCAGGGAAGCGCTCTAACCGCCTGAGCTATAGGCCCTCGTACCTCGGCTGAAGAAGAATATTTCTCTTCTCGAACCGAGGAGTGAGGTTACCGTACCGAACCGCTGTACTCCAAAACGGCTCGATACGGCCTCCTCGTACGAGCTCTCAGTCGCGGTCCGCCAACGTCACTTCGACGCCGCCGACCAGATCCGAGGACAGGTTGTAGATGAACGATCCGATGGTCGTCAACGCGGTGAACAACACCATGTTGATGATGCCGATCACGGCTGCATAGCCGAAGACCTGGCCCGCACTGACCAACCCGCCATCGCCGGATTCGTTGACGACCTCGGTGAACGCACTGTTGAGGCGATCCCACACCCCCATGCCGTCGAGCACCGCGTACAGCAGGCCAACTGCCACCATCCACACGAAGAACAGCGACACCGCGATGACCAGCGAAATCTTGAGGGTCGACCACGGGTCGATCTTTCGAAGCTGGATGGTCGCGCGCAGCGGCTGCCCGTCCTCACGCGCGGCTATGGCAACTGGCTGCGCGACTTTCTGGGCGTCGGGCCCCGGCTCGGAGTGCCGGACCTCCGATAAGTCCGGCATGTCCTTCGCCAGATCTTTGCGCTCGATGTGCCGCGTCGGCCCGTCGATCCCTGCAGCCTTGCTCTTGGCCGCCTCACGACGCTGCGTCTTGTCGACTGGATTCTCCGGACCGTTGTACCCGGCCGGTGCACCCTGGGCCGGATCACCCTGTGGAAGGGTGCCTCCCCGCGCCGACAGGTTCGTCTGCGGTTGATTCTGGGGCGACCGGGGTGATCCCTGCGGGGCACCCTGCTGAGGCGCGCCCTGACTGGAGCCACGCTGCCAAGGAGGTGCTCCCTGCGGAGTGCCATTGCCCTGCACGGGTGCGCTCCGAACCGGCCCGGACTGCGGGCTCTCGAACGCAGCAGTTGCAGGCTGAGCCACGTCACCGGCGTGAAGTGGATCGAACGGGCGCTCATCGGCACGAGGTGCGTCCGGCCGAGGCGGTGCCGGACGCTCGGCCTCGACGCGGGGAGCGGCCTCGGTAGGAGGCTGCTGCGCCGCGCTCGGACGAGCTGGTGCGGACGAACGAGGTGGCATCGGCGGCTGGGGCTGACCGTTGGCCGGCTGACCGTTGGCCGGCTGACCGTTGGCCGGCTGACCGCTCCTCTGCTGATCCCGTGCCTGCGAGGCGGCGGGACGCGACGCCGGGGGTGCGACAGGCCGGTCGGCGGCGGGCTTGGCACCCGGGCCGGCCGGTCGCGGAGGCGCACTCGCCTGCTGTGGCGCCGCAGCGCCGGAGCGCTCGGCAGGCGGCACTCGGCCCGCGGCGGGCCCGTCTGCAGTTCCCGGGCGCTGAGGTGCGCCCTGCGGTGGGGTCTGCTGAGTCGGACGTCCGGGGGCCTGACTCGGCCCGTTCGGCGGTCGCACCGGCGGACGATTTCCGCCGTTCTGCGGTGGCTGCGTTCCTGGGCGCACCGCTGGCTGCGGACGCGCCGATGTCCGCGGCTGCTCAGCAGGCTCGCTAGGCGGAACGGGCCTGCTACCAGGCCTGTTGGGAGTGCTCACTACGACTCCTTAGGTGCTTCGTCTTCGGGAGAGACTGCGCCCGGCTCCGGTTCGTGTTCGTCGGCGTTACGGGCGATAGCGAGCAGTGTGTCGCCTTCTCCGAGATTCATCAACCGAACACCCTTCGTCTGTCGGCCAGCCTTCCGAACCTGTTTAGCTGCGGTACGGATCACGCCTCCACCAGAAGTGATTGCGTACAGCTCGTCATCGTCGTCGACGATGAGAGCACCTACCAGGGTGCCACGCTTCGGGTCGTACTGGATTGTGAGCACGCCCTTTCCACCTCGGCCCTGTTGCGGGTAATCCTCCATAGCTGTGCGCTTCGAGTAGCCACCCGACGTCGCAACCAGCAGGTACTTGTCCTCGCGCACGACGTTGAGCGACAACAATTGGTCTTCGCCGTTGAACCGCATGCCTTGGACACCGGACGTGGCACGGCCCATCGGGCGCAACACCTCGTCGGTGGCCGAGAAGCGAATCGACTGTCCCTGGGCGGAAACCAACAGCAGATCATCGTCCGAGGAGGCCAGTACCGCACCGACCAACTCGTCTTCACCTCGAAGATTCACCGCGACGATGCCGCCGCTGCGGTTCGAATCGAAGTCGGTGAGCTTGGACTTCTTGACCAGTCCACCCTTCGTGGCAAGCACCAGGTACGGCGCATCCTCGTAGGTCTGGATCTGAATGACCTGGGCGATCCGCTCGTCGGGCTGGAACGCGAGCAGGTTCGCCACATGCTGGCCTCGAGCAGTTCGGTTGGCCTCGGGCAGCTCGTACGCCTTCGCCCGGTAGACCCGTCCCTTCGTGGTGAAGAACAGGATCCAGTCGTGGGTGGAGCAGACGAAGAACTTGCTGACGATGTCGTCCTGCTTGAGACCGGCACCCTGGACGCCCTTGCCGCCGCGCTTCTGCGAGCGGTAGAGGTCGGTCCTGGTGCGCTTGGCATAGCCGGTCTCGGTGATCGTGACCACGACGTTCTCGCGTGCGATCAGATCCTCGTCGTTGACGTCTCCATCGCTGGCGATGATGCGTGTTCGACGGTCGTCGCCGAACTTCTCGACGATTTCGGCCAACTCGTCACGAACGATCTGCCGCTGACGCTCCGGACGGGCCAGGATGTCCTGCAGTTCGGCGATCTCGAGTTCGATCTCGGCCAGTTCGTCGATGATCTTCTGCCGCTCGAGGGCAGCGAGGCGACGTAGCTGCATTGCGAGGATCGCATCGGCCTGGATGGTGTCGACGTCGAGCAAGTCGATCAAGCCGGTTCGCGCGGCATCGACATCGGGTGAGCGACGGATGAGCGCGATGACCTCGTCGAGAGCATCGAGCGCCTTGACCAGACCACGCAGGATGTGGGCCCGTTCTTCGGCCTTGCGCAGACGGTAGCGGGTACGACGAATGATGACGTCGAGCTGATGAGCCACGTAGTAGCGGATCATCTGGTCGAGTCGCAACGTCCGGGGGACGCCGTCGACGATCGAGAGCATGTTCGCGCCGAAGCTCGTCTGCAGCTGCGAGTGCTTGTAGAGGTTGTTCAGAACCACCTTCGCGACAGCATCGCGCTTTATGGTGACGACGATGCGCATACCGACGCGGTCGGAGGATTCGTCGTCGATCTTCGAGATACCGGACAGCTTGCCGTCGCGGACCTGTTCGGCGATCGAGGTGATCATGTTGTCCGGGTTGACCTGGTACGGCAACTCGGTGATCACGATGGTCGAACGACCGTTGGAATCCTCTTCGATCTCCACGACGCCGCGCATGCGGATCGAACCGCGACCGGTGGAGTAGGCGTCGGAGATTCCCTGGCTGCCGACGATGAGGCC
>NZ_LVCV01000471.1 GCF_001647195.1 Rhodococcus sp. EPR-157 | reverse complement strand
AAGACGGCGTCACCGAGCTCACGAAGGTTGTGGGGCGGGATGTTGGTGGCCATTCCGACGGCGATGCCATTGGAACCGTTCATCAACAGGTTCGGTACCCGCGACGGAAGTACCGTCGGCTCTTGGGTTTTGCCGTCGTAGTTGGGGATGAAGTCGACGGTTTCCTCGTCGATGTCGCGCAGCATCTCCATGGCGAGCGGCGTGAGACGGGCCTCGGTGTAACGCATGGCGGCCGCGCCGTCGTTGCCGCGGGATCCGAAGTTACCCTGACCGTCGACGAGCGGGTAGCGCATCGACCACGGCTGCGCGAGGCGAACCAACGCGTCGTAGATCGAGGTGTCGCCGTGTGGATGGTAGTTACCCATCGTTTCGGCAACGGGGCGTGCGGATTTGACGTAACTACGGTCGGGGCGGAAGCCCGAGTCGTACATCGCGTACAGAACACGGCGGTGCACGGGCTTGAGACCGTCACGCACCTCGGGCAGTGCACGACCGACGATGACGCTCATGGCGTAGTCGATGTAGCTGCGTTGCATTTCCTGCTGGATGTCGACCGGATCGATCCGGTCGCCGCCCTCGGCATTCGTGGTCTGTCCGGGAGGCCCGACAGGAGGCTCGGTAATGTCCGACATCAATTCTCCTTTTAAGCGGAAGTCTTCGTGGCGAAAGCGGATTCAGGCATCACACGTCGAGGAATCGAACATCCTTGGCGTTGCGCGCGATGAAACTGCGTCGGGCACTGACGTCTTCGCCCATGAGAACGCTGAACAGCTCGTCGGCTGCCGCGGCATCGTCGAGGGTGACAAGTCGGAGCACTCGAACGGCGGGATCCATGGTTGTCTCCCACAGTTCCTTGGCATTCATCTCACCGAGGCCTTTGTACCGCTGGACACCGTCTTCGACGTTGATCTTGCGCTTGTTGGCGATACCCGCTTCGAGCAAACCGTCGCGCTCGCGGTCCGAGTACGCGAAGTCCGGTTCGCCGCGACTCCACTTCAGTTTGTACAGCGGCGGCATGGCGAGGTAGACGTGACCGTTCTCGATCAACGGACGCATGAAGCGGAACAGCAGCGTCATCAGAAGGGTGGAGATGTGCTGGCCGTCGACGTCGGCGTCGGCCATCAGCACGATCTTGTGATAGCGAAGCTTGGTCAGATCGAACTCGTCGTGGATGCCGGTACCGAACGCGGTGATGATCGACTGAACCTCGTTGTTCTTGAGGACGCGGTCGATGCGGGCCTTCTCGACGTTGATG
>NZ_LVCV01000470.1 GCF_001647195.1 Rhodococcus sp. EPR-157 | reverse complement strand
GATCTCGGACTTCGCCGGATCGTTGGAGCGGCAATCGGCGAGCTTGCCGGGTAGCCCGCCGATATCGGTTGCACTCTTGCGGCGCACCAACTCTCGTGCTTTTCGTGCGGCCATCCGGGCCTGCGCCGAGGACACGGCCTTGTTGATGATCGTCTTGGCATCGGCCGGGTTGGACTCGAACCAATGTGCCAGGTGTTCGTTGCACGCCTTCTGCACGAACGAACGGACTTCGGTGTTGCCCAGCTTGGTCTTGGTCTGACCCTCGAATTGGGGTTCTCCGACACGAACCGAGACAACGGCAGCGAGTCCTTCACGGATGTCGTCGCCGGTGAGCTTGACATCTTTCTCTTTGACGAGCTTCTTCTCCAGCGCGTACTTGTTCACCGTGGAGGTCAACGCGGTGCGGAAACCCTCTTCGTGGGTGCCACCCTCGTGCGTGTTGATCGTGTTGGCGAAGGTGTGAACCGATTCGGAGTAGCCGGCGTTCCACTGCATCGCGATCTCGACCTCGTGGCCCTCACCCTTGCCGGTGAAGCCGACGACCGAGCTGTGGATCGGAGTCTTCTTCGCGTTGATGTGCTTGACGAAGTCGACCAATCCGTCCGGGTAGTGATAAGTCCGCTTGCGCGCCTTCGCTGGCTTCGCGTTGGCTGCTTCGGCCTCTTCCTCTTCCGCGGTCTTCGGTGCCAACGCGGTTTCGCCGAGCTCGTCCTCGGTGGCGTCGGTGGCAGCGACGCGCTCGTCGGCGAAGTTGATGGTGAGTCCCTTGTTCAGGAACGCCATCTCCTGGAGGCGACGGTGCACCGTCTCGAAGCTGAAGTCGAGAGTCTCGAAGATCTGGCCGTCCGGCCAGAACCGCGTCTTCGTGCCGGTGTCTTTCGTGTCGCCGACCGTCTCGAGCGGGCCAGGCTTGGCATAGTCGTATGTCTGTGTGTAGCGGTGGCCGTCGCGAGCGATCTGCAGTTCGACCTTGGTCGAGAGCGCGTTGACCACGGAGATACCGACACCGTGAAGACCACCGGAGACAGCGTACGAATCGGAGTCGAACTTGCCGCCCGCGTGCAGC
>NZ_LVCV01000469.1 GCF_001647195.1 Rhodococcus sp. EPR-157 | reverse complement strand
CGTCTTCGTGAATGGTGACGTTGACGGTAGAGGCGTAACCGGCCATCGCCTCATCGACGGAGTTGTCCACAACCTCCCAGATCAGGTGGTGCAGGCCTCGCTCACCGGTGGAGCCGATGTACATACCGGGCCTCTTGCGGACCGCTTCGAGTCCCTCGAGCACGGTGATCGACGAAGCGCCATAATCTTTGTTATCGGTCTTACCTGACTTCTCGGCAGCCACGGTTCGGTTGTTCTCCTTCAGCGTCTTCGACCCCCTCGCACCGAAGTCGGTGCTGCCGCGTGCGCACCTGGTGGTGCCACCGCACGATTTCGCTCCGCCGAGGCGATCGACCCACCTGGGACGACCGTTTCGGCAGAGCGGATCCGAAGGGCTATGTGTGTTACCCGTCCATACTACGGGTACCTGCCGACGGCATGGGGACGATGACACCCCGAAACACCCTCTGAATGCCTCACAGACGCATTTTCTCGCATTCCGGTGGCAAAGATGGACGGCGGATCCGTCCT
>NZ_LVCV01000468.1 GCF_001647195.1 Rhodococcus sp. EPR-157 | reverse complement strand
GTCGACGAGTTGGACTTCGAATTCGACGCCGCCGGTGACGGGTGGTGGAGAGAACCGTTCGAAGTACAGGTGGGTGGCTGCGGTCGCGTCGACCGTGGTGCGCACGGCCGAGATCATCGGCGGTGGCCCGCAGCAGTACACCGCTCCACCGGTGACCTGGGCAAGGAGGTCCGCAGGGGTGGGATGACCGTCGACGTCGTCGGTGCGGATCCGAACGCGCGGGCTCCCCCACCCTTCGATCTCGTCGACGAACGGCATCGATTCTCGACTGCGTCCGCAGTACAGCAGTTGCCAGTCCATCCCGGCACACTGTGCGGCGCGCACCATCGGCAGGATAGCCGTGATCCCGATACCACCGGCGATGAACAACGCCTGTCCACGGGGAACGAACGGAAATCCGTTGCGTGGTCCCCGCACTCGCACTTCGGTGCCGACCTCGAGTCGGTGCATCTCCTGTGATCCGCCGCCACCGTCGGGAATCAGGCGTACCGCGACGGTGTAGTCGGAACGGTCGGCGGGGTCACCGCACAGCGAATACTGTCGCCGTCGCCCGGACGGAAGGTGGACATCGAGGTGCATTCCGGGTGCCCACGCCGGGAGGTCTGTGCCCTGTGGTGAGGTGAACGTCAGACGCACGACCTGCTCGTCGACACAGAGCACTTCCCGCCGGGACACGGTCAAATCCAGCGTCCGCGCAACCGGAACCGCCACACACCTACTGCCATTGCCATCGGTGTTGTTTCTTTGGCTGCGGTCGAGGAGGGCGAACCATTTGTCCAACGCGTCGGTGACCAACGAGACCGTCTGATCGGGTATCGCCCGCCCGTACAGATCCGGCGGGATCGTCCTCCCCTGCCGAAAAGACTCGACGGTCTCGGTCACGAGCGCCCACCTACGCCGCAGGCCCCTCATCGGGCGGCGGCGCGGGCGGCCGGTGACGACGCCAAATACTGGACCGCCTGCTCGGTGGAACCTTCCCGCTCAGGGTGGTACCCGGACTTGAAATACCGCAGCGACGCAGCCGCGATCATCGCCGGAGACGGGAACAGTCCCCGCCGTGCGACATCGCGGTACGCCCGCAAGGTCGGTCGACGTTTACGCCGCGGCAGATGCGCCAACGTCGGATCCTGCTCCATCAGAAACCGCACCCCGCGGGTCCAGAACCACACCAGCGTCGGGGCGATCGCGAGATAGGTGCGCAGTCGCCGAGCCGGGCGAACATCGAAGTACTGCATCACCTCGAACGCGACGGATCGGTGCTCGACTTCCTCGGCGCCGTGCCAACGCAGCAGATCGAGCATCGTGGCATCGAAATCGACCTCGTCGAGTGCGCGGGCATTGAGGACCCAGTCACCGAGAAACGCCGTCAGATGTTCCACCGC
>NZ_LVCV01000467.1 GCF_001647195.1 Rhodococcus sp. EPR-157 | reverse complement strand
TGATGGTCATGATGTGTGTCGATCCGTATCTCGCCCTGCATCAGGCCGGGTTGCTATGAACCAGTGGACTCACCTCACCCTGACACGCAGGGCTCCCGCGTGCCCGGACAACATCTTGGTCGCCATCCCCGGCACCACGGAAACGAACGAACAAGCCGATCCGACCGTGCCAGTGGGCATGCTCCGCAGTGTCGTGGACCCACTGGAGTCCGAGTTCTCGGCACAGCAACTGCAGACCTACACAGTGCCGTATGTCGCAACGATCGTGAACGACAAAGCGCAAACATACGGAACCAGCAAGAAGGAAGCGATCGACCGAGCCTCACAACACCTTGCAGACAAAGCCGCCGAATGCCCCGGCACCAAGTTCGGTCTCACCGGCTTCTCACAAGGGGCCGATGCAGCCGGAGATCTGGCCAGCAAGATCGGAAACGGCACAGGCCCGATCAGCGCCGACCGCATGTTCGCAGTAGGTTTGATGGCCGACCCGGGCCAAAACCCGAACGCCGGGATCCAACTCGGAGCCAAGACCACAGGCACTGGTTTCGTCGGCGCTCGGCCGGAAGGGTTCGGCTCGCTCAACGACATCACCGCCAACGTCTGCGATCCCGAGGACACCTACTGCAACACCCCCAACGATGCGATCGCCACGCAGTTCCTCGGCCAACTGGGCTCGAAGATCGACGCCTCCGACCCCGCCTCCTCCGTCGCTGGAGTGGTCACCACCTTGCTAGGACTCGACGGGCAACCGTTGACCAACACTCTTGGAGAGCTGAACACCGCGGTGACATCGGGGAACGTCCTGATGGTGCCGCAGCTTGCGCTCGACCTCGCCGGCAACATCTCCACCCTGAGCGCCAAGGTGGCAGAAATGACCATTCCCGGTGCCGATATCGCACCGATGGCCACGACGGTCTCGCAGCTGACCGATGCGATCAGCCGCGGCGACATGCTTGCCGTCCCCGGTCTGCTTGCCACCTTGACCCCCCAGGTGATCACTTTTGCTTCTCAGTTCAGCTCCATGATCGGCACGGTGGTATCGAAATTGCCGATCAACGAATACATCGCGATCGGCACCACGGTGGCGCGGATCTCGACCAACGCTGCCGCCCAGAACTACCTGGCGCTGCCCGCCGACCTCGGCAAGCTCGTCGGGCAGGTCAACAATGCGGTCCGAAAGACTCTCCGCGCATTGCCGCTCGACGAGTTTCCACTTCTGAACAAACTGGCCGACGATCTCACCCCCGGGCGCGTTCTCGACGAAGTCCTCAACTACGCAACATCCCTCGCCACCGACTCGCACAACTCATACGACAGCAAGCCAATTGCCGACAGCGGCCGAACCGGAGCCGACGAGCTCACCAGCATGTTCCGCGTACGTATTGGAGACCCCGGGACGAAGATCGCCTCCTGATCGACGCACCCCGACCCGACACAACGATTGCGAGAAGCCTGTGTCGATGTTGATCGATCTGAGCGACCGCGATCTCGCTCTTCACATCGACCCTCGGTCTGGGGGTGCCGAACAGAGATGGCACCCCCAGACCGAGGGTCACTTACTGCACGAGACTGCGTCCCACACATCGGCCCAGGCGGCCCCGATACTGGTTGACACACTGACCGAACAGACCCCACACGTATGGATGTTGACAGCACCGTCACCCACCCCTATGCCGCGAGTCCACGGGTCGGACACGTCGCTGAACCACATCCAGATCATGGAAGCAGTGTGGCGCTTCACTATTCAGCGAGTGTCCCTGGTCGACAGCGGACAGGCCGCAGCCCAGGACTTCACTCCTGCATACCTGGTAGTCGAACCACTCAAGGACATCGTCGACGCACTGACTCGCACGCACCGCCGAAGCCTTCAACAACTGTCGTCGATCGCTCGACGAGGACACGACGGGAACGTCTACCTCGCCGCCTTCACATCCGACATCACCTCGGCTCGTATCCCCCATGAGTTACGCAAGCAACTCCTCACGCTGGGTAGATTGCAGTCCTACTGACACCCCGCTCCGACGTCGTCGGGTGGAATCGCGCATCCACTCTGCGGTTCCAGAGCGCCCATGTCAGGGCCCTGATTGCGCCTGTAAGAGCCGCGCGGACAGACTTCGCAGCCAGGCAGGACCCCCACTGGCGATCCGCAATGCTCGGCTATCGCTGTGCTGCCGCCTCGGCGGATGCTCGTCCGTTGCTGAGGTCGAATGCAGCGAAGCACTCTGCCACCGCTCGTGCCCGCTCCAGCGCCGAGGGTAGCTCCGCTAGTTCAACATCCCAAAGCTCACAACACATCTCCAATCGTGGGATGTTCGTAGCAGGTAAGCCCTGTGCACCTGCGGTCAGAGCGGCGATATCTGCAGGCAGGTGATGCCAGAGTGATCGAATGCCTTGGCGATGAAAGACTTTGCTGAGAAATGCTGCGTGTATCTCCGGGTCGGCACCGCCGAGGGTATTGCCGGCGAGTGCGTCGCCCAATGCCGCGAGCTCTGCCTCAATTCGCGGAGCGTCATCTTGAGCCTTGTCCGCCAATCGACGCCGGTCGTATCCGCTCATCTGAAGAAATGTCGGGTCCGCTCGTCCAAGCTGCGACGACGTGAGCGCGAACGCGAGTTCCCACACACGACCAGTGCTGGTGTCGATCGCGGCAAGCTCGAACGCATCGTGTACCTCGAACGACGGGCCTGTCGTATGAACGTCAACGACGATCAGTTGCCGGCCGCTCATATTCGCGGCTCGCTCTGCCAGACCACGTCGAGCTGCATGCAGCCATCTCGTCCGTCGTCACCGAGCTCGAACTCGGTCATCACCGCCTTGAACCTCTTAACGACATGATCCATACCGTCCCAGTACCGTTTCGCACTCAATGCTTTCCCCTGTCTCTGCGCACCCCACGTGTCGGTAACGAAACACCTGCGCGGCTGGTCGAACGAAGCGCCTCTCGACCCATCTATCGATGCACACTAATCACGACACCGGACACCTCGATCGGGCTGAATTTTCCCGGAGTGGTTGCAGGGCGTCCACCTGCGCAGGGCGCAGCTCTCCCGCAGAATGCGGCGTACGTGATCTATACCTCGGGTTCGACCGGTGATCCGAAAGGTGTCGTCGTCACTCACGAGGGCATCGGGGCATTGGTGCAGCAGATCAGGGCGAGCTATGGTCTCGATGCATCGTCGCGAGTGTGCCATCTCGCATCGCCTGGATTCGACACCGCCATCGTCGAACACCTTGCATCAGCGGCGGCAGGGGCGACTCTGGTCATCGCCCCGCCGGGGGTGTACGCGGGCCCCGAGTTGACGCAGCTGCTTGCGCGCCGCCACCTCACGCATCTGCTGATCACGCCGTCTGCGTTGGCGACACTGGATTGCTCCGCCCTCACCGACATCGAGACCATCATCATCGGCGGCGAATCAGCACCGAGAGACGTCGTCGCCGCATGGTCCCCGGGTCGCCGGATGCTCAATGCATACGGCCCCACCGAAACCACATGCAGTGTCACCATGACCGATTCCCTGGTCGCCGACGAGGCAATCGGTATCGGA
>NZ_LVCV01000466.1 GCF_001647195.1 Rhodococcus sp. EPR-157 | reverse complement strand
CGACCACCGGTATCGCACGGGGGTACAGCAACCGGGCCGCCGCCACCGCAACGAGATTCGTGGCACACCCGCTCGGTGGAGACGGTAGACGGCTGTTCCGTAGTGGCGACATGGCACGATCGAGGGCCGACGGCTCCCTGGCGTTCGTCGGAAGGACCGACGATCAAGTCAAGATCCGCGGCAATCGCGTCGAACTCGGCGAAATCGATGCCGCACTCCGGTCGTATCCCCGAGTCACGGCCGCCGCATCCACCACCCGACGTACCCATAGTGGTGACCTACGCATCGACGGTTACATCGTCTGCGACGGAGCACAGCCTCTCGATCCGCAGGAGGTCCGACGATTTCTCGCGAACACACTTCCGGGATCTGCAGTACCCGCGACCATCACGATGCTCAAGTCGCTACCGCTGACCGTCAACCGCAAACTCGACCGAACAGCGCTACCCGAACCCGAGCTCGACGTCGCGACCGGAGCGGACACAGAACCCCGGAGCTGTACAGAAGAGGCAGTAGCGCGGGCATTTTCGGATGTTCTCGGCCTCGCGGCCATCGATATGCATGCATCGTTCTTCGACCTGGGCGGCGACTCACTCACTGCCACCGGTGTCATCGCACGCCTGAACACCGACCTCGATGTCGACATCGGGATACGAGACCTGGTGGATGCAGGGTCGGTGCGGGCACTGTCGACATTCATCGAGACGCACACACCCCATCGCCCGCGCCAGGGGCGTCCGGTGCCGGGCGCATCGGAGAGCATTGCGGTGATCCCACTGGCGCCGCAACAAACGCACATCGACCGCCGTGCACAGCTGCCTCTGTACAACCTCCCGTTCACCATGGAGATCACCGGACCATTCGACACCTCCGCAGCCGCAGCAGCATTCATAGACGTACTCGTCAGGCATCGGAGCCTGCGCACCGTCTACCCGGATTCACCGTGGGGTCCGCGGCAAGTGGTTGTCGACGATCCATCGCGGCTGCAGTCCGTTCTCGGCGTTGCGGGGTTCGATCCGCACGCGGTCGACGAGGTCCTCGCCGCACCGTTCGATGTTCGCGGTGAGCTTCCGATTCGGGCGACACTGTTCGAGAAGGCACCGGGCATCCACCTTCTTGCGTGCACGGTGCACCACATCGCAGCAGACGGTTGGTCCCTCCGCCTGCTGGCGCAGGATTTCACTGTCGCGTATCGAGCTCGCGCATTGGGAAGCGCACCGGGCTGGGCGGAGATGCCGCTGCAGTACGCCGACTTCAGCGTCTGGGCAGCGCAGCGCCCGGGGGTGCCGGATCTCGACTTCTGGAGCCGAGAATTTGAAGGCCTTGCTTTCGATACTGCTGTCGAGACCGACCGTCCCAGAACCGCGTCTTGGGACTTCACCGGCGACAGAATCGACCTGCAGCTGGCCGTCGACATCACCGAGGGGGTCGATCGGGTCGCCCACGCCAATGGAACCGGCCGGTTCACCGTTCTGAGGGCCGGTCTCCTGGTGCTTCTCGCTCGTATGAACGGCACGAGCGATCTCGTCATCGGGACGCCGATCGCTGGCCGCACAGATCCGGAGCTGGAAGCGATCGTCGGTACGTTCGTCAATACTGTTGCGATCCGATCCGATATCGCCGCAGCGGTGACGTTCGAGGACGTCATCGCCGTTGCGCATGCGAGCGAATTACGGGCCCTGGATCATTCGAGCGTCTCGTTCGAGACGGTCGCGGCACATATCGACCCAGAACCGCACCTCGGGCGACATCCGCTCTTCCAGGTTGCGCTGTCGTTGGATGTGTTCACCGACTCGCAAATCGATCTCGGCGCCACACACGTCGACATCACGCCCCGACCGTTGGGCATCGCGAAATGTGATCTGCATTTTCACCTTGTGGAGCGACGCGACGCCGGCGGCCGGATGATCGGGATGGACGTTGGAATCGTCTACCCGACAGCATTGTTCGACCGAGACACGGTGCGATTGTTGGGGGAACTCTACGACCGAATTCTTCGGCGAATGATCACCGGCCCGGGAGTGCTGTGGTCGACACCAGCCTGAATACTACAACTCTTGTAGTATTCAGGTGTGGTTGTGCGTGTGCACGCCCGGACAGTAGGAGATCCGTGTGTCGACGATCAATGGCCTGCCCGCTCATGTGCTGCTGGTGCACTTCATCGTGGTGCTCGCCCCGCTCACCGCGTTGCTCGCCATCGTGTCGAGTATCTGGGCTCCGTTGCGCCGCAGGCTCGTCTGGTTGATCGCGGTGCTCGCGGTACTCACACTTGCCCTGACACCGTTGACCACCGATGCGGGGGAATGGCTTGAGAAGCGGGTTCCGGAGGGGGCCTCGGTGCAGACGCACGCCGAACTCGGCGACTCGATGCTCTACTTCGCACTGGGACTGGCTCTTGTCGCAGCCTTGCTCGTGGTTCAGCACATTCGGGAGCGCCGCGGGACGCGGCCGGTCCGGTGGCAATCGATCGCTGTCGCCGTACTCGCTGTCGTGGTCGGAGTAGCCACGATGGTGCAGGTGTATCGAATCGGAGAGTCCGGGGCACGCGCGGCATGGGAGGACGCAGTGTCCTCCGCACCCGCACCAATCGGTCCTGGCCAGTGATGACGAAGGGCTGGCCGGTGTCCTTCGGAGAACGGTGATCGGTACGGACCCGAACAGGAGGCGAATATGACAGATCCAGTGCCCGGTGGACATGAGGCCGAACCTCACAGCGATGTCGGGGGACGATTGAACTGGCTCCGCGCGGGAGTTCTGGGGGCCAACGACGGCATCGTCTCCGTTGCCGGATTGGTGGTGGGAGTCGCGGCCGCGACCGCAGAACGCGGACCCGTCCTTACCGCCGGTACCGCAGGCCTTGTCGCCGGGGCGGTGTCGATGGCACTGGGTGAATACGTCTCTGTGAGCACTCAGCGCGACACCGAACGATCCTTACTCGACAAGGAACGCCGAGAACTGGACGAAGAACCCGATCAGGAGCTCGCAGAGCTCGTGGCGATGTACGAGGACAAAGGCTTGTCTCCGGAGACTGCCCGCATCGTTGCAGAGGAATTGACCGCCCAGGACCCGTTCGCCGCTCACGTAGATATCGAACTGGGAATAGATCCGGACGCGTTGACGAGCCCGTGGCAAGCGGCTCTTTCATCGGCGATCGCGTTCGTCACTGGTGCAATACTGCCGCTCCTTGCGATCGTGCTGCTTCCGACTTCGATTCGGATCGCTGTGACGTTCGCGGTGGTCGTGATAGCTCTGGCCGCGACCGGAACGATCAGCGCATGGCTCGGGGGAGCCCCCTGCAGGCCCGCGGTGACGCGAATAGTCATCGGCGGGGCGATCGCCATGATCATCACCTACGGCATCGGGCAACTAGCTGGTGTCGCGGGAATCTGACGTACCAACTTCCCGGTGGGGAGAGTTCCTCAGCGAAAGATAGAGGTCGGATTCT
>NZ_LVCV01000465.1 GCF_001647195.1 Rhodococcus sp. EPR-157 | reverse complement strand
GGCGACCACAACCGTACGACGTGGAGGCGGAGGCGGAGGCGCGGTCAGAGCGCGGACACGGCGTACGACGTCGCCGCCCGTGCTCGACAACGAAGTCGATTGCCGTGCGATGTGGGCGCGGAGCAATACCGTCTTGGCCACGGCCGACATGGTTGCATGTCTGTCATACCTCGCAGCCCACTCGTCTGCATGGCGTTCGGCCGCGTGGCGGACGTGGCCGACGGCGGGGCGAAGCACCGGGTCGAACTGCGCCGCGATCTCGACCATCTGCGTGAAGAAGGTGTGCCGAAAGCGAAGGTGTGCGCGTTCGTGCTCGACCACCGCAGTGAGTTCGGTATCCGACAGCCCCGCGACGAGCGCCGTCGTGATCACCACCGCGCCGCCACCGGAGGCAACGGCGAACGCGTCGGGCTCGGTAGATTCGACGAGAACGGTCCCGCCGCGTACGTCGGCCTCAGCTCCGAACTTCGCAGCATCTCGCGAGCTGGCGACGACGCGAGCGATGTGTCCGACGACCAGTGCGAGCCTGCATACAACCCACCCGATCATCCCGACGCCAGCAGTAACTGCAATGGCAGGTTGTGAGGCGATCAGCACCGATGCCAGCGCCGTCGTGGACGCCGCGACAGCGAAGGCCGTGACTGCCGCAAGGACAGGGATGACCGTCACCGTCGCCCGTGGTGCGACATCGTCGTCGATCGGGCCGCAGTACGTTCTCAACGCGACCGACATGATCCACGGCAACGCTGCAACGATGAGCAACAGCATCATATTCGGTGGTCCGTGTTCCTTGCGGAACTTTCCGAGAGCAGCTTCCGGAGAACGGATTCGTCTTCCGGATCGAGGGATGCAACGAAGTTGGCGAGAACATCGGCTCGTTCGACTCGCGTATCGAGTTCGGTCCGCATCCGCATCGCTGCTCGTAAGGCCGGTAGCTCGTCGACGGGAGCGCGGAGGGTGTAGACGTACGATCGTCCGCGTCGTTCCCGGTCGACGAGCCTCTTGCCGTGTAATCGCCCCAGCGCCGTCATCACTGTCGTATGCGCAAGATCGGATCCGAGTAACTCCCGAGCCTCTGACACCGCCAACTCATGATGCTCACCGAGCAATCGAAGGATCGACTCCTCCAACTGTCCGGAACCTCTACGCACGGCTTCGACCTCACTCTTCGGCTGCCGTTCCAGGATATGCCACCGAAGACGACCCGAGGGTCAGCCAGTACGTACGCACTGAACCGGTGCTGCCGACACCCCGAATCCAGCACGTCGTCAGGCGCGCCGACGGCCATAACGCTGAGCCCGCATCCGATTGGGGGTTCGACTGTCTACGCGCGGCGCAGCTACGTGTCTTGTCGGATGGTTGCGTCTTCGACTCCAGGGTGTTCACCTTTATCGGCGACTCGGTGGGACTCGCACATCGTTCACCGCCCGCTCTGTGGCGTAGCGAGAAGGACGCGGATCTGTTCGTCGAGGCCGGCCCTCAATCGCTTTGCCGCCGCATCCCACCAATCCGCTCTGCGCTTCGATTCGCCACAGGAACCGGAGTCGTTCGCAGCATCCAAAAATTTCGGCCATACCATGGTGCTTGCCCGAAAGGTTCACCCCATCACCAGCAAGGCGACGGTGACATCAGTGAGCCTAACCTCATATCGCAGTAGGGCGTTCATTCGAATCGTCGGTACGACGACCTGCTTCTCGAATTCTCGTCGTGCATGTTGGCTACGGTGGATGTTGTCGCCGGGCTCCGCCTGACTCAACACCCAGGTGTTGTGTCACACCCGACCTGTCGCCGCGGCTCTCTTCGACGATCCGGGTTGCAGGACCTGGCGCAGGAGCACCTGAGCGTCCCGACCGACAAAGGCGCGAACTCCGGCCTCAAGGTCGCCTCCGTGGTCGGGGCGATGGTCCTCGGCGCCGATTCCATCGCCGACACCGCCGTACTTCGGCACGGAGCGATGGGTACACTCTTCGACCGGCCGTACGCACCGTCGACGTTGGGATCGTTCCTTCGCGAGTTCACCTTCGGGCACGTCCGCCAACTCGACGCCGTCGCCTCCAGGATGCTGATCGCGTTGGCACAGACGACACCGCTGCTCGCCGGGAAAGGCACCCGGGCGGGTCGTGGTCGACATCGACGACTCGATCATCGAAGTGCACGACCACGCCAAGCAATGTTCGAGCTACGGCTACTCCGGAATCCGAGGGTTGAACTCGCTGATCACCACCAGCGGCGCGGCGCCGGTGATCACCGGACAGCGCCTGCGGAAGGGGTCCGTCGGGTCACCGCGCGGCGCCGGATGGTGGCCGACACCCTGCGAACCGTGGACCGACTCCGGACGGTGTCCGACCACGATGGCGCATCCGATCCCCGCTGCCAGGCAGCAGGTGTCACCGACGTTGGTGCGGGCGGACTCCGCGATCTACGACGAAGACACCCAGTCGTGGATCTCCACCGCTGAGGTCGCGGAAATCCCGTTCACCGCGTTCGCCACGCAGAAGAAAGCGCACTGCGTACCCGGCCGCCTGGTGGTGCGTCGGATCCCGGACCTGCGCCCCAAGAAGAAACCAAGGTCAGCGCACGCTGTTCGACGTGTGGCGTTTCCACGCGTTCTTCACCACCACCGACCCCGAGGTGGAAGATACCGTCGCCGCCGACAAGACCCACCGCCGGCACACGCGATCATCGAGCAGGTCCACGCCGACCTGAAAAACTCCGCCCTCGCCCACCTCCCGTCTGGAAAATTCTGTGCGAACGCTGCCTGGCTGGTCTGCGCGGTGCTGGCGTTCAACCTCACCCGAGCCCCCGCCACCCTCACCGGCGACCCCACGCTGGCGAAAGCACACACCGACACCGTCCGCCGGACATTGATCACCGTCCCTACCCGAATCGCGTCATCGGCACGAAAGCTGACCCTGCACCTCCCCACGCACTGGCCGTGGGAGAAGCCGTGGATCACGGTGTTCGAGAACGTGTACGGCCGAAA
>NZ_LVCV01000464.1 GCF_001647195.1 Rhodococcus sp. EPR-157 | reverse complement strand
CGACCACCCACGCCCGCAACCGCATCGATGCCCGACAACGCAACTCACACCCAACACGTCACCGAATCGGTGCATTCAGGATAAATTGATAGGCAAGGGTGTCGACCAGGAGCGGCTTCGGGCCGTTGTCACGGATCTTTCCAAAGTTGGTCTGTTGTGAGACAACACCCAAGCCGACGTAGACCTCCTCGGTCATTCCCGCCGCCCAGATCTTCGGAGATTCACTTCCCAAAGGGAGAACTGAAGAGGTCACAGGCGTTGTGGAACGTTGCGTCACCTGGGGTTCATCTTCTTCGCCGCAACTCACTACGGAGACCTGCATGATTGTAAACGCCCCAACTGCGGCGCAAACGTGAAGAAATTTCATTGCGTTGTTGGCCCTTCGATTCGTGCGTCACCGGCGTACCGCTGCGACCCGAGTTTTTCGTTACAGCGACCGCCCGAATCCTGGGTGTCGCCAGAAGTCGAAGACGTGATCCGCCGAATGCTGCCGGCCACCCTGCACACTGGCAGCTATGACGTCGACAGCGAACGCAGACAAGGCCCACGTACTTGCCGATGTGTGCACGGCGTTAACAAGCGGCGACAACGGACGTGCGGCCGATATTCTAGCGACTGACTACCCGTTCGTGTCCACCGCGAAGGCAGCTCGACGCTACACCGAACGACAAAGTCTGCGAGTGTTCTACCGGGATGGGTTCATCGACAGGTACAGCGGCGATCGTCTTGTACATCCCGGTGCATTGCGATTGCTTTCCGCAGTCTTGCCTGACCAATTTCCAGCCGACCCGCATTGGGCCATGGACAGAACCCACATCGGATTTTGGGAATTGTTCCCCTCCATTGACCATCTTGTTCCTGTTGCCCGGGGCGGCACCGACGACGACGCGAACTGGGTTACCACGTCCATGTTGCGGAACTCAGCCAAAGCCCATTGGACACTCGAAGAACTGGGCTGGTCCACGGTGCCGGCCGGCGACAGCACCAAATGGGACGGACTGTCGGCCTGGTTTGTCGACTACATGACCATCCACCCACGCCTACGCGACGCGCACCCATATCTGAGACGGTGGCTGTCCGCGACTGATGCGGTGCGGGGTGAGTAATAATCGCGCTCTGTCGTATGACGGCCGTAACCCGAACACCTTCCCGACAAGAACGCCATGCGAGACCTGTACGGCCGACTCCGGGAACTGGACGACGGACTCCCGCCGCTGGGAACCACCAACCTCATGAAGCTGCACTGCTGGGTGTAGGCGTCCAACTTCGACCTGACTGGACTATCCGTTCGCGAGGATCTCGAATCCGCAACACTGATCACCAACACAGAACCAGTCGATGGTGGGTTCTGACACCCTGAGGATCATGGCTACAGGACGAGGCTCTACCGGCGACAAGCGCGCACGCAAGGTCAAACAGCGACAGAAACGGCTCGCCGTACACGAATCCTCCCGTGAACAACACGCAGCACTGGTCAATGCCCGCGCGGGGGATCCGAACTACGTGCAGAAGCGTTTGAATCCCGATGGTGGACGTACTCTTTCGTGGACCGACGACACACCTGGCTCCGCTGAATTCATCGAGGCTCTGGCAGCGCAACGCCAGGCATTCGTCGACAAGTTCGGTCGCGAACCCGGACCCAATGATCCAATGATGTTCGACCCCGACAGCGACACACCTCGCGAAATTACAGAGGAAGCGATGCTCGCTGACATCGACAACTTGATCGAACGAGCGCACCAGGATGGACAGAACACCGCATACTTGAAAGCATGGAGGGACACCGGGTTCCTGGTCACCGAATCGAACCAGCATCTGTTCTCCGCTGCCGATCTCGATCAGTGGAACGACGCTGTCGATCATCACTGGGATCCGTCATTCGATCACGACCGGTGATCTCGTCGCTTGCGGGGTGCCGCCGAGGTGGCGGGTGCGTCGGCCCTGTGAGTTCGAGTACAGGAACTCCGACGAGAGCGACGAAGATCGAAAGCCGGGGTTTCCCTAGCCAGCGGCTATCGCTGAGACCACGTGTTCGGCTCCGACGACGTCTGCTCCACCATCGCACGCTCGCGCCAAGGCATCCTGAAGAACACTCAACTCCCGGCGGACGCTGCGATCGGCACCGTAGTGATCGAAGAGCCTCCTCAATCCGTCCTCGTCGACGACTTCACCCCGGCGGATGCTCGGATCTCCTACGGCGTTTCGAGCGCGTTTGGTGACGATCCGCCCCAGCATTCTGTGATCGGCCAACGTGGGCAACGTGATTCGTGTGTGGAGAAATTCACGCGCTTGCTCGTAGTGAGGGTTGCTGACGTACTCGTCGTGCACTGCGATGACACACGCGGCCGGCAGCCGCTCGGCGATCATTCTCAACGTCGGGCCGAAGAACAACGCGATCCGCGGCTCCGGATCGGTACCGATGCCCGGACGGCGGATCCACTGGTCCGTGTCGTCGAGCACCAGCGTCGGCACCAGGCCGCTGTGCGAGATCAACTCCAGAACGCGAACAGCTTGTTCGAGAACCTCCTCCCCCTGCAGAGGTTCGTTCACCACGCTGCCGAGCTCGATGCCAAGATTTCCCGCCAGCCACGGCAGTCCGGCGCCGACGGAAACCTTGACCGGACGCCGAGAAGCACCGCGCACCTCGCGCGCGACCTTCTGCACGGCTTTGTTTTCTTCGAGCCGCCTGGCGATGGTGTTGACCAACAGCCTGGGGAATTCGGCCGGGTCGGAGATCAGGGAATCGGTTTGCATGCCGAGTCTAATCCTCAGCGCCGCAACATTTTCGGCCTGTTGACCGTTCAACACGAACTCGGTGATCGACGACTTCCCGGAGCCGCTGGCACCGATGAGGGCCACCCGTTCACGACGCAGAACAGCTGCAACGAAGCGTTGTTCGTACTCACCGCCGGTGCTGTCCGTGAGGCTGTCGAACGGAACATGTACCTGGGACATGCGGTCCGGGGTGGGAGTGGGATCGAACGCTTTGCTCTCTCGCAACCGGCGCAGCAGGTCGGCACTCATGTCGCTGTCTCCGATTCGGTTTCGCGTAGCCGCATCCACTCCGCGGCCGGAGTCAGCTCGTACACACGTCGAGGTCTTCCCGGTCCGGATGACACTTCGCTGCTCCGTACCAAGCCGTTTTCGTCGAGCTGCTTGAAGACCTGCACCGCGCGGGGACGTGACCACCCGAGTGCCGCGAGGAGGTCCTCGTCGGATGCGCTCACTGTGCCTCGTGCCTTCAATTCGGCCGCCAGCATCGACGCAGAGCGACCCAGCGCGTAGATGGCAGCGTCTCTGGCTCCGATGGCCTGTGCGTTGGCGTCGTAGGACTCAGGGTCTTGCATGAAGTTTCGTAGGGCCCCCACCAAATCGCGGGGATTCCCTCCAACTACGTCGGCCAACATCTCCCCCACCGACGACGGATCGACTCCGAGCCGACGAGTGACCAGCTCGATCGTCGCCGCCGGTGACAACGGACCCAATTCGACGATCTTCTCGAAGAACGCGTCAGCCGGCGGCGTCAGCAGTCCAGCGCGATCGTTCTCACGCACCGAGACCACCCACAGGTACCCCGTCGACCACACCTCGTCGCGGTACTGCCCGAACAGCGCATGGCCTGCTGCAGCGGTGACGTCATCGACGATGATGACCGGAAACAGTCGCGTCCCCGTCGGCTCGGCTCCGTCGTCGCTCTCCTCCGCCCACCGCTTGTGTGTGTCGTCGACGAACTGCTGTCGGTGGTCGGTCAAGGTTCGCAACAGCGCGTCGGGGCCGTCGTTCTCGGCCGCCGGCGTGCCGGTCACGGTCTCGACGATGCGGGCCAGCAATGTCCGGCCGTCAGCGATGCCCTCCACCCGGACGTAGGTCATCGGAAAGTCGCCTTCTCTGCGTGCACCAGTGAAGGGAGATCTGCTGTCGAGCTGCAGGTGGCGTAATAGCGAGGTCTTGCCCGATCCCCGATCGCCTGTCAAGAGCACGTTCAGCTCGGCGTTCAAGGCGGCCCAAATGGCAGACAACTCACTGCCCCGGCCCACGAAGAGTTCCGCGTCGACGGGGTTGTCGAGCAACGGGCGCGCACTGGTCTTCATGCCCCTTACAGTACTTACTGTAAGTTTCGTAAGCAAGATGTGCGGACGATCAGTTGGTGACCAGTACCTGCAGCTCGCCGACTCGGACGTCGGTGGTAGCTGTGGCGGTGGTGGGTAGGGTTCCGCCAACGACCTGGCCCGGCAGAACCGCGGTCCACGTCACAACCCACGCGGACGTCACGGACACCTTGAAGGTGCCGCCCGGTTCGAGATTCGATGCTTTTTGGAGGAAGTGGTTGCAGGTCGGCGACGGCAGGCCCAGGGCGACGTCGGTGTACGGGACCGAGGTCACCGGGCACAGTGGGGGCAGGGTGGGGAGACCGTCGCCGTAGTTGACGATGAGTCCGGTATTGACTGCGTTCATATTGATCGTGACTGCCCCGGTGGTGACGGTCCTGTTGATCGGACCGACAGTGGCTTCCCTCGGGTTCGCAACCCAGATCCAGCTGTTCATCCCGACCAGACCGGTGCGACCGCCAGGGCTGTTTGCGGGTTCCGGAACGATGCCGATGTCGATGGGTTCGACCTGGAGCGCGGTGACCGCGGCGTTGACCAGATTTGCTACGTCGATCACAGCAGGTGGGGTACCGGGAATGCCGGTGTCCGGCAACTGAACACAGTTGGTGATACTCAACCCGGCGCACGCGTCGAGCTGCCCCTGTGTGATGACTCCGAGGGTCCCGTCCGGTTGCGGGAAAAGCGCCTGTTGAGGTCCGCTCGGTGCGGGCGCACCTCCCCCGCCGCCGAATGACGCAGACTCGCCTCCAGGGATCGATGTGCCGGCACCTGAACTCGGGCCGACGCCCGCCGAGGGAGACGGCACAGTCGTGTAGCTGCCCTGCACTATGACGGTCTGTCCACCGGCACGACTACCCAGTACATCTGCGCTTGCGCCACCCGCACCGGGTTGCGCCGTCGCGTAGGGCGCAGTCAGGGTCATGGTGACAGCGAGTGTCGTCGCATAGAAAAGACTCCGCACCACCGCAGTTCGGTGAAAACTACTGTTCTGCACAACATCTCCCGAGACGAATGCGAGCGCGGACAAGCGGGGACACGACTAACTGGTGCAAGTATCGGTCTTCACGGTGGTCTGACTGGTTACACGCCACCCGGAGGAGTCGGGCCATGCCGCGTTCCTAACGGTGATCTGAGCTGTTTCGAACTGACCGCGGTCCGGCAGAGTCGCCGGAGTTCCATCCGGGAACGTGGTGATCCAACCGGAGATGTCGGTGCAGGTCACTGTCTTCACCCACGCTCCGTCCGGAGACGGGACGGGGTTGCCATCCGCATCCTTCGGAGCCGACAGATCCGTGACAGTCGAGTTGACGACGGCGATCGCTCCGGTGCTGGTGATGCCTTGCGATCGACGGAGCAGAATATCTGCCTTGTATCCCTCCGAGACCGGTCCGCCTGCCACCCGATCAAGTTCCTCCACCGGTGTCGCCGGGTTGGCTTCGATTGCTCCCTGGGCCGCATAGAACTCCGCGACCTTGGCTACAGCGCTGTCGGTGGCTTGCTGCTCAGGGGACTTGTCGACCCCCGCTGGGCCCGTGAGGACCGGCTGGGTGCTTGTCACCGGCGCTGCCTCCGTGTCGCCGGTTCCGCATGCGACGCTGATGCTCGCCGCGGCGACTACCGCGAGGACTGCCGCGCCTGTACGGCGTCGTGTGCTGATCATCGTTGACCCCCTATGTTGATTCCCCGTGCGTACTTCTGCGACGACGGTAGCGGCGCGGCTGCTGCGACAGTAACTCGCTCACCGGACACTTCGGACACTTCGACTGACCGCTTCTTCATCAACTCGCTATAGCTCCGATCCGATAGACGCGATCGCCGCCGTTGTGGAACTGCGAGAGCGCTCGCAGGAGCTCGTCTGTCTCGGGTTCGGGATCGACGTCGATATCGGCGAGGTTTGCGAGCATCTGGTCTATCAGTTCTTGGGT
This sequence comes from Rhodococcus sp. EPR-157, assembly GCF_001647195.1. Lineage (GTDB taxonomy): Bacteria > Actinomycetota > Actinomycetes > Mycobacteriales > Mycobacteriaceae > Rhodococcoides. The sequence continues at coordinate 13,974 of NZ_LVCV01000464.1, read as the reverse complement.
GGTGCTGATTTCGTCGCTCCCGTGGGTGGCGATGATTGCGAGTCGCCACAGTCCCTCTCTGTAGGGTTCGACCGCAATGCCTCGATTTGCGGCTGTGAGCGCTGCTGCAAGATCTCCGGTCTTGATCTGTCGAGTAGCGAGCTCCTCCAGCGCATCAGTGAGCGTTGAGATCATGTGCTGCTGCAGGTTTCGGGCCCAACCGTATCGATCTGCTCTGGTCCCGGCGAACGGTTGACCTGTGACCAGCTCAGCGGCGGCGCGCAGTTCGGCATCGGACGCTGCCGACGGTGTCGTATCGATCAGTTGTTGCCAATAGTCCCAGTCCGACCGCACGTCTGGGTGCAGTCGGTAGCCGGTGCGGCCTGTGCGGTCTCCGTGCTTCGGGAAGGCCTGGTCGCCGCCTTCTGTCTCGCCTAGCCAATTCCGAAGGCGGGACAGGTAGTTCTGGCGACGCGTCGCCTTCTTCTTGGGCTGCTCCTCAGGAGGGAGTTTGTCGAAATTGTCTGCAGGCCAGACTTTTTTGTCGATCGAGTCATGTTTGATACCGGGATGGATCGAGAGTAGTGCTGCGATTTCGGTCAGCAACACTTCCCTACCATCCTTGGGAGGTTGCCCGGAGAGCGTGGTCACGGACGGCTTACCGAGGACATGAAGCCAAAGATGTCCCGAACCAGGGACATCCGCCGCAGCGGGTGTCTCGGGTGCGTTCTCATCCACAAACGCTTCCGGGGGCGTCCAGTATGTGGCATCAGGGGCGTAGGACGGGATGTCGGTCGGGTCGAGGGACGTGTCCGGGGTGTTGATTCTTCCCAGGACAAATCGATCTGTGTCATCAGGCGTAGTCACCGTGTCCAGGTATGCAAGGGCGTGATCCGGGGTCGAGAGCTCGGCGTCGACTTCCGCTGCAGCCCAATGGTCGTACATGGACGACTCGGTAGGAATCGACGGTTGAGTCGCTGTCGAGAGGTATGCGGTGATCCCTGCATATTGCTCGGCCTTGAGGAACGCTGGCTGGAAGGTGAAACCGCCCTCCGCATCGTGTTTGACCAATCTCGCAACGTTGCGGTCGACGATGTCGAGCTTCCAAGCGGCCGACGAAACTTCGGCGGAGGGCGTCACCGCCGCGAAGGCCACTCTCGGTGTGGAGGAGAGGATTTCATCGAGCCAATGCTGCTGTTCAGGGGTCAAACGCTCTGCGACGAGGATGACCTCGGGTGCGGTCATCTCGCTGGTCTCGTAGATGGAACGCGCCTCAGCGACGCTATCGATGTGCTGCTCGACGAAGGTGTCCTGATCACGCTTCGCTTGTCGGGCGAGTCGGGCGAGCACGTCGTCCGGATTGTCTACGTATTCGATCCGGCCGTTGCCGAACAGCTCTGGAAGCTCGTGACCGAAACCGATCAGCGTCAGATGCAGGTTGTCTGCAAGTGGAGATTCGACGAGTTCCAAAGCCAGCGCTTGCAGAGCGCCCAAGGCGTGATCCGGACGTGCCGAAATTGACAGATGGCCCAGTTCTTCGAGGTTCAGGAGAAATTGAGTGTTGCCATCGGCGGAGCCGAGAGTGACGAGGGCGGGATAAGGGCTGACGGAAGTGGAGGCGGGGGCAACACGAGCGTCGAAGGGCAGCGTCCAGGCCCCAGTGTCGGCGGATTTGATCCACGGTGCGGGCAGGCTCGGATCATCCAGAGTCACCAGCTCCACGGCATCGGTGCCAACAAAAACACCGAGAAGGGCCGGCAACGGCTTGCTCGTCAATCGAGCTTGTTCGGCGACGACCCGGAGGGCAGCGTCGAGACGGAGCAGGACGGTGTCGTCAGCAGCAGAATGGATTTGCTCCTCCACGAGAGCCCCCGGCCCTGTGGTCTCTGGGATCCGTTCTCCTCTTCGCCGGCCGTGCTGCTGGCGGTGTCGACGTAGGCCAAATGCCCCGGCGAGGCCAACTGCCGCCAGGGCTGAAATTCCGAGCCACAGGGTGCTGTTCTCGTTCTGAACGTCGTCGCTCGGGCTGGCCGCTGCCTGGATCTGGACCTGTTCATTGCTTCCAGAAGCCAGTGGAATTGCCGCGGGTACAGGAGCGGGAGCAACCGTCGCGGGCACGGCCGGCGGCGCTTGCTCGGCAGGTGCGGGCACGGCAGGTGCGGGCACGGCCGGTGCGGGCACGGCCGGTGCGGGCACGGCCGGTGCGGGCACGGCCGGCGGCGCGGGAGCGGGATCGGCCACCGGCGCTTGTTCGGCGGCAACCGGCGCCGGTGCTGGTTCGGCCGCAGGCACAGGTGACGACACGCTGTTCAGCTCGATACCGAAGATCTTCGCCGCGGCCGCTGCGGCCGCCGCGGCTTCTGTTTGGGTCTGTTCGTCTCCCCCTGGGACCATCTCTGCTTGTTCCGGTACATCGGTACCAGCGAGTGCGGGCAGAGGAGGCACTGTTTCCGGCTCAGCAACGGACGCAGCCTCAGGGGCGGACGCAAGCGCAGGCGCGGCAACGGGGGCGGGTTCGACAACAGGGGCGGGCTCAGCGACAGGAGCCTCGGTCGCGGTTCCGGGTGCGGCTACCCCGATTTTCAGTTGCTGTCCCTCGTGAATTGTCGTCAAAGTAGACGTTCCGTCGACGTTGACTATTTCCGCATAACGATTTCCATCGCCCAGGTATCGCTCAGCGATCGTCCAGAGACTGTCACCCTGTTCGACGGTATATGCGCCCTCGACCGGGTTCGGTGCGGCAGCCGGAAGGCTCAGTTGCCAACCGGGCTGAAGCCACCCGTCGTCCGTGATCACGTCGGCATTGAGTTGCTTGATCTCTTGGTAGCGAAACCCATCGCCGAGGTGTTCTTCTGCCAGCTTCCAGAGACTGTCTCCGCGTTGAACCGTCACGGTCTCTGCGATAGAAGGCCGTGCCGGGTGTTGCGCGGGATGGAGCTGTTGTTGTCTCTCAACCGTCACCGGGGCCGAGTGGGCGGGCGTGGTCAGGGCCGGCGATGCGCTGGCGGTCAGCGGTTGAGCAGTTGCTGTGCCTGCGGTGATCAGAAGGAGGGCACCGCCGATGAGAACGGATGCACCTCGTTGTTGGAGTCCTAGTCCGCGCAATCGAGGGGGCTTGATCCCGCGAAGTGCTGCGCACAGTTCGATGATGATGCTGAAGGCGAAGCTGAGCCATGCGAGCCAGCCGATCCAGGTGACGAATCCAAGAAACAGGTATCCGTCGTCTTGTTCGGTCAGCGCAGTCTTGATCTGATCGATATCCGGCAGCGCGCTGGGGATCGGGTTTCCTCGAAATGCCCACAGCGCAAGCGGTATTCCTACGACAAGGGCAAATGTGACAAGGAGGTAGATCAGCCCGGTCAACCGGCGTCGGATCGTGGTCATCGTGTTGCCCTTTCCGACTGCAGCAGGGTGGCCGAAGTTGCGCAGGTTCCCGCCGTGGGCGACCACGCCGCGTCCTTCGTCACCGGGTTCGGGGCGCGGAAGTACTGCGCGTCGTCGTTCACGTGTGGGGTGTTCATGGAAGGCCAGGCACTCCGAGGTTGGTTCGGTTCAGGTTGACGGTTGCAGTTCCGATGATCTGTTGCGGGCCAACTCCGATCAAACCGAGAACGCGGGGTTGATACACCGTTGTGGTGGTGATCAGGAGGGTTGTCGGCCCGGTCGGGACAACTACTCCGGGAATTCCTGCGGCCGCGAGGTACTTCGTTGCACTTAGTTGTGCGGTCAGCGGGTTGACTACAACGCTGGTTCCGCGGACCGCGAGGGGTTCGATGACGGCTTGACCGGCACCGCGTGCGGCTTCCTCCGCTACCTGTTCGGCTCGTTGTTTAGCCTGTACTTTTCCTCCGCCGTCGACGACGAGGCCCATCATGATCAGGAGGGCCATAGCTGTGATGACACTCCACATCGCAATTGTTCCGGCGTCCTTGTGGGTGTCGTGGCGGGTGCGGGCCGTGATGGCGCGGCGTAGCGCGGTTGTCATCGAATTCGCTCCCTGTAGGTGTCGATGGGCGAGACAGCGGTCGCTGTGATGGTGCGTGAGCCCATGATCTGTGGGAATCCGAGCGCGTCGAGTGACACGACGCAGGTGACGGTGGCTGATACCGAGGCGGTGACTCCGGGGCGTGTCCGGAATCCACTGAGATCGGTGCCGACGTTGAGGACGCTGCACGTCAGGCCTCGAGCTTCCAGGTCGTTGCGGGCTGCAGTTTGTGCGTCGGGGGCGGCGGCGAACGCCGTTCGCGCGATCGAGGCGGTCCGTGCGGCCTCGTTTGCTGCGTGTTCGACCTTTTGGTGCGCTTGGGCGAGCACACCGAAGGTGACGATGAGGGCGATCATCAGAAGTGTTGCGGGCGCGACTATCACGGTCTGTAGAGCAGATCCTCGATCGTCGGTTCTCATCAGGTGGAGCTGGCCCGACAGCGCTGCGATGCCCATCATCGGGTACCTGGGGTGGTGACTCGTTCGACTGGGAGTGTCTCGCTGACGTTGATATCGAGGGGGAAGAATGGGATGAGTCGGATCGGCTGTCCGATGATTTGGACGGTTGCATCCCGTAGTCCTCGGTTGACGACGATGACGGGAGCGCGCAAGGTCGTCGGGCCGGCTGTCGAGGCGAAGGCGTATCCGGCCGCGGTGCCGGCGGCAGAGCTACCGAACTGTGAACGGGCTTGTCTCAGAGCCTCTTCCCCTGTCGCGATTGCCACTGTCCGGGCGTGGGCATACAGTGCCGCCTGGATTGCGATAAGGAAAAGCAGCAGGACGACCCCGAATACGACCACAGTCTCCAGTGCTGCGCCGCGATCATCCCTGTTTGCACGACGCCACCAATCTCGAAGAGATCCTGGTGTAGCAGTGTCCATCATCGTTGTCCCCCTGACTCGTTGGGCGAGCAGGTCGACCTACTGGATCTGGGAGAGGTAGCGCTGTCCGACGACCGTGATGCCTGCGACGATCAGAATAGCGAGCAACACCAGGCCGGCGGTGATGATGACTGTTTCCATGCTGTAGCCCCGGTCGCTTTTGCGGCCGCCAGCGCGTTCTACGATCCGGGTGTAGGTAAGCGTCGCCAGCAGGAAAAGCGCGGTTGCTCTCGCGGTGAGTCGGTTGACTGCGGTACGTGGTGTGGACATGTCCTTGGTTCCCCTTCGATGTGGTTCATGTACAACTGTGACGATAGAGCTGGATGATGGTCACCATATCGGCGGCGGCGACACGACGAGCATGTCAAATGCCCGGATGCAGTGTTATTGCTGCTCACGTCGGTAGTTGAGCGTTGAATTCATTCCACCGCAGTAGATTTTGGACTTTCAGACGCCCATGATGTTCACCGCCGCAGGTACGAGCAGCATGATCATGAACAGCACCGCGAGAGCGCCGAGAGGGGCGTCCATCTTCTTCGTTCTCGCCCCCGCTTCGCCTTGCTCCTTCGCAAGCAGTGCACTGCGCAGTGCTCCGGCACGAGCGGCGAGGGTATCGGCGACGCTTGCACCTTGGTCGCCGGTGTAGGTCATGATGTCCGCGAGGTCGCCCAGTTCCGGTAGCGCCAGCTCTGCTGCAAGGTTCGACAGGGCTGCCCACGGTGCTTGTCCGGCCAGGGATGCTTTCTGTAGTTCGGCGTCGAGGCGGAGGAACACCCAGCTGTCCCCCACTGCTGCAGCGCGTTCGAGACTCTGGAAGGCGGCGACACCGCCGCTCCTGTTCAGGGCGACGAAGTCGATGAATGCGGCGAGGGCTCTGGTGAATTCCAGTCGTGCGCTTGCTGCGCGTGTTCTCGCATCGGCGTCGGGGGCGAAGAAACCTACGATTGCGATCAGTAGAGATCCTGCAACAGGGAACACGAACGGCACTGTGAGTCCGAACAGGGCGAGCAATCCCAGGCCTATGGGCACGATCACCAGACCGAGTGCGGCAGAGAGGATTTTGTCGCCGACGAACTTCTGTGGGCTTTCTCGGAGGATGGCCAGATCTGCTGTGGGGATCTTGAACCATGCCTGTGATCGCAGCCGCGGGTAGACGCGGGCGCCGACTCGGTAGGACAGTGCGTCCGCTCCTGCGAGGTCCGCACCGGTGTCCGTGTCGACGTTGTACGGTTCCGGGCCGGCACCCGATAGCCGCTCCATGGCGTCGCCGAGTGCGGGATCAGCTGGAAGCAAGCGCAGACCTACGAGAATGAGCCCGAGTGTGGCTATCGCGGCGAGTGCTATTGCCCAGAAATGGAAGGTGCTCATGCTGCGCTCCTCGTACGGGCGTTCTTGGCCGCGTCGCGGTCGTGGGTGCCGATGAATCGCGGATACTTGATCGGCAGGGTGTAACGCCTCATCCATCCGAGGACGAGGCCGAAGCCGATGAATTCGAGGAAGAGGACCGGCTGGAACAGCGGTTGCTTGTAGGGGTCCATGTAGCTGGTGAACAGGAACAACCCCGAGATGAGCGTAACCGTGATGACTGTGACCCACCGCGCGGTGGTGCGCGGCCCTTCCCGCTCTGCTTCGGATGTTCTGCGGTTGCGCACGTTCTCCGCCACCGACTCGGAGAGGCGTTTGAGCGCTGCGGTGAGGCCGGATCCTCGGAGGCGCGCGGCTTGCCGGAGTGCTCCCACGACATAGTCACCGGTCGAGTCATCCAGGTCGTCCGCGAATTTGAGTAGTGCTTCGTCGATGTGGACGTTGCCGCGAAGCCGGGTGATGAGGCTGGTGATCTCCGGCCGAAGTGCTTCGGGCATGCCTCGGTGGGTGGCGATGATCGCCTGTTCGAGGCCGGACCCTGCCGCCAGCACCCCGGTGAGGTTTCTGACCCACTCTTCGAGCGCATTGAGTCGGTCGATGTCCTCAGCCGCTGCGGACGTTCCGAGGAGATACGGGACGCCTACTGCGGCGATGGGGATGATCGGGAACAGGACGAACCAACCGCTGACGAGCCAGGCGATGAGGCCGACGGCGGTTCCGAGCGTGAACAGGATTTTGGTCTGCCTCGGGATGCGGGTATGAGGTGTGCGATTGCGGCTCGGCGCGGTGAGATCGCGGCGGTCTCGAAGACCGTTGAAGAAGAACCAGATTCCTGCAGCGAAGAGGATTACGAGCCCGACTGCTGTGAAGGTGTACATCAGCGTTCACCTCCGATGATGGTGTTGACCGGGATCTGGTTGGGGCTGAATCCTCCGGCGTAGAGCTTGCGGAGCAGCGCAGGTGGCAGGGTTCCGTATTCGCCTGTGCCGTCGGATCTTCCGTCGTAGATCTTGCTCACTGCGGGCATGGCGTTCTCGCCTGCTTCGATGTGAATGACCTCGCTGACGAAGCGCACTTGTCGTCGCTCTCCGTTCGCTGAGAATTCGTAGTCCGTCTGCAGTTGAATGATGATGTTGATGTGGTGTGCGACCTGCCGATAGGCGTACTCGGTGGGAACTCCTGCTTCGAGCGCGCAGGTGACGAGTCGGTCGACCGCTCCGGCCGCGGTGTAGGCGTGGGTTGTGCTCAAGGATCCTTTGGCCATCTGCATTGCTTTGAACATGTCGATGATCTCGCCTCCGGCGACCTCGCCGACGATGACACGGTCGAGCTGCATTCGGACGAATTGGTACAAGATGTCGGACAGCGTGGTGGCACCGCGGAGCGCTCCGGTGAGTTCGTTCCGCTCCCCGCCGCCGGTGATTGCTTCTGCTGCAACCACGTAAGGCTCACGGCCGTCCAGCTTGTCGAGGAAGAGCTCGTACTCGGTTTCTGCCGTTCCGATTCTTGTCTGCATCGGGAGGCAGTTGGCGAGGGCTCGTAGGTTCGTGGTTTTGCCGGACCCCATCGGTCCGGAGATGACGACGGATGCGCCGCCGATCACGGCGGCACTGAGGATTTCTGCCAGCAGCTGCGGCATGACACCCATTTCGACCATCTTGTCGATGGTGACGTCTTTGTGCCGGTGCATGCGGATGGCGATGCTCGGATGTCGCACCGAGTAACCCATCGCAGACAATCGGATGTCCCCGGGGAGGTTGAGGCGGAGGTTGGGGTTCACTTGGGAGAACGGGCGTCCACCGCCGGGGGCGCGCTGGGCAAGGTTGGTGAGCCAGTCGTAGAGTTCTTCGTCGCTGTCTGCGATCGGTGGACGTGTCTCTAGGCTTCCGTCGGGGTACATCACCAGGACGTGGTCCCCGTTGATGAGGATGTTCTCGACGTTCGGGTCATCGACAAGCGGTTGGAGGGGTCCGAGCCCGAACAGGGTGTCGAAGACCGCTTTGGCCAGCGTCTGTTCCTGCTGGACGCTGAGCTGTTCGTGGCCGGTGTCGATAGCTGACTGCACTTCGCCACTGACCAGATCCATGACGATCTGGCGACCCATTTCGCGTTCTTCGTCGGGCGTCATGGCGATGACGCCCAGCTCGGGGTTGAGCGCTTCTTCGGCCCGCCGGGTCTTTCGGCGCGAGAGGACCTCTGAGGCCTCTTTGGTCAGGCGCTTGACCAGCTGGTGATCGGTCCGCACGAGTTCCGATCGATTCGATGCGAAAGACGAGGGCGAAGTGAATGGGACTGTCTCAAGGCGCTGGGATTCCGTGTGCCGTCCGGCCGCAGCAAGCAGACCTGCGGAATGGGATCCGCGATGCCCGATTCCGTATCGGGACACCTCGTTGTCGACGTCGCCGATGATCACCGGATCGGTGGCGAACATGGGAAGGTCTGGCAGGGCAGTTTGATCGTCGTACTCGAATTCGATGTCGTTGGTCATGCGTTGTGTCCCCCGATCTTTCGGCTGATCACGCGGGTTGTGAGGTGTATGGGGAATCGCTCAGCCATGCCGGCTTGTGCGTCTCCTCGAAACGTTCGATTTTCGACCATGTTCCGTCGATGGCGCGGAGGTAGTTCGATCGGCGACGTCGCCATTTACTGAGCGATGCCCCGTCGGAGAAGACTTGAGCGTGGATCGGAGATTCCGGAATCACCGCTATGACGTCCAGGCCGGTGACCTTCGCGGTTTCCGCGGCACTGTATGGCTCGGTGCCCCTCACGATCAGGCCTAAGCTGGCCGGAGATTTGGTCGCCTCCAGATGCTGACGTAGGGGTCCCAATCCGGCTCGAACTGCTGCTACTGACGTTCTCGTAGGTCTGAGCATGACGACAATTACGTCACTGTGACGAATCAGGTCCTGATGCCCGGACCTCAGATTGAGCCGCCCTGCGTCGACGAGGACGTCACCCTTTTTCGACAATTGCGCAAGGTGCGCCCCGAGAGGCCCCCAGGTGGACTTCATCGACTCCGCCTGAGCGGCGTTGACCAGGTTTGGCACGAACCACCCCTGCGGCTGCGTCGAACCCTGTCCACCGTCGGCGGGTCCGATCGGCAGCACTTGACGATGAAAAGCTGGTCCTATCTGCCCGTGGCGGTTGGGTTCGACCAGTTGGACGATCGAGCGATCGTGACGTCGGTTGGCGTGTAGATATCCGGCCAACGTCGCAGACGATCCGATTGGATCGGCCTCGACGTACATGATCCGAGTCGGATCACCGGTAAGAGTGATACCCAGTCCTGTTGTCGACACACCGGGCGAGCCCGAGATCGAAGTCAAGGTGACGAGCACAGGTCAGCGCTCCCTGGAATCAAGAACGATGGCAACACGATTGGTTGCAGCGCGGGCTGCGATCCAGCTCGCCTCGTCCTTCTTGACCAATACATCTACCGTCGTCTGCCCCGTCTCTGGAATATCTTTCACAGCGACGACCTGTGCATTGGCGACAACAGGGCCCTGAACTGGTGAATCGTCCTGATCACGAGGAGTGTCGACTATCCGGACGTTGTCGCCAGCCAGCAGTGGCTCCGCCGGCAGCTTGCCGACAGTGACCGTGATCCCGACCAAAGTATTTTCGCCACTTGGAATTACAGCATTGGTCACAGAGGACGGGTTCAACGCAGACCCGCTCTGCAGCGGAACAGCTGCGCTCTGTCCGACAACACGTCCTTTGTCCACGGCTGAGACAGTCGCGATTGTCGAGTCGCTGTTCACCTCGGCGGTCTTCAAGTCGTCCGCAGTGATGGTCTCCCCCTGCGGAACATCATGCGCAAGAACAAGAATAGTCGATGTTGCGCGCATTGCATCCACCAGAAACACCGCGCCCACGATGGCCACCGCCATGAGAGCGACTCCAACGATCCAATACGAGCGCCGGCGGCGCACTTTCGTTGTGGATACAACCTCGTTGAAATCGTGCCCAGGCTTGGGCGGTGCTCCTCCGGACGCCCGCGACTCCCCCACTGCGGCAGTCACCGCCTTCTCCTTGGTGGATCCGAAAATCGGCATATCTCAGTCACTTTCCGTTCTGGTCGTGTCCTCGGTGCCGAGGTGCGCTTTGAGCGCAGTTCCGATGAGATGGCTGCGAGAGCGCGCCTTGAACTCGTCCTTGAGTTGATCGATGATGACCCAGTCGTCCGAGTACAGGCCCACCGTCACCCCCTTCTTCTCGGCCTTCCTTTCCAACGGTTTGCTTCCTACGCCCCTGGCACGGAAGAGGCCTCCGCCGATCTTTCCTCCAGGGAACAACAGCTTTTCGAGATCAGCGTGAACGTCCTCGATCGCAGTGATGACCACCTCGCCGTGGGTTCGCCCAGTTCGTTTGCTCTCACGAGCAAGACCTTCTGCGATGTCGACAGCGAGGTGCACCGTGGACGGCACGATTGTGTCGTCGTGCTTTGATTCGGCTGCGCCCGAGGACGACTCACTTGATTGGACAGAACTCAACTCCACCACCTCCGCTGGTGTAGACCCTGACGGCATCTTCGGTGGCGGCGCGAAAGCAGGCCCGAGGGACTTGCGAGCAGCCGAGGGACTCCACGCGGTCGCGTCCTCGTTGCTGTCGATACTCACTCACGGTCCTCCCGACGTCCCGCACGGCTGCCGCAGAAACAATCGCGACGTACGAGATATACCGGCACCCATAGACACCCCGAACAACCCAACTCGACCCATCACCCCCGATATACGCGCCTCTTCGTACCTGTTTGGTCCGCCACTCCCCTGCGACCAGCACAGACTCTATTCGCATTGTCAGTCGATCGGTGATCCGACAAGATTCGATAACGATCCGATAACACGGAAGTCGAGGCCACGACAGCCGCCGGTGGAAGCGTCCCAGATCATCGACTGTCGATCAGCGAACATCGCACGACAGCGTCAGCACCTGCTCAGTGATCCGTGACAGTGGCTCACCTGATCGACACTTGAGTAGCGGACAAATCTCCTTGAGGTGGCAGTGACGACTTCTTTGCTCATTGGCTGGTTGTCTGCTGAGGGACATCCGACGTGCGCTCACATACTCACGATGTACCTATCATGCGTCCATGATGAATATCTGATGACCTACTGATGTTTCGTTGATACTGAATGGCTACCGCACCGATGTTCGGACAGTGATGGTTTACAGCGTCATACAACTGTGGCCGTCACCGTGGTGACACAAGAGCAGTTACCTGGGACCATCGCAGTATGAGCCTCACCGACACCGCTTTCGCGGGACCAGTCGATCCCGACCGGTGTCTCGAAGACCTTCGGTGGCACCGAGAGTTCCACCGCCAATCACAGTTTCGCTGGTGGGATAGCGAAGCTGTGCTGGTCGCGACCGAGTTCACCGGTGGCCGGGACAACTTCGAGACGATCACAGAACTTGCCGAGCTCGAACGCGATCGACTGGAGCTGGCTGACTACGCCGCCACCTGCCAGCGGGCCCTCGGCTCAGCACTCAAGCAAGCACGCACGACGCTGGGCCTGACGGACTGGACGTTCGCCGAGGACAATCTGGGCCTCACCGCCCGAACCTGCGAGCAGAGCAGCTACCTCGCGTCGTGGGCAGACCCGTTCGACCATAGGTGGGCGAGCAACCCGCAGGTCGATCGAGTACGTCGCTCCTGCGCCCGAATGATGTTCGGCAATCCCTTCATTCTCAGCTGGGAGCTCAGCCAACTGTGGACGTTGTACGAGGCGGCAGAAATGCTCCTCGAAGATGCCCTCGTCGACCTGTCGATCGAGCTCAGCAATTCGTGCTCACCCACCGCCCTTCTCTGGGCCACCCAGATGGCCTCATCAGTCGGGCTGGAGCACCGAATTGCTGATCAGCGCGAGCGGAGAGGGAACCCCGGAGACGATCGCAGACGCCCCCGGCAAAGCTTCACGACCGTACGCTGATGGTCTGCCGACTACCCACTCTGACCTGGTAACTCCCACCGGTCCTCGCGTACGAAATCGCACTCGTCTACGTACAACTCTTCCCACCTTTCCCTCCTAATTCCTCCGACTCCTCGCGGCACTCTGTGCACAGCTCCTCCCGGCCAGATACCTGATCGCAAACCCGCCGGTATTCGCACTGACCTTCGCGTAGGTCGTCGCTGACATATCCACACGCGACTACGCTGGGTACTACGCTTGCGTCCACCCGCTAACAACCGTGTAGACATTCGCACTGCTCCTCCCCTATATCCTCCCATCTAAATACCCGTCACAAATCCTGAACAGGTTCGCACAGAACTGCCCGTACTAATGTGCGTAGATCTACGCGTCGTTCACCGTGGTGCTACTCGCGGTTGGCTACGCTCAGAAACTCGCGGTTGGCTACGCTGAGTACGACGCATATAGTTACGCGTGAAGCTACGCATTTTGCAATGCGTATACGGACGCATATTGAACCGCACATATAGGCACGTAGTACTTCGCGAATATCATCGCTTGTCGTAACGCGTGCAAGTACGCGTGTACTTAAGCCCAGACGACCGCGTGTATCTCCGCGCTGTTCTAAGCGACTGCCATCGCGAAACAACGGGCGTTGACCTACGCGTTGTTCTGCGCGTAGTATTACGCATACAACCGTGCGGCACCACGCGCGGTGGGCAGCTGATGCGTTCGCAGTCATTCCACCCCCCACCCACCACAGCCCACGAGCCAGCACACCTCTCAGACAGTTGCGTGCTGACGCACAGGGGGAGCGCGCTCTTCACACTGACACCAGCTTCGGGGACGAAAGGAGTTCTTTCGATGGCGATACGAAATTCACTTGCTGTGACACAGGGCAAAGGGGGAGTGGGCAAGACCACCGTCGTCGCAAATCTCGCCGGACTCTTCGCGAACGCCGGTTACCGAGTCCTGGTCGGTGAGTTCGACCCGCAGGGCAACCTCGCACGCGACTTCGGGTACGAGCCGGTCGACGGCATGGCTCTGTTGTCGGCCCTGATATCGGGCAGTCCACCCCCGCTCCTGAAGGGAGTTCGAGAGAACCTCGACGTCATCCCTGCTGGAGCGGCTCTGGCAGACGTTGCGGGCATGATGTTGTCGCGAACCAGCCGCGGTGGAGAATCGCTGGGGCAGCTTCTCGGCAAGGTGCTCGCGCATGTTGCCGGCGACTACGACATAGTGCTCTTCGATACCCCACCCGGCGATGTGATCATCGTCGACGCAGTCCTGACGTGCTCTTCAGCAGTCCTGATCCCTACTCGGGCAGATGACGGGAGCTTGGACGGCCTCGAACGCGTCGCCGAGCGCTTCGCCCGAGCTCGGGAGAACAACCCCGAACTCAGGTTGGCAGGAATGTTGCTGTTCGCAATCGGTACGAGATCTGTCCGGCTGGAAGAGAGTGTGCGCGAGAGCATTTCCGAAGCCATACCCGGTCATATCGCACCGATATTCAAAACGACAATTCGCCACCTCGAAAGTGCGGCCGCCGACGCCCGCAAACACGGACTGCTGGCACACGAGCTCGAAGGTGCGACTGCCAGTGAGAAAAAGGATCGCTTGAAAGCGTTGCGGAAGAAAGAGAAACCAGCCAAGGGCCTGCTTAACAGGAATGCCACCGGTCTCGCCGAGGACTACGAGGCACTTGCCGCGGAAGTCCTTCACCGCATGGCCCAACTCGCGGACGAAGCCGCACAGACACAGGAGGTGACGTCGGTATGAGCGCAGCATCCACCGGGCGGAAGCGATCGAGCCTGGCTAACCAATTCGACAGTCCTGCTCCCCGGGGGGCGTCG
>NZ_LVCV01000463.1 GCF_001647195.1 Rhodococcus sp. EPR-157 | reverse complement strand
ACCACCGAGCACGCCCTTGTCGAGGCCGTCCCGCCAGAGTCGGCAGGGCTCAGCGACGCGACGCCAGTACCCGAGGAGACGCTTGAACAGCGACTGCCGGGTGGAGTTGATCAGGCAGAAACTGAGTCGGGGGCCGCGACTATCTCGGATGCGGGGGGCGGGGGTGTCTCGAACGTAGTCGCGCCGGAGCTCCCTACGCCGGCGACAGAGGACGAGCCGTCGACTTCGGCGGCGACAAGTGCGGAAGGTGCCGTACGACCCACCGCGGTCTACGTTCCGGCAGCTGTAAAAGAGGCGTGGAAGACGCGGTCTCAGCGGGAGAAGAAGTCGTACGGCGAAATCGTGGAGGACGCCTTCGCCGAACACACTCCAGACACTCTTGTTCGTCTCTTTGCCCCGAAGCCGGTCGGGAACGCGCACGGCGGAATGCCTCGACGCGCTCGACCAAAGGTGGCGACTGGGGGAGTGGAGGTGCGTCCGCACCTGGTGGTTGACCAAACCGAGTGGATCGATCAGCAGGTGGCGTCGAGTCCGTTGATTCCCTCGCGCAGTGCTCTGATCGCGGCAGTCGTCGAGGCCTACGTGATTTCCTGATCTCGTTTTCGGAGCGTCTTGCTCTTGGCTCCCCACCATGCTCCCCACCATGCTCCCCACTCCGGTGGGGAGCATTTTTGTGCCTTCCACCTGCACTGATGGTGGTGCTCCCCATGCTCCCCACTCGTTCGGCCCAAGGTTCACGCGTGACGGAAAGTGCCAACGCTGTCGTGCACCTCGTCGACGAGTCGATCTGTTCGTCGTGTCCGGTCTCGTGGAGAGAATGCATCAAGAGTTTTGCCCCACGTGTCACAGAGGTGGATCGACTCGGATCTACCTGTCGTGTGTGGGCCAACAGCATTAGCAACGACCGCGGGAGATACGCAGTGAATGTGAGGAGGCCGGCGGGCGACACACCGACCGTCGGGTCCTCCATGTTTCTGTTACCGAATTGCCTTAGGGTGACCGCATGGCTGGAAGCAAACCTGGGAGAGAGTCGAAAGGCCCTCGCAAACCCGCAATGGTGCGCACTCCCGAAGAGCAATACGCGCACTACAAGGACGAGGCCGATGCACTCGGCCTCGATCTCGGCGATTACTACGTCTATGTCATGGCGCAACACCACGATCTGCCCATGCCCCATTACATCAGGGAGCGAATCAACCCCGACCAGTACAAGCTGGGCGCGTGATGACCGGCCCCTAGACAGTGAAAAACCCCCCTCGTGCTTGGCGGCGGGAAGGGGGGCCTTTCGGACTCACTGATGAACGGATCAATCCGTTCTCAACCACCCACCGGGAACAACCACGAACACGACAGGAGGTGTATTGACATCATAGCTCAGTACCCCTGCCTCGCCGCGATTTGCTGGCCGAACCCGATGCGCGTCGCGTCGCGCCACCCCCGCAGCGGCGGTGACCGATGACTTCACCTGAGCCATCTCGTGGCCATATGTGGTCGATGGACAACATTCGTCCACGCCTTGAGCAGCTCGGCGGATTCAAGTCCACCTCCAGCTCACAGTTTCAGGCGCGTTGCCCTGTTCACGATGATCACCACGCCTCGCTCTCGGTGACTTGGACGCCAGGACCACGCGGCGCGGGCATGGTTCTTCTGCGCTGCCATGGTTGCTCCGCAACGGCCGCCGAGATCGCGGAAGCTCTCGATATCGCTGTATCGGACCTGTTCGACGAACCGCTGCCAGCCCGCGACCCAGGTTCGCCGCGAGTGGGTCGCTCGCCCCAGCAGCGAGCAGCCGGCAAGCGACGTGGACGACTCGGGCGGCTTCCCGCTCGGATCGCAGGTCCCGTACCTGAACCCGACGGTGAACACGTGTGGTCGGAGGTCACTCGTTACCCCTATACCGACGTTGACGGCACGTTGGTGCAGGAAGTCATTCGCGAAGAATGCGCGGACTGCGGTACACGACACAAACGTTTCCGGCAGTTGTTCGTCGGACCGAATCGCACCTACGTCAAACGCAAGCCAGCGGTGTTCACACCTGTCCTGTTTGCGATGCCGCTGCTTCACACCGCTCTCTCGTCCGGCCAGCCGGTCTGGCTCCTGGAGGGGGAGAAGGATGTCGAGACTGCGCTGGGTCTAGGACTCAACGCAACTACGAACGCTCAAGGCGGACTCAATTTTCCGCCGCAGCTTGCCGAGGTGTTCACCGGTGCCATAGTGCGGGTCGTTCTCGATCGCGACGGTGCCGGGTACGACCGAGGCATCGAGCTCGCATCGCTGCTCGGCGCGGTCAATGCCGATGTGCAACTCCTCCTGCCTGGCACGGCTGCGGACAAGTCGGATTTCACCGATCACGTCGAAGCCAAGCTGTGGCAGGACGACGACGTCTGGCACGGGTTCGTACCCGTCAGTGTCGGCGAGGTGGCAGCGCATGCGGCTCTGGCCAAGCTGCGCGGGAAGTCCGTCGAGGTCGAGAAAGCGGCAGGTGAGGCTGCGGCGCGGGTCGAACGCGGCCGGGTCTCCGGTCACGAGGACGAGTGCTCCGATGAGATGCGCCTTGCGCAGCGATGGGCGATCGAGGCAGAGCGCCTGTTCGAGCCGTTGAGCGAAGCGGTCGATGCCGTCCGTGGTTTCGCAGCCGCGGAGGGCACTGCGTGGTCGCAGGAGGCGGTCGATGCCGCTACCACGGTGTGGCGTACCGCACGTACCGCAGCTCGTGGGGCACACGATATTTCGCGCACCCCGATCCCACCGCTGCTGCACGACGACGAGCGCGCCGGAGCGCAGTCGTCGGGATCCGAAGGCCTCGATGCCGATAATTCGAGTACCCCTTTCACCGAGGGGCGACGGCTCCACGTTGTCGGGGGAGCTACCCGTGGAGCGCAGATTTCGGCACCAACCTACCGGGTTGTCGAGGGCAACCTGGTCGAGATCGTGACCAATCGAGATGGAGAGCAGAGCGCCAAGATGGTGCTCAGCATCGATGCGCGGATTGTAGAAATGGAATACCTTGAGTCTCAGAACGACGGTCTGGACGTCGATGCACCCATTCTGCTCGGACGCGAGGACATCGTTGGCCAGCGTGAGGCGAATCCACCTTCACCTGAACAGCTTTCGGCTGTGGTGATCGGATACACCCATCCCGATACGGGCGAGTTCATGCGGATGAGAGTCGATGCTCAGGACTATCGGGACTGCACCTGGGTCGATTCTCTGCCAGGGCCCCCGACCTACGACTCGAAGCCCTCAGGGATCGCGAAGCTCCGTGATGCACTGAAGGTCGCTGGAGGGTTGGCGATCGCCCGGACCGTACGTTTCCGGTCGACCGGTTGGCGCAAGGACCGTGACGACGAGTGGTTCTACGTGCACGCGGGCGGTGCGATCAGTGCATCGGGTGCGCGGGTTGCTCCGGTGCTGTTGAGTGGTCCGTTGTCGCGATACGACCTGCCGTGCCCGATCGCTGATGCCGGCAGGCTGCGGGATGCGTTCATGATCGATTCGGGGTCGATGCTCACTCGTTTGCCGGTGCGGGTCGCTGCTCCGCTGCTCGGGCACGTCTTTCGTGCGGCGTTGGGTCCGAATCCGTGGGTGCTCACTCTGGTCGGATCACCGGGGTCGTACAAGACTTCGATTGCATCGATCGCTATGCATCACTTCGGTGAGCTCTGGGATCGCCGGCGGCCGGCGTCGTCGATGTCGGGTAACGGTGACACCCTCAATGCTCTTCGTATCAAGCTCAATTCGTCCAAGGATGCTTTGTACTGGGCCGATGATGTTGCCCCGACGCGGGATTGGGGGGCAGCACAGAAGGCTCTTGAGGAGTTCGCTCGGATGGTGCACAACGGGGAGCAGCGCTCGCGTTCCTCTCGCGATGGGTTGAGCATCCTCGACGGCACAGCGCCTCGCTCGTCTGCGATGGTGACCTCGGAGGTCATGCCGCGGCCCGGTTCCGGTGCTCAGCGCATGTTGGTGGTGCCGTTGCAGTCAGATGAGATCGAGCTCGACGAGCTCATTCGCCTCGACAGTGAGCAGTCTCGGCATGGACGAGCCCTCCTGATGGCGTCGTTCCTGCAGTGGTTGTGCCCGCGACTGGAAGAGATGCGAGAAAAGGTGTCCGTCGAGGGCGCGCACTACGCGGAGTCCCTGCGTGAGCAGGGGGAGACCGTGCGCCAGGCCGAAGCGGTCGGTGCGGTGTGGGCGGGGTGG
>NZ_LVCV01000462.1 GCF_001647195.1 Rhodococcus sp. EPR-157 | reverse complement strand
ACACGACGCAGTCATCGCCGCAGCCGACCCCGATCTTCCGTCTCGCACGGGTGCGCGGGTGCGCGAGCTCCTTGCTCATGCGCTTCGGACCGGGCTGGCATACGTCGACGACGTGCGTACCGGGGAAGCCCCTGCCCGCCCGCTCGCCGGGCGGCTGGGGTGGAGACGAACGTTGGTCTCGGACTACCAAGATGTGAAGAAGTACCGCGAAGATGCACGCGGGATCAGGTTGGGGTACGTGCTCACAGATCCCGGTCCGCGCGACGGGGAAGCGCAGCTGCTGGTTGAATCGACTGCGCTGGAGCAGGTTCTGAAGGCGGCGGCATCAACGATGTCCGATGCCCCGCAGATCGATCGCGGCACTGCTCTTCGTGCGCTCTACGACGAAGGTGTTCTGATGGCCGAGGAACGTGCAGGCAAGACTCCGCGCTACACCGTCCAACGCACCATCCATTGCGAGGAACGTCGTCAGCGGATGACGGCGCTTCGCTTGTGGGCGATTCTCGGCGACGGGCCCGACGACGGCCAGATCGGCGTGTTCGACACCGAGGGCGATCCTGACGATTCCCCTGATGACGTCACCGGGGACGTCAACGGATCCTCGGCCGCGGTACGCGATCTGGCGACATTGTTCTCCGTCTCGAACGGCGCCGATCGACCGACAACGGACAGCTCTCGCGCCGATGGCCTTGAGACGACATCTAATGACTCCGGTCAGGAGGAGATTGTGGTGGGCAGTTACGCCGACGACGGCCAGATCAGCATGTTCGACACCGAGGGCGATCCTGACGATTCCCCCGGTGACGTCACCGGGGACGTCGACTCCGATCAGGAGGAGATTCCGGTCACCAGTTACGCCGACGCCGATGGGCATTTCGCTGTCGCAGAACATATTTCGCCGAGCGTCCCATGCTTGGCGTGTGGCGTCTGGTCCGGCGTTAGATTCGACGGACACGTTCTGCACGTCACCTGCTGGTGGGCGAGCACGGCTGTCTCGCGCGCTGCGCTGATCAGTCGTACTGTGGTCTCGTCGACCCCGCCACCCACGCCGCAGTCTGTCACCACCTCGCTGCCGGTGGAGACGTCCGAGCATGTATCCGATTCGAGCGGTGCGGTTCTCGACCAGCCCGCGCAGCCTCTTGAGACCACTCGGCCGAGGCGTACTCCTGCCAAGATCACGGTCGATACGTTCGCTGCGCCCGCCGCGGTGCTCGACGTCGACGGAATTTGGATGCCGGACGGACATCGAATCGACCTGCCGCAGCAGATGTCCCATGTCGGGCATGTCGCAGACCTGGTGCGGGAGCTCCGGTTGGGGACGCAGACGTCGTCGTGGCAGAGCGAACCCGGGCAGGTCTGGGTGACTGCAGCGATGACCGAGAAGTTCGGTGTCGATCTGAGCAAGCTGAGCGAGGATCCATCGCAGCGACGTAAGGACGTCGGAGAGGCCACGGCCGGCACTGCGTTCGTCACTGATGCGCTCGGCGATGGATGGGCTCTCGGTAAGCCCGGGGATCGACTCGGTGCATGGACGCGTGTGTGGCGCACCGATGGTGAGAGCCGCGGAGTGTGGGTGGTTCTAGCGGCCGGTATGAATGCAGATCCGCGCGACATTCCAATTCTCGGTGACCATCCGTCGCCGAGCACCCTGGCACGTCGGTTGTCGCTGTTCTCCAGTGCTCTGAAGATGCCGTGGGTGATCACCCCTCAGTCCACCGGCTTCGATTTGATGATCTCGACTCGGTTCAAGGACCGAGAGCGGATGTTCGGACCGCACACCCCTGTGGGCCCGGCCGCGATCAGCTCTCTCGAAGACGATTACTCCTGGTCACGGAGGCCGACCGCAGACGAGTCGTCGATGCCCTACGTTCACGCGTACGACCGCGGTGGCTCTCATGCTGCCGGCATCGCCGGATTGGAGATGGGAATTGGTCCCGCGACGCACCATCCGGACGGCCGCGAGTTCGACAAGAAGTTGCCGGGCTACTGGCGGGTGGAAATTCCAGAAGCGGGGGACTGGCGCATTCCGCATCCGTTGTTGCCGCTCGGTGGCCGTCCAGGTCTGCTGTGGGTGACCACGCCGAGCCTGCAGATCGCCGAAGAACTTGGGTACGACCTGACCCCTGTCGAAGCGTACGTGTGGAACGAGCACGGCCGAGTACTCGATCCGTGGTACACGCGGATCCGTGATGCGCGAACAGCTTTGGATATCGAGGATGTCGATGCCCAGCTCGCGCGCGATCTACTCAAGGGTGTCTACACCCGCACGATCGGGCAGATGGGTTCGTCGGTTCACATGGCGGGCCGGGCAGGGTTCTCCCCGGAGCGGCGGCACCACATCATTGCCAAGGCTCGGGCCAACATCACCCGGCGCATCGTCAAGATCGGCACCGTCTCCGACCGCTGGCCGGTAGCCATCACGAACGACACCGTGCTGTACACCAGCAACGACCCGGATCCGATCTCGGCCTGGCCTGGCGAGGACAAGCATCTCGGGCGCGGGTTCGGGCAATACAAGTGGGAAGGCTCCGCGCAGCTTGCCGATCACCTCGACTTCCTGGTCGGTGGGCGATACAAGGGCAAAGAGGCGTTGACCATGAGCTGGGATCGTACGACGGGCGGAAAGGGCTAAGCGATGGCCGGTAAGAAGCATGCTGGCTTCAAGGACAATCTGGAGGCCGACGAACACAGGCGCAGGTCCCTGTTCCAGGGGTTGACCGGTCGGCATGGAGCTGATGTCTCCGGCAAGGCTGGCACCGATCCGAACCTGCGCGGGATGCTGCTGGCGGCATACGGTCCGGGCGCTCGCGGCGGGGTCAACACTGCAGCAGCGGCGCAGGATCTCGGCGTCTCGCGTCGTACGGTCGAACGGTGGGTCGCCCCCGAGGGGCGCCAACGCATTGCCAAACCCAAGCCCGACACACTGCGCAAGCTCACGACCAAATCTCGCCAATCCGCGACGACGCAGCAGGGCCGGCGCGCTGCGATCAAATCCGTGCGAGAAAGCAAGCAGGGGAAGTCGATCACGAAATATGGTGCGCGGGTACAGATCAAGGGTCGTCAAGGTGTCGCAGGCGGAGGAGGGTTCTACATTCGTGACCGTTCCATCCAGATCCCGCCGGACCAGGGCGGGATGTCGCCGTCCGACGTCGAGGCCATGTGGTCTGCCTACGAACGCGGCGGGGACAAAGAGCTCTCGAAGTGGCTCAGCGGTTATGCCAGCGACAAGTATGTCGACGGGTGGACCTTCGAGAGCATCGACAACATCTCGATCGACCCCATCTAGCCGCCACGGATCGGACAGTTCAGGGCGACGGTGTGTCGCCCTCACCCGCTACGGTGTGTTCGCGCTTCGTGAAATCGGATTTGATGCGAAAGGGAGCGATGGAGCTCGGTGATCACCCCGCTGCACAAAGAGCGCAGCTTTCTGCTCGGCTGGCCCGGCGATTCGGTTTCGAGGTTCGAGTGCTCACATGACCTCGAAACCGAGATGGACCAAGCGGCAGCTCGAAGTCGCGTTCGCCGCCTGCTACGGTACAACCGGCGGCGGAGGTGTCGATATCGATTATGTCGCAGCAGCATTCGGAGTCACTCGCCGCACGGTACAGCGGTGGCTACGTGGCTCCCCTCGCGAAAAGGCAGCGATTCCCGCAGCCCGGTTGCAGCAACTGCAATTTCCCCTCCCCGAGATCCGAAGAATTGAGCAGCAGGCGCTCGCGAACGCTCGAACGGTCCTGGGAGGCCTCGATTTACCGAGGGGCCGCGGAGTCCGCAAGGAGTGGCGGGATCGACAGTGGATGGACCCACACGTGGTTGCAATTCTCCGACCGCATAGCTCGACAGGCCTGCAGCAGGTGGCGATCGCCAGAGGGGCACCTCGTCCCGTCGCCGCACTGCACAAACGGGGGCCGCTCGTCGACTTCGTGACCGTGTCCACTCGTTTCCACGCCGACGTCTTGGTCGGAGAAGTCATGAGCCGGGTCGGTCCGTGGCGACTGTATCCGGACGACCGCATCGTCGAGTCCGGCCGAACTCGGGTGTGGGCTGCATGGGCACCACGTGTTGACCTGTCGGCCGTCGCCCGCACGGCTGGGCTGCTCCAGAACTGAAGGAGCCACGTACCTGGCGCGCAGGCACTACCGAATACTTGCAAAGCCGTCCCTCCCAACAGCTCTCGATGTCCCGCCCAGTTACAGCGATCCCCTCTAAACAAAGGACACCGATGATCAACCTGTCCACTATCAAGCGATGTGCCGTAATCGGCAATGCCGTGATCGGTGTCAGTGCCTTCACCAAGAGCGGAATGTCGTTGTGGCAGCTGGCAACCGCCAGCGGCTACCCGCCTGCATTGGGTTGGGTTCTACCCCTGGTCCTGGACGGGATGGTCATCATCGCCACGCTCATGTTGGTCGTCAACGCTTCACACCGCTGGTTCGCATGGTCCCTGCTGATACTCGGTTCCGTGGCCTCGACCGCCGGCAACATCGTGCACGTCTCGATGTCGGACTACAGCTCGTCCTTCACTGTTGCCGCCCTCGCCGCAGCCGCTCCGCCACTGGTACTGCTGGTCACGACACACCTGATGATTCAACTGGTCCGACTCGACGACCAGGTATCAGGTGATGCCGACACGGACCCGTTGTCCGCACCTCTGCACAGCTCTGCAGAGGCTGAGATGGCCGTCCTGTGCGTCAACGCCCTGAAGATGACCAGCGATGGTTACGAGATCGATGCGGTGGCCACCACAACAGGGCTATCGATCGATGTCGTCGAGGGGATAATCGCGGCCGCAGAGAACGAGATCTATGCTGCAGCCGAGCAGGAGACCCGTCTGACTCCGGTGCCGTGACCACCCTCCTGTCCGTCACGTCTGGACAGCGGACTGTGTCAATCAGCCATCAGTGAAGCCCGCGGTCGCTCGCTGGGGAACAACTGGACTGTTTGATGCACTGTCCGGTCCGTGCACAAGGACCGTCGGGTAGCTGGCGTTGGCTACGACGACCCCGGGTCCAAATGCACCTGAGCCAAAACTGCCCACAGCTTGGCGTCGTCGTGGTCATGCCGGTGTTCAGCGATCGCTTGAACGAGTGTGTTGATGACCTCACGCGATCGAGGGTTGAATCCCGCTGCCCGCGAGCCTGCCCAGGCAAGTGGATCGTCAAGGACCTTGTCGAGCCTGTCGAGGGCATGGATACAGAGATCGTGAAATTTAGCGGCGCGTTTGTACTGGGCGTCGTCGAGGTCGCCGGCGTCGAGGGCCGACGCGGACTGCTCGACGTAGACGTCGATGATGTCGTTGGCGCGAGCGTTGAGTGTGGGATCGAATGTGAGGGTGTTCCAGAAGGAGCGCCATGCTGCTGTCTCGCCGGCGGCGTTCGACCGGGGGAGCAGGTTGTCCCGGATGATCGCTGCGAGTTCTGGATCCGCGATCTTTCCGAGAGTGCGGGCGTCCGCGGGATTCGGAGGGAGCGGGGCCGGCGTCTTGCTTCGACGCCACGGCTCGTGCTCGGTCATAGGTGCAGCATCCTCTCGAACGTCGCGTTGGTGCATATCCGTGTGTCGGCCCGTGACGTTTAACCGCATTTGTATCACTTGAACAGGACACTTCCGGGGTCTTCTTCAGGCCGTTCGTGAAAACTTACCGCCCGGCGCACCCGCTGTCCCCGGCACCGGGTGCGCCGGGGACGTTTGTGCTTGTCAGGTGCTGTTTTTGTCGGTGTGTCGGGGTAGGTTCAGAGTGTTCTGTTGATCGGGCGGACTGACCATCTGCCCCTGGTGCCTTGGAGGGCTTTGTCATGAATGGTGTATCGAGCGAGGACGTTGTGTTGGCCGTCGAGTCGGAGCGGCGGCAGAAGGTGGCGTGGGTGTATTTGGCGCATGTGGCGCAGGGGTGCGGGGTGTTGGTGCATTTGTTGGTGTCGTTGGTCGGGGTGGAGGAGGCAGCGGCGGCGGTTCGGCACCGGGAGGTGTCCGGCTGCTCGAAGCCGCCTATGACGCCGGTGCACACCCGGCGCTGTGGGAGCAGATCCGGCCCGCCGCATACGAG
>NZ_LVCV01000461.1 GCF_001647195.1 Rhodococcus sp. EPR-157 | reverse complement strand
GCTCACGCGTCTCGGCATCGAACTTCCTTGGTGCACCCATATCTGCATTCTCCTGGTGAGATCACAGTCTCCACCAGTCCCAGGACGGTTCAGTGCTAACTCCCGGCACCCGCACCCACACCCCCCAGACGCTCCGCGAACCTGAGCACCCACACCAAAAATCCACCCCCCGAAAGTGCACCCACCACACCCACACACACACAACAGTGGAGCAGATCGCACCCTAACCCCAGCGGCTGGGCGATGATCAGGACACAGGGCTTGCCAAAATGGTCTCGGCGGAACGACCGCGGAGCGTCACGCTGTCCCCGAACTTCCAGCACTCCGCTTCAGCCGAGGTCGCGCCCTCCACGGTGATCTTGGAGGCCAAGATGGCACCCGGCGCGTTCTTCGCGAGGTCCGACAACCGAGCAGCCTCGTTGACCGGGTCACCGATGACGGTGTATTCGAAGCGAGATTTGGCTCCCACGTTGCCCGCGACGGCTCGCCCTGAAGCGACTCCGACTGCCGCGCTGCACTCGGGTACCTCCTCGCGGAGACGTGCGCTGATCCTGCGAGCCGCGGCAAGCGCCGATCCGCAGTGGTCGTCGATTTCGGCTGGTGCACCGAAGATCGCGAGCGCCGCGTCGCCTTCGAACTTGTTGATGAAGCCACCGTGTTCGTCGACCTCGTCCACGACTACGGCGAAGAATCGGTTCAGCAGCGCGACCACCTCGGTGGGGGGTCGGGACGAGGCGATTTCAGTGGAACCGACCAGGTCGATGAAGAACACAGCGATGTCACGTTCTTCGCCGCCGAGCTCTGGATTCTTGCTCAGCGCTGCCTCGGCGACTTCCTGACCTACGTGCCGTCCGAACAGATCTCGGATTTTTTCCCGTTCGCGGACTTTGTCGGCCATCCTGTTGAAGCCGCTCTGCAGCTCGCCGAGTTCGGTGCCGTCGTAGACAGCCAGGTGCACGTCCATGTTGCCGCGCTCGACCTCAGCCATGCCGGACCGCACGTTGCTGATCGGTGCGGTCGTGGCAAATCCGCCGAGGAGCGTCAGGAAGAATCCGAAGATGAGGGTGATGCCGCCCAACGCCAGAATTGCGACTGCCAACCTGTCTGCGTCGGTCTGATACGGCCGAATGAAGCTGAAGATGGCGATGATCATGAGGCCTGCGGTGGGAACACCGGTTCCCAGGATCCAGGACAGAATGGACCGTCCCATGACGCCGGCAATCCGAATGCGTCGCGGATCGCCGGCCTCCAAGGCTCGCGCCGCTGCGGGTCGCAACGCGAACTCACTCAGCAAGTAGCTGAACGCGCACACGACTGTTCCACCTGCGCCGATCGTGAACGCCACTTTGGGAATCGACTGAGGGTCGATGGTTCCGTCGATAGTCGTGATCAGTATCAGCGCGACCGTCCACAGGACGATCTGAACGCGCGTGAGCTGCCACGGCATCGACAGGGTGCTGACCTGCTCCTTACGAGTGGGCTTGCGGTCTTCGATCGCCCAGCGGAGCGCTCGGAGCGCTCTGGTGGTACCCCACAGCACCCCGACGATGAATGCAAGCCCGACGTATGTCGGGATCACGATGAAGTTGACCCACCAGTACTTGTCGGGGTCGAGCACATCGGGGCCAGGAACGACAACGCTGACCAGAGCGCCGACGATCACCGCGCCGATCAGATTCGCGGCGATCAGAAAGATGGTCAGAAGTACTTGGACGCGAATTCGTCGTCGTCTCGGCGACTCGGAAGTATCGCCCAGAAGGCGTGAACCGAGAGGTGCGGCGGATCGGCTCAATTGCGGCATGGTGGTCACAGACTAGCGGTCGGGTTGGCCTAGGGTAGGCGGGTGCGTCTCGTAATTGCTCGGTGTCAAGTGGACTACGTCGGCCGTCTCACCGCCCATCTTCCTCCTGCTCGCAGGCTGCTTCTGGTCAAGTCCGACGGTTCGGTGAGCGTGCATGCAGATGATCGCGCGTACAAGCCGCTGAACTGGATGAGTCCGCCATGCTGGATGGTGGAATCCGCTGAAGACGAGTCGATCAAATGGGTCGTCACCAACAAAGCCGGCGAAGAACTTCGAATCACGATCGAGGACGTCGAACTCGATTCGAGCCACGAGCTCGGCATCGATCCCGGTCTGGTCAAGGACGGCGTCGAGTCGCATCTCCAAGAGCTTCTGGCGGAACACGTCGAGACTCTGGGGCAGGGCTACACCCTCGTGAGGCGTGAGTACATGACGGCCATAGGCCCGGTCGACCTGCTTTGTAGGAACGCGGACGGCGGTACGGTGGCGGTCGAGATCAAGCGGCGCGGTGAGATCGACGGGGTCGAGCAGCTGACCAGGTATCTCGAACTGTTGAACCGAGATCCGGTACTCGCACCTGTCAGTGGAGTATTCGCGGCGCAGATCATCAAACCGCAAGCGAAGACGCTCGCCACCGATCGCGGGATTCGGTGTCTCACCCTGGACTACGACGTGCTTCGCGGCACGGAGAGCACGGAGTTCAGGCTCTTCTGATTCGTTCTCCTACACTCGACGTGTGCCTCGACGGAACCATGATCGCAAGACGAACCGGAAAACAGCCGGTTCGAGGGACTCGCGTCCCGACTCGTTGATGGGTGGTGCTCGGATCGAGGCCGGTCCGTCCGGCTGGACCGACGAAGAATTCACCACACGCACTGTCCCCGGCAATCG
>NZ_LVCV01000460.1 GCF_001647195.1 Rhodococcus sp. EPR-157 | reverse complement strand
GGTCCGGAGAATCGACGTCACTGGCACACCGGATGTTGGTCGGGCCGGGGCACCCGAGGACTTACCCGGCGCTGGTCCTGAGACCAGCGCCCAGGCAAATCAGGAAGAGGCGTCGGCCTTTTCCTTCGGCGAAGCATCGTCGGCGGACTCGTCGTCCTTGGAGACACCGTTGGACTCGGGCGCGTCGAGAAGTTCGCTTTCACGATTGACCGACGCGAGCATGGCGGGAACCGAATCCAACTGCCCGCGAATACCGAGCAGCTGAGCCAGAACTCGGCTGCGAAGGACACGAAGTTCCTCGGCCAGTTCCTTCGAGTGCGCAATTCGCCGCTCGGCTTGTTCAGTCGCTGCCTGCAGTCGACGCGTTGCCTCGGTGGTTGCTTCCTCGATGCGGTGGGCGGCATCGGCTTTGCTCGACGCCTCGAGGTCCTCGAGAGCTGCGAGGATCTTCGACCTGCGATCGGCCATGGTGATCTCGAAGTCTTCCTGAACCTTCGCGCGCTTCGCCTCGGACTCGGCGGCCAGCTTGTCTCGCTCGGACTGCGCAGCCTCGACGACGCGGGCTGCTTCTGTGCGGGCCTGCGCCATCGTCTGCTCATGCTCGGTTTCGAGAGCCGAACGGCGCTCTTCGAGCTCGGCCACGAGCGATTCGTGTCGACCGCGCAATCGCGCGCTCTCCTGCTCGGCGACCGAGACCATCTCTTCGGCTTCGGCGTGGGCCTTGGCGCGGACCTCGGATGCTTCGTCCGACGCGAGTCGCAGCATCCGCGAGATGCGGTCGCTCATCCCCTCGGCAGTGGTCGGCGGAACCGACAGACGGTCGATGTCCTTACGGAGCTCGTCGATTTCGTCTCGTGCGTCGTCGAGTTGTTTGGCCAGATCACGGGCCTGCGACGCCGCAGCGTCCCTATCTGCGGTCGTCAGGCGAAGTTCTGCGTCGAACCGTTCGAAGTAGTTCGTGACTTCGTCGCGATCGAATCCTTTTCGGACGATGGAAAAGGGAAGTTGCACCCCGGTGCGCTCTTGCTCAATGGCCATGGCGGTCAATTTACCGGTGCGTAGGTTGCGTGGCCATACGGTGTGTCAGTGAATTGGACTTTTGGTCGGTTCTACCAACTCGATCAGCACCCCACCTGCGTCTTTGGGGTGAATGAAATTGATCCGAGAGTCGGCCGTACCTCTGCGGGGCGCGTCGTAGAGCAGCCGCACACCGCGAGAACGCAGTTCAGCGGAGATTTCTTCGATGTCGGTGACTCGGTAGGCCAGCTGCTGGAGCCCAGGCCCGTTCCGGTCGATGAACTTTGCGATTGTCGAGTTCTCGTCGAGTGGAGCCAGCAGTTGCAACGCAGACGCCCCCTCCGGCGCGCCGGGGAAAGACAGCATGGCTTCGCGGACGCCTTGCCCTTCGTTGACCTCCTCGTGCGTGGCCACCATTCCCAGGTGGTCCGTGTACCAGGCGATGGCTGCGTCCAGATCGGGAACCGCGATTCCGACGTGGTCTATCGCCGTGACGAGGTCGGATCGAATGGGGAGTCCGGTCGAGGACTGGTCGGTGGAGGTCATAGAGTCGACGTTAGCGTCAGCTCGATTGCACCGCTCACCGGGGCTGTTGTAGCGAAAGACGACTAACTTCGTGCACTCGGTTGGAGGAATGAAAGTGACTACGTCGGTGATTGTGGCTGGGGCTCGGACCCCGGTGGGTCGTTTGTCTGGTGCGTTGAAGGATTTTTCGGGGTCGGATTTGGGTGGGATCGCGATTCGGGGTGCGTTGGAGAAGTCGGGGGTGGGGCCGGAGTTGGTGGAGTACGTGATCATGGGGCAGGTGTTGACGGCGGGGGCGGGTCAGATGCCGGCGCGTCAGGCTGCGGTGGCGGCGGGTATTGC
>NZ_LVCV01000459.1 GCF_001647195.1 Rhodococcus sp. EPR-157 | reverse complement strand
TGCGGTTGCGTGTAGTCGTGAGGAGCAGGATGCGTTCGCGGCGGCGTCGCATCAGCGTGCGGCTGCGGCGTGGAAGAACGGGGTGTTCGACGATGAGGTGGTGTCGGTAGAGATTCCGCAGCGTAAGGGTGATCCGGTGGTGTTTGCGCAGGATGAGGGGATCCGCGCGGATACGACGGTGGAGTCGTTGGGGAGGTTGCGTCCGGCGTTCAGTGCGTCGGGGACGATCACGGCGGGTAATGCGTCGACGATCAATGATGGTGCGTGTGCGGTGGTGGTGATGAGTCGGGCGAAGGCGGAGAGTTTGGGGCTCGAGTGGTTGGCGGAGATCGGTGCGCATGGGGTGGTGGCGGGTCCGGATTCGTCGTTGCAGTCGCAGCCGGCGCGGGCGATTGTGAAGGCGTGTGCGCGGGAGGGGGTCGATCCGGTGGATTTGGATGTGGTGGAGATCAACGAGGCGTTTGCTGCGGTGGGTATTGCGTCGATGCGTGAGTTGGGTATCGCGGAGGATCGGGTCAATGTCAATGGTGGTGCGATTGCGATCGGGCATCCGTTGGGGATGTCGGGTGCGCGGATTGCGTTGCATGTGGCGTTGGAGTTGGCGCGTCGTGGTGGTGGTGTCGGTGCGGCGGCGTTGTGCGGTGGCGGTGGTCAGGGTGATGCACTGATCCTGCGAGTCCCCAAGAAGTAAACGAGGCTGCGAACACACGGGGTAGTGGTTCTGATCGAGCCGGTGGAGTGAGATCAGAGCCACTACGTCGTGTCGTAGTCGGTCAGGCACAATAGTCGTCATGCTGAACTTCTTCGACCTGAGCACCACCGCGAAGCGTTTCCGCTTCATCGCAGTCCTCGAGGCCCTCACCTGGCTGGGGCTGCTCATCGGGATGGCGTTCAAGTACATCCCCGCGGACGGCAACGAAATCGGTGTCAAAATCTTCGGACCGATCCACGGAGCGGTGTTCGTCATCTATCTCGTCATCACCGTCGTAACGGCTGTGAAGCTCCGGTGGAGCATCGTCACGACTCTTCTCGCCGGTATTGCGAGTGTGCCGCCGTTCGGAACGATCGTGTTCGAGGTGTGGGCCGCACGTACCGGCAAGCTCGCGGAACTCAGTGCGTCCGAGCCGGAACTCACCAAGCCCGTCGCCTAGGAGTGGAGCCTGCGGAATGACCGGGGTCGGTCAGGAGTGGAGCCTGCGGAACGGCCAGCTCCGGCGGGAGCTGACCTCGGCAGTAGTGAGGGAACCGAGTTAGTGACAAACTGTAGAGCGTGACTCGACCCGGACCTCGCTCGTCAACCCGTCCGCCTGCTGCCGTTCCCGCATCCATTGCGGGTGCCTTCGACCTCTCGGCGTTGAAAGATCGGCCGGCACCCCCGCCGGCTGCGGAAGCCGGTGACGGTCGTGGGGGATTACCCCCGATCGTCGATGTGACAACTGCCACATTCGAAGCGGAAGTTCTTCGACGTTCGTCGCAGGTGCCCGTCATCGTCGATCTCGGGTCGGCTCGCTCTCCTCAATCGGTCGCGCTCACTCGCCAGCTCGGCCAGCTGGCAGTCGAGGCAGGCGGAACGTGGATTCACGCCCGCATCGATGTCGACAGCAACCCGCAGATCGCCCAGGCGTTCGGCGTCCAAGCCATCCCGACGGTCATTGCTGTCGCCGGTGGCCAGCCGCTCGCTGACTTCCAGGGGTCGCAGTCCGATGACCAGCTTCGTAAGTGGATCGAGGCGATCGAGCAGGCGACTGCAGGAAAGCTCACTGGACCTCCCGGAGCCGAACCGGTCGAAAGCGAACCCGAGGAAGAAGATCCACGACTGATCGCCGCTGAGGAAGCGCTCGACGCGGGCGACTTCGACTCGGCAATCGCCGCGTATCAGGCGATCATCGACGCGGAACCGGCCAACACGGACGCGGTGGCCGCGCTGAGGCAGATCAAGTTCCTGGCACGTGTACAGAATGTGGATGCCGACGCTGTGGCGAAGGCAGATGCAGCACCGGCAGATGTCGCAGCTCAAATCGAAGCCGCCGATGTCGAACTGTCGCAACAGAACCCAGAAGCAGCCTTCGCTCGACTCATTGCAGGCGTCAAACGCACGGCCGGAGAAGAGCGGACGCAGCTGCGAACGCGTCTGCTCGAGCTGTTCGAATTGTTCGATCCGGCGGACCCCATCGTGGTCGCGGCTCGTCGGAAGTTGGCGTCCGCGCTGTACTGAGTTAGCGGTAGCGGGCGTTGCAGGTGTCCTGTCCGCCCAGCACACCCGAGCGGAACGCGTCGACACGCGAGAACCCGCTGGGTAGCGTCACACCGTTGATGTCGCTCGCGGTGAGGCCGTCGCTGAGCAGTCCTGACACAGCTTCGTCGAGATCGCCGGGAGACAGCCACACTTCGAGGTCGGTGGCCTCCGGGTTCTCGGAGCTCAGGCCGGCGGTGATGACACCGGCCAGGCACGCCGATCGGAGTGCGGTCTGTGGATTGTCCAGCGGCTGCCCGGCCGCGTTCTGCACCGCGAGGGTGTAACGGGACGCGAACAGTACGTACGCGCTGTAGTCGCCGGAAACGTTGAGCGGGATTACATCTCCGCGTCGAGGTCGTTCGGCTGTGCCGAGTTCTGCGAGTGCGTCGACGTCGACACCGAGAGTGTTGGTCGTGCTGCAGTACGAGACCGGCTCGGTTGCGGTGCCCTCGGGGCAGTCGGTGTCGCTACCGGTGTACGACACGGTCGGCGGGTTGTCGAGCTTCAGAAGGCTTTCGAACGATCGCACGAAAGCTTCGAGTGATTCGGTGGTGATCGGCAGTTCACCGTCGTCGTCGGCGTCGCTGAACTTCTGGGGTAGATCGGCTCGGCGAGACTCGATCTCGTCCTCGTCGATGTTCACACATGCCGATGCTCCGTCGGTGAATCCGATCTGAACGGCGGTGACTCGTTCGAATGCCGAGCCGTGCACGGACTCTGGATCGTTGGGGTCGACATCTCGAACGGAGACCGTCGCGGCCAGAACGTCGTTGAGGCCGCTGGAGGTGTTGATGGTGAAGTGCGGGGACCTGTCTTCCGCGACGTGCCGGATGAAAGCACCTGCGAAGCAATCGGCCTGTTGCTCGGCCACGATGGTCGGAGTGTCGTCGCCGACGAGTCCCGACTGGTGCTGCACCGAATGGCCGTACTCGTGTGCGATGACCATGACGACGGCCATCGGTCCGAACGCGTCGATCAATGCGGGCAGCAGGATCGTCCGATCCCAGCCGATGGTGTCGTCTTTCGTGCAGTACGCCGCGTTCGGAACGCCGCCGGTACGGAACCCGCAGAACCGTATGCCCTCGTCTTCGTCCTCGCTGGCGTCCCACGAAATGAGCTCCGATACGGGCGTGAACGGGCCGCCGAACAACTCGGGGTACGTCTGCGTCCAGTACTGCTGAACGTCGTCGATGGCGTTGGTTGCAATGATGTCGGAGTCGGTGCCCTCGGCGTTGCGCACGTCGAGTGAGGAGTTCTTGACTCCTGGACGAGGCCCACTCGGCCCGTCCGTGACCGGCAGACCGGCCACGGTGAACGGGTTGTCGTAGATCGAGACCGCGCGTCCGTCGATGGTCTGAGCGCACGAGCTGAGCAACGCCGAGGTGGCGATGAGGGCTGTCACCCACAGTACGTGCCGCGTACGACTGCTGCGTCGGGTAGGACCGCCACTCATCTATCGCTCCAGTTTGATCCAGATCGCTCCGTTGGCGGGCAGCGCGACCTGCGCAGACGCCGGTCGGCCGTGCCATGAGTGCGAAGTTGCCGTCACTTCTCCGAGATTGCCGACTCCGCTGCCGCCGTACGAGGTTGCATCC
>NZ_LVCV01000458.1 GCF_001647195.1 Rhodococcus sp. EPR-157 | reverse complement strand
ACCACCGAACCGTCGGATCCGTACCGGAGAAAACTCAGGACGTTGTTCTCGGTGTCGTTGGCGTCGATCCACGAGTAGCCGCTGGGAGAAGTGTCCAGTGTCCAGAGAGCCGAGTGCTCGCGGTAGACAGCGTTGAGATCGGTGACGAGGTTCAACACGCCGCGATGCAGCCCACTGTCGTTGTTGTCGTCGAGTTGGAACCAGTCCAACCCGCGCTCCTCGGACCACTCGCGCGTCTGGCCGAATTCCTGACCCATGAACAGCAACTGCTTGCCAGGGTGGGCCCACATGTACGCAAGCATTCCCCGCATCCCGGCGGCTTTCTGATGATCGTCGCCCGGCATCCGAGTCCACAATGTTCCCTTGCCGTGCACGACCTCGTCGTGGCTGATCGGCAGCAGGTAGTTCTCGCTCCACGCGTAGACGAGGGAGAACGTGATCTCGTGGTGGTGGAAAGTGCGGTGAATCGGATCGCGACCGAGGAACCCGAGGGTGTCGTGCATCCACCCCATGTTCCACTTCATGTTGAAGCCGAGCCCACCGACACTGGTCGGACGAGTGACGCCGGGCCATGCCGTCGACTCCTCGGCAACGGTCACGACACCACGGAACTTCTTGTGAACCGTCGCGTTCATCTCCTGCAGGAACGACACCGCTTCGAGATTCTCACGGCCACCGTAGATGTTCGGCGTCCAACCGCCCTCGGGACGTGAGTAGTCGAGATAGAGCATGGATGCGACGGCATCGACGCGGAGGCCGTCGATATGGAACTCGTCGAGCCAGAAGAGTGCATTGGCAACGAGGAAGTTTCGTACCTCGCGGCGACCGAAGTCGAAAACCAATGTGCCCCAGTCGAGTTGCTCACCCCGCTTGGGGTCGCCGTGCTCGTACAGTGGACCGCCGTCGAACTGGGCCAGCGCCCATTCGTCCTTGGGGAAGTGCGCGGGAACCCAGTCGACGATGACGCCGATGCCGGCCTCGTGGAGATGGTCGACGAAGAAGCGGAAGTCGTCGGGGCTGCCGAATCTGGAGGTCGGGGCGTAGTACGAGGTGACCTGGTACCCCCACGAGCCTCCGAACGGATGTTCGGCGACGGGCATAAGTTCGACGTGGGTGAAGCCGGTCTCGAGCACGTATTCGGCAAGCTGCCTGGCCACCTCGCGGTAGTCGAGGCCCGGACGCCACGACGCCAGATGAACCTCGTAGATGCTCATCGGTGCCGCAGTGGGCTCGACGTCGCCGCGCGCTTCCATCCAGTTGTCGTCGGTCCACTCGAACTCCGTGCTGGAGACGACCGACGCTGTGGCGGGAGGAATCGCGGTGGCGAATGCCATCGGATCAGCTTTGTCGCGTGCTACTCCGTCGAAACCGTGGACGCGGTACTTGTAGATCGTGCCGGGACCGATATCGGGGATGAAAAGCTCCCACACGCCGGTGGACCCGAGCGCGCGCATCGGAAAGCTCTGCCCGGTCCAACCGTCGAACTCGCCGATGACGGTCACCCCGGACGCTGCGGGGGCCCACACCGCGAACGACACTCCGCTCACGTCGCCGTCGGGCGTGGTGTAGTTCTGCTCGTGCGCACCGAGGATGTCCCACAGCCTCTCGTGGCGTCCCTCGCCGAAGAGGTGGAGGTCGAGCTCACCCAGCGTCGGGAGGAAACGGTATCCGTCGGCGGAGGTTGTGGTGTTGCCGCCTGGCCAGGTGACGATCAGTCGGTAGTCCATGAGGTCGTCGATCGGCACCAGAGCCGAGAACACCCCGTGTGCCACGTGCGTCAGCGGGTAGTCGACGCCGCCGACTCGGGCAACGACCGATTCCGCGTTGGGCTTGAGTGCTCGAATCGCGGTCCCGCCCTCGACGGAGTGTGCGCCCAGGATCGAGTGTGGGTTGTAGTGCTTGCCTCGAGCCAACAGATCGAGGTCGTTGCTGCTCGGTGTGATCGTATTCTCGCTCACGTTGATTCCCACTTACTTCCGGTTGCCGCGGTATGCCAGTTCGAGTCGAGCGGGATAGGGGATGGGCGGTAGCGACAGAATGTGCGCCACGGCCTTCCAAGGCTCCAGCTTGACGAAATTAGCTTGCCCCCAATGGAATTGCTGGCCAGAGACTTCGTCGGTGACAGTCAGGCTGTCGTGCCAGTCCAGTCCGATCTGAGGCATGTCCAGCCAGATCGTCCCTTCTTCCGGGCCGAACGGATCGAGGTTGACCACCACCAGAACGGAGTCCCCAGTGTTCGGATCGAACTTCGAGTACGCGATCAACGCGTCGTTGTCCACGTGATGGAAGTGAATATTTCGCAACTGTTGGAGCGCGGGATGAGCGCGTCGCACCGAGTTCAGCGTTGCCAACCAGGGTTCGAGCGATTCTCCGCGTGCCAACGCGCCCTCGAAATCGCGTGGTCGAAGCTGGTACTTCTCCGAGTCCAGGTATTCCTCGCTGCCGGGACGAACAGCTTGGTGCTCGTAGAGTTCGTAGCCCGAGTAGACGCCCCACGTGGGTGACATCGTTGCAGCGAGGGCTGCACGCAATGCGAACATTCCCGGTCCGCCGTGCTGCAAGCTCTCGTGCAGGATGTCCGGAGTGTTCACGAACAGGTTGGGCCGTGCGTCGTCCGCTCGACGTGCGTGCTCCTCGGCGAACTCGGTAAGTTCCTCCTTCGCGACCCGCCAGGTGAAGTACGTGTAGGACTGGGTAAATCCGCGCATCGCGAGGCCGTACATGCGGGCCGGGCGGGTGAACGCCTCGGCCAGGAACAGAACCTCGGGGTTGGTCTTCTTGACCTCCGCGATCAGCCACTGCCAGAAGTCCGGTGGCTTGGTATGCGGGTTGTCCACCCGGAAGATCTTGACGCCCAACGAGACCCAGTACCGCACGATGCGCAGCACTTCGTCGTAGATACCTCGGCGGTCGTTGTCGAAGTTGACCGGATAGATGTCCTGATACTTCTTCGGCGGATTCTCGGCGTACGCGATGGTGCCGTCCGGGAGAACTGTGAACCACTCCGGGTGTTCGCTTGCCCACGGATGATCGGGAGCGGCCTGCAGCGCAAGGTCGATGGCCACTTCGAGATCGAGAGCGTTCGCGGCGTCGACGAACGCAACGAAATCCGCCTCGGTCCCCAATCGGGGATGGATGGCGTCGTGGCCGCCTTCCTTCGAACCGATTGCCCACGGGGACCCCACGTCTTCCGGGCCAGGACTGAGGGTGTTGTTCGGTCCTTTTCGGTTGATCGTGCCGATCGGGTGGATCGGCGGCAGATACACGATGTCGAAGCCCATGCGTGCGACTCGGGGGAGTTGCTCGATGGACGTTGCGAAGGTGCCGTGACGCGGCGTGCCGTCCTCGTTCCATCCCCCTGTCGACCTGGGGAAGAACTCGTACCACGCACCGTTCAGCGCACGCGAACGATCCACCCAGATGTTGATGCCGTTGGAGCGGGTGATCAGTTCACGCAGCGGATACTCGTGCAGCAGCTCGGCGACGGCAGGTGCGAACGCCGGCGACACCCGAGCGGGTAGTTGACGACTGGTGTCGCGGAGTGCGACGACGACGTCCTTCAACAGTCCCTTGTGTTCGTCGGGCACACCGTCTGCCGCGCGCTCGAATACCTGCGCACCGATCTCGAGATCGTTGGCCAACTCGGCGGCGCTCTGTCCGACGCCGAGCTTGGCCTCGACAGCGTGCCGCCACGTCGCCACCGGGTCGCTCCAGGCCTCGATCCGGCAGATCCAGTAACCCGGGGCAGTGGGCGTGAAAATCGCGTCGAAGGTGTCTGGTTCGACACCTGGCGTCATAGTGATGCGCAGAGGCGAGTGCAATCCGGGGCCGCGAACCGCCAGAGTCGCGGCTACAGCGTCGTGGCCCTCGCGCCATACGTCTGCTGATACCGGAAATGCTTCGCCCACCACTGCTTTCGCGGGGAACTTTCCGGTGGCCGTGTCTGGAAGGACATTGTCGATACCGAGTCGACCTGTCACTTCACGCTCCGTTCTTCGCTTCGGTGATCGGTCGCAGCAACTGCGGCCGGTCGGTCACTGATGGTCGGCGTGCTCTATTACAACCGTAGTGCAGTCACAGAGGCTGCGTCGTTGTCGGACGAGATTGGCAAGTCGACGCACGTTGGGCTGTGGGTGGGTAGGGTTCGGCCCGTGAAAGCTTTGCGTCGGTTCACTGTCCGAGCCCACCTGCCCGAGCGGCTGAATGCCCTCGCGGAGCTGTCGACAAACCTCCGCTGGTCGTGGCACTCGCCCACGCAACAGTTGTTCGAGGAAATCGACCCGTTGCTGTGGGGAGAAACCGAGTGGGATCCGATCGGTCTGCTCGGAGCAGTTGCCCCAGGGCGGTTGGAGTACCTGGCCGCGGACAGCGGTTTCGTCGAACGTCTCGACGCCCTCGCCGCCGATCTTCGCGACTACCTGACGCGTCCGCTGTGGTACCAGGTTCAGCAGAAAGCCGGGCGTTCGCTACCAGCGGGTATCGGCTATTTCTCGATGGAGTTCGGCGTCAGCGAGGTACTGCCCAACTACTCGGGTGGGCTCGGAATTCTCGCCGGCGATCACCTCAAGGCGGCGTCCGACCTCGGGTTGCCACTGATCGGCGTCGGGCTGCTCTATCGATCCGGCTATTTTCGGCAATCGCTCACCGCTGAGGGTTGGCAGGCCGAGCGGTACCCGTCGCTCGATCCGCAAGGGTTGCCGCTTCGACTGCTGACCGATTCCGGTGGGGCGCCGGTGCTCATCCACGTGTCGATGCCGGGATCGCGAGTGCTTCGCGCGCGCGTGTGGATTGCGCAGGTCGGTCGAGTACCGTTGCTGCTGCTCGATTCCGACATTCCCGACAACGACGCCGAGTTGCGCGGCGTGACCGATCGTCTGTACGGCGGCGATCAGGACCATCGCATCAAGCAGGAAATCCTGGCCGGCATCGGCGGTGTCCGGGCAATCCGCGCGTACACCCATGAGCACGGTCTTCCGGACCCGGAAGTGTTCCACATGAACGAGGGACACGCGGGGTTCCTCGGCGCCGAGCGAATTCGCGAACTGGTGACGACGCAGGGCCTCGATTTCGACGCGGCACTCGCCTCGGTGCGGTCCGGAACGGTCTTCACGACGCACACTCCGGTTCCGGCCGGCATCGATCGATTCCCTGCCGACCTCGTGCGGCACTATTTCGGTAGCGCCGACGGATCTTCCGATTCAGCTCTGCTGCCGGGGCTTCCGATGGAACGAGTCCTCGCTCTCGGCGCGGAGGGCGATCGGTCCGTGTTCAACATGGCGCACATGGGGCTGCGTCTCGGGCAGCGTGCAAACGGTGTCTCGAAGCTTCACGGCATCGTCAGCCGCGAGATGTTCAGCGATCTCTGGCGCGGATTCGACGCAACGGAAGTACCGATCGGTTCGGTGACCAACGGTGTGCACGCGCCGACGTGGGCAGCTCGGGAGTGGATGGACCTGGCGCACGAGGTGGTCGGCGCGCAGGCTCTGGAAGAGGCGCGAGGTTGGGAGCAGTTGCACACGGTTCCGGCGGCGACGTTGTGGGCCACCAGAAATGAACTGCGAGGGCAGCTCGTCGGCGAAGTTCGGCGTCGTGTTAGACGTTCGAGCCTCGAACGTGGATTCTCCGAAGCCGAGCTCGGCTGGACTGCTGGAGTTTTCGATCCCGACGTGTTGACGGTCGGGTTCGCTCGGCGCGTGCCGACCTACAAGCGTCTGACGCTCATGCTGCGCGAGCCCGAGCGGCTCAAGCGGCTGTTGCTCGACCCGGAACGTCCTGTCCAATTGGTCGTTGCGGGGAAGTCGCACCCGGCCGACGACGGCGGCAAGGCACTCATTCAACAGATCGTGCGGTTCGCCGACGAGGCGGACGTCCGACACCGCATCGTCTTTCTCCCCGACTACGACATGTCGATGGCACGGTACCTGTACTGGGGTTGCGATGTGTGGCTGAACAATCCGCTGCGTCCCCTCGAAGCGTGCGGAACGTCCGGTATGAAGTCGGCACTCAACGGAGGCCTCAACCTGTCCATTCGTGACGGGTGGTGGGACGAGATGTACGACGGTGAGAACGGCTGGGCCATACCGACCGCGGACGGGGTGACCGACGAGAGTCGTCGGGACGATCTCGAAGCAGCGGCACTGTACGAGTTGTTGGAGCAGTCGGTGCTGCCGAAGTTCTACGACCGCACCGACGGCGTTCCGACGCGGTGGATCGAGATGGTACGCCACACTCTGGAGAACCTCGGCCCGAAAGTGTTGGCGTCGAGGATGGTTCGTGACTACACGCTCGGTTATTATGCGCCGGCCGCGGAAGCGGCGCGGGCCGCGAACGCCGACGGATACGCCGGAGCCAAGGACGTCGCCGTGTACCGACGGCGAGTCGAAGGTACGTGGCATTCGGTCGAGATCGTCCAGGTGGACAGCGAAGGGCTGCCGGACACGCCGGTGATCGGAGCGAAACTGACTCTCCGCGCATACGTTCGGCTGGGGGAGTTGGCTCCGAGCGACGTGGTGGTTCAGGCCGTCCTCGGTCGGGTCGACGAGAACGAAAACCTGACCGATGTACGGACGGTCACCATGAGTCATGCAGGAACCGATTCGTTGGGTGAGGTGTTCGTCACCGATACGGCCCTGCCCATCAGCGGCGCTGTCGGCTACACCGTCAGGGTGCTGCCTCACCACGAATTGCTGGTAGGGGACGCCGAATTGGGCCTGGTGAGAACCCCTAACGCGTAGCCGTGCGCAGGGGTTAGCCGCTACCGCCGGCGAGGCGGGTCAGCGCCTTGCGGACGACTTCGGGGTCGGACGTTTCCCAGAACGGTGGCAGTGATGCCCGCAGGTAGCCCCCGTACCGTGCCGTTGCCAAACGCGGGTCGAGCATGGCGACGACTCCGCGATCGTCGACGCTGCGGAGTAGTCGACCGACGCCCTGAGCGAGCAGAAGCGCTGCGTGATTGGCGGCCACGGACAAAAATCCGTTGCCGCCGCGTGACTGGACTGCTTGTTGCCGGGCGACAAGCAGGGGATCGTCGGGT
This sequence comes from Rhodococcus sp. EPR-157, assembly GCF_001647195.1. GTDB lineage: Bacteria > Actinomycetota > Actinomycetes > Mycobacteriales > Mycobacteriaceae > Rhodococcoides. Next base: position 11,821 of record NZ_LVCV01000458.1, on the reverse strand, counting down.
CGCGGGAACGGTATCCGGTCGAGGATCACCAAGCTCAGCGACGGGCCGGGCACGTCGACGCCCTGCCACAGTGACAACGTGCCGAACAGTGACGTTGCCTCGTCGGCGGCGAACTTGTCGACGAGGGCGCCGGTGGCATCGTCTCCCTGGCACAGCACCGGCGTGTCGAGGCGTTCACGCATCTCTTCTGCGGCGGCCTTGGCGGCGCGCATGGACGAGAACAATCCGAGCGTCCGTCCGCCCGCGGCGCTGACCAACTTCTCGATCTCGTCGAGGTAGAGCGGAGACAATCCGTCGCGGCCGGGGGCTGGAAGATGTTTGGCGACATAGAGGATGCCTGCTTTGGCGTGGTCGAACGGCGAACCGACGTCCAGCGAATTCCAGCGAATGGAGGCAGTATCCGACGGCGGCTCGACGCCGGTTGCCATCGCGGTGTCACTGCGGCTGGAGTTCTCGGCGGGCAGACCCCAGTTGATTGCCAGACCGTCGAACGACCCGCCGACCGTCAAGGTCGCGGAGGTCAGCACGACCGTTGCTTCCGCGAACAGGCGCGAGCGCAACAGTCCGCCGACCGACAGGGGAGCCATGCGCACGGTTCGCTTGACCGACCCGCGAATGTCGTCGACGGCGTGCCACACGACGTCTTTGCGCTTGGCCGGATCCGGTTCGTCGAAGGCCGTGAGGACTCGCACAGCGCTGTCGTGTACCTCGTCGACGGCGACGAGCGCGGCGTTGCGGGCCGCCGCGGCCTCGGGGTCGAGCGTTGCCGGCCCCCGCTGAGTCGGTCCGATCGCGGTGCGGACAGACCAGGCGGAGTCCCTGATGGAGGCCAGCGCAGGCGCTACATCGTCGGGTAGGGTCGCCCAGCGCCCAGCAGGCAGGTCGTCGAGTACGGCTCCCCAGTTCTCGGCAGCGCCGTCGAGTGAGTCGACGATTTCTTCCTCGATCAGCTTGCTGCATCGGCGTGCAGCCGCGGTGATGGTGGCAGCGGACAGCTCGGAGGTGGCGACGCCGGTGACGCGATCGACTAGTTCATGGGCTTCGTCGATGACGACGACGTCGTGCTCGGGCAGGATCTGGATTCCGGTGATCGCGTCGATCGCCAGGAGTGCGTGGTTGGTGACGACGACGTCGACCTGTGCGGCTTCGGTCCGTGCACGTTCGGCGAAGCAATCCTCGCCTACCGGGCAGCGCGACTTACCGAGGCATTCGCGAGCGGTGACGCTCACTTGTCGCCAGGCTTGGTCGCTGACGCCGGGAACGACGTCGTCGCGGTCACCGGTCTCGGTTTCGGAGGACCACTTGGTCAGCCGCACCACCTCGCGGCCGAGGCGGGAGATGGCGAAGGCATCGAACAGTTCGGCGTCTGGTGATTCCTCCGAGGCGCCGGTGTGGATCTTGTTCATGCAGAGGTAGTTGTTGCGGCCCTTGAGGATTGCGAACTTGGGCCGCCGCCCGATGGCTCCGGTCAGGGCGTCGGCGAGGCGGGGAAGATCCCGGTCGACGAGCTGGCGCTGCAGCGCGATAGTCGCGGTGGAAACCACGACGGTGCGTCCGGACTCGACGGCGTGCCTGATGCTGGGAACGAGATACGCCAGGGACTTACCGGTGCCGGTGCCTGCCTGCACGGCGAGATGCTCTCCGGTGTCGATCGAATGCGCAACGGCCGATGCCATCGTCAGCTGGTTGCTGCGTTCCTTGCCTCCGAGTGCGTTGACCGCGACCTTCAGCAGGGCAGGCACGGTCGGCAGTTCGGTCTTCGGCACCGGAGAAGACTACTGCTTGTCGCCGACGAATTTCTCGACCGACACCGGGGGAGGCGGCTCCGCCCCCAGTGGCGCAGTTAAGTGCACCCAGGTACACCCAAGCGTGCCACTGGGGCGGAGCCCCAGCGGCGGCGATCAGAGGAACCGAGTCGGAATCGCGGGCTCTCCCCGCGAGAGCTTCAGGCCTTCCCACGGAAGCGAGACGAGCCGCTCCGCCAGCAGCGTGCGCGAATCGTCGAGCGTGGGCGCACCGTCGACCTGCTCGCCGCCACGCACGAGAGGGACACTCAATTCGGTCGCGACAAGACCGTCGTCGACACGGGGACTGCTGCCGAGCGGGTACACGATTTCCTCGACGATCGTCCCGGAGGCGCGGCTGGTGCGAACCGCTGCTTTGGAACCGCCACGCGATTCCTTGTGACTGCTGCGCTTGGCGACCGGACGCCCGTCCACGGTCACGAGCTTGTAGACCATTCCTGCGGTGGGAGCCCCGGATCCGGTCACCAGCGAGGTGCCGACGCCGTAGGAGTCGACGGGTTCGGCGCGCAGTGCTGCGATGGCATACTCGTCGAGATCTCCCGATACGACGATTCGGGTGCCGGTTGCTCCGAGATCGTCGAGTTGCTGCCGGACCTGCCGGGCGAGCACGCCGAGGTCGCCGGAGTCGAGGCGAACCCCACCGAGTTCGGGACCGGCTACCTCGATCGCGTTGGCGACACCCTGCGCGATGTCGTAGGTGTCGACCAGCAGCGTCGTCGACACGCCGAGCGCACGGACCTGGGCGGCGAACGCGGCTTTCTCGTCCGGTCCCGCCTCGCCGGTGTACAGCAGGGTGAACGCGTGGGCCGAGGTGCCGGCGCCGGGTACGCCGTGCCGACGCACGGCCTCCAGATTCGACGTCGCGGAGAAGCCGGCGATGTACGCGGCCCGCGACGACGCGACCGCCGCCTCCTCGTGGGTCCGTCGCGATCCCATCTCGATGATCGGACGCGAGCCTGCCGCGTTGGACATTCGTGCGGCAGCGGAGGCGATCGCGCTGTCGTGATTGAGGATGGAGAGCGCCAACGTTTCCAACACGACGCATTCGGCGAACGTCCCTCGCACGGACAGCACGGGCGAGCCGGGGAAGTAGAGATCTCCCTCGCGGTACCCGTCGATGTCGCCCGTGAACCGATAGTTCCTCAGCCACTCCACGGTGGATGAATCCAGGAACGCCGACACGGTATCGAGTTCGTCCTGACCGAAACGGAACCGAGTGAGCGCTTCGAGAAGGCGCGCTGTGCCGGCGACGACACCGTAGCGTCGCCCGTTCGGAAGTCGGCGTGCGAACACTTCGAAGCTGCACGGAATGTTTGCCGAGCCGTCGGCCAAGGCTGCCGACAACATCGTGAATTCGTACTGATCGGTGAACAGGGCGGCGCTCCGGAATGTGTCCGTCACATGCGGTCCGGTATCAGAGTCGGTAGGCACATGATCAACACTACGAGGCGCGGGGGTGACGGTGCGCACCTTGCCCCGGTCGTCGTACCCTGTCCACATGGCTTCATCGACGGCTGACGAGATGGTGGGAGTAGTTGCCGAGTCGCCGACCCTGGCTGCTTCCCCGCAGGCCGTGCCCGAGCAAGACACTGTCGAGGCGACCGAGGAGGCTCATGACGTTCCCTGGGTGACCATCGTCTGGGACGACCCGGTCAACCTGATGCATTACGTGACCTTCGTGTTCCAGAAGCTGTTCGGCTACAGCAAAGCCAAGGCCACCGAGCTGATGATGCAGGTGCACTCCGAGGGCAAGGCGGTCGTGTCCAGCGGTGAACGCGACACCATGGAGAACGACGTGCGCAGACTCCACGCGGCCGGTCTGTGGGCGACCATGCAGCAGGACAAATAGTCGCCAGCGTCAAGCAGTTTCGACCGTCTCCGACACGAAGGAAAACCGAGCCGTGCGCACGTGGAGCAGAAAGAACTCACTCAGCGGAGTCAAGATTCGCTCGGAAATGGATGCGCGTGAAGCGACGGTGCTGCGGTCGCTCGTCGAGCCGGTGGTCGGACTGCTCAGGGACCGAGCCGCAGGTGCTCCCACCGATGAACTCGCTGCCATGACAGGACTCCGCACCGGTCACAGCACGCCACCGGAGGACGCAGCGCTGGCGAGGCTGCTGCCGGACTTTCACCGCCACGAACCGTCGGACGACGCCGATACCGCGAATCTGAACGGCGCGCTGCGGGGGTTGCACGAGCCCGAGATTATCGACGAGAAGGTTCGGTCGAGCCGCGTCATGTTGGACACCCTTCCGGCCTCGGGTGGCAAGATCGCCCTGACTCCCGAGCAAGCAGTAGCCAGGCTGATGGGCCTGAACGACGTACGATTGGCCCTCGGAACGACACTGGGTATCGACGCGGACACCCCGGATGTTCTCGACGAGGGGGATCCACGAGCTCCGCACCTCGATGTGTACCACTGGCTCACCTGGATGCAGGATTCCCTCGTGCAGGTCCTTACTCCGTAGGAGCGTCGCCCCGTGTCCGGTTCTCGCGATTCATTGACAGACGTGAGCGGCTTGTTGGTGGGGCATCACCACGACATCGACCCCAACGCCGAGATGGGCTCGGGTGCGGCGACCGGGTGCACGGTGGTACGAACCCTCGGTGGCGCTGTGGCTGCGGTCGACGTCCGCGGCGGTGGGCCGGGCACCAGGGAAACCGACCTTCTGGATCCGAGCAACTCGGTGCAGCAGATCAACGCACTATTGCTCAGTGGCGGGAGTGCCTACGGCCTTGCCGCAGCGGACGGTGTCATGCAGTGGTTGGCAGAGCACGGACACGGGATCGCGATGGGGAGCCCGGATCAGGTGGTTCCGATCGTCCCCGCCGCCGTCATCTTCGACCTACCCGTGGGTGAGTGGGGAGTGCGTCCCACCGCAGAATTCGGTTACCTTGCGGCCGCAGCGGCTGCGGCAGAGTTCGAGACAGGCTCGGTCGGCGCGGGTGTCGGTGCGCGCGCAGGAGTGCTCAAGGGCGGCGTGGGAACGGCGAGCACCGTGATCGAGGGCGGCCCCGCCGACGGCGTCACCGTCGGTGCGTTGATCGTCACCAACCCCGTCGGATCCATTTTCGATCCCCGCACCGGGTTGCCGTGGGGCGTCGGATCCGAGGGACCGCAGGCCTACGGCATGCGTAAGCCCGACGTTCACGAACTGTGGAACGCCAATGCACTGGAACCGAAGGGAACGGCGCTGAACACGACGATCGGAGTCGTCGCCACCGACGTCGACCTCTCGCCGGGCTCATGCAAGCGACTCGCTATAGCCGGCCACGACGGATTGGCCAGAGCGATCAGACCCGCACACTCGCCGCTCGACGGAGACACGATTTTCGCCCTGTCGACGGGTACACGTTCCGTCGTGACCGAGACGTCGATGCCGAAGGCATTCGCACGAGATCTGGCGGTTCTCGACGCCTTGGCTGCGGTGGCGGCAAACGTCGTCGAGCGGGCAATCGTGCGTGCGCTGCTCGACGCGACGTCGGTGGCCGGGATTCCGACGTATCGCCAGATATTTCCGTCCGCGTTCGAATCCTGAGCGGCGGTATTCTCGAAGAGGACAGATCGACCAGACGAAAGGTGTCGTCTTCGATGAGCGCGAACCCGTATCTACCTGCCCCGACTCCCAAGCGAGCTTTGTGGCAGTCGGCCGCGATGTACACCGGCGGCTTCGTCCTGTTTCTATGGGTCGTCGAGATCATCGATGTGGCCTCGGGAAGTCGGGTCGAGACGGCCGGAATCAACCCGCGCACCAGCGACGGGCTGTGGGGGATTCTGTTCGCGCCGATGCTGCACGACGACTGGGCGCACCTTGCTGCCAACAGCGTCCCGCTGCTCGTCCTCGGGTTCCTCGTTCTGCTGTCCGGTATCGGCCGAGGGCTCGCGGCGACGGGCATCATCTGGATCGTCGCCGGCGTCGGGACGTGGCTGATCGGGGGCGGCAACTCCAACCACATCGGCGCGTCGAGCCTGGTCTTCGGATTCCTCGCGTACCTGCTCGTGCGCGGTTTCTTCACTCGCAACCTGGGCCAACTCGCCATCGGCGTCGTCGTGTTCTTGCTCTACGGAAGTGCCTTGTGGGGAGTGCTCCCCAGCACCCCCGGGGTGTCGTGGCAAGGGCACCTGTTCGGAGCTGTCGGTGGTGTCGTCGCGGCGTGGGCGCTGTCGGCCGACGCTCGCGAGGCGCGCAACCAGCAGTCGGTCGGCACCTCGCAGCTGTGAGGTGTCGCAATTGTGACGTGGCCCGGTTCGGTGCCGCTGCGTGAAAACTGCCGATGCGTTTCGGCGTCGGGGGATGACGTGGCAGCATGACCCGTATGCGTATTACCGTCCTGGGATGTTCGGGCAGTGTGTCCGGGCCCGATTCTCCCGCGTCGGGTTACCTGCTCGATGAACCGGGGACTTCACCGGTGGTGCTGGACTTCGGGCCCGGTGTACTCGGCGCGCTGCAACGCTACGCAGATCCCGGGGACGTGAGTGTGTTCCTCTCGCATCTGCACGCCGATCATTGCCTGGACGTTCCGGGACTGCTCGTGTGGAGGAGGTATCACCCCAATCCACCAGAAGGTCGCGCGCTGGTCTACGGGCCGAAGGACACAGCGTTCCGCCTCGGCGTCGCGTCGGCGGAGTGCGGTGGTCAGATCGACGACATGTCCGACACGCTGGACCTGCGGCGGTGGGCGGACGGCCGAACGATCCAGCACGGGCAACTGACTGTGCAAGCGCGGCAGGTCTATCACCCACCCGAGTCCTACGGAATGCGGGTTACGACGGGGGCGGGCAAGATCTTCGCCTACACCGGCGATACAGGCATGTGTCAGGCAGTGCGCGACATCGCGCACGGGGCAGATGTTCTGCTGTCCGAGGCCTCGTGGACGCACAGTCCCGATCGGCCCGTCGGAGTTCACCTGTCGGGCACCGAGGCGGGACAACTGGCTCGCGACGCAGGCGTCGGCGAGCTGTTGTTGACGCATATCCCGCCGTGGACGTCGAGGGAAGATGTCATCGCGGAGGCCAAAGCCGAATTCAGCGGACCGGTGCACGCGGTGTCGCCCGGGGATGTCTTCACGGTATAGCCGCGCGATAGGCTGGCCGCGTGTCGAGACGAGAAGATGGAAGAGCGGACGACGAACTCCGCCCGATCAAGATCACCCGCGGATTCACCAGCAACCCGGCCGGCTCGGTGCTGGTCGAGTTCGGCAACACCCGCGTGATGTGCACGGCGAGCGTCGAGGAGGGTGTTCCGCGCTGGCGCAAGGGATCCGGCCTCGGCTGGCTCACCGCCGAGTACGCGATGCTCCCCGCCGCGACGCACACCCGCAGCGGACGCGAGTCCGTCAAGGGCAAAGTCGGCGGACGCACCCAGGAGATTTCCCGACTGATCGGGCGATCGCTCCGCGCGTGCATCGACCTCGCTGCGATCGGTGAGAACACCATCGCGCTCGACTGCGACGTTCTGCAGGCCGACGGCGGCACCCGAACGGCAGCCGTCACCGGAGCGTTCGTCGCGTTGTCCGACGCGGTCACCTACCTGCGCGCAGCCGGTCGACTGGCGGATCCGCAGCCGATCTCGTGCGCGATCGCCGCGGTCAGCGTCGGCGTCGTCGACGGCAGGGTCCGGCTCGACCTCCCGTACGAGGAGGATTCGCGTGCGGAGGTCGACATGAACGTCGTGGCCACCGATACCGGCACTCTGGTCGAAATCCAGGGAACCGGAGAGGGTGCAACTTTCCCGCGTTCCACGCTGGACAAGTTGCTCGATTCCGCGCTCGAGGGCATCGAGAAGTTGTTCGAGGTTCAGAAAGCCGCTCTTGCGGAGCCGTATCCGGGCGTACTGCCCGAACCTGCGCCGGCCGGATCGCCGAAGAAGAAGTTCGGTGGCTGAGACGAGGTTGCTCGTCGCGAGCCGCAACGCCAAGAAGCTCCGTGAACTGCGACGGGTCCTGGACGCGGCAGGAATATCCGGGATCGAACTGGTAGGCCTGAACGAGGTACCCGAGTTCCCCGAAGCGCCCGAGACAGGCGCGACGTTCGAGGAAAACGCGCTGGCGAAGGCGCGAGATGGCGCAGCGGCGACCGGCTTGCCCTGTGTCGCCGACGACTCGGGTCTCGAAGTCGACGCGCTGAACGGAATGCCGGGTGTGCTGTCGGCCAGATGGTCGGGCGTGCACGGGCAGGACGACGCCAACACGGCACTGTTGCTTGCTCAGCTCGGCGATGTGCCGGACGAGCGCAGGGGAGCGGGGTTCGTGTCTGCCTGCGCACTGGCCATTCCCGGCGGCTCGGACAGCGTCGTTCGGGGCGAGTGGCGCGGATCGATTGCGCGTAGCCCGTTGGGAGAGAATGGTTTCGGATACGATCCTGTGTTCGTTCCGCAAGGGGAGAGTCGATCCGCCGCCGAACTCAGCCCTGAAGAGAAGGATGCAGCATCGCACCGTGGCCGTGCGCTCGGATTGCTGATTCCGGCACTGCGCGCACTGAGTTCGTAGGACACTGGTGGCCGTGCATCGAACGGTCGTTGTTGCAGGATTGGTGGGGGCGTTGGCGCTTGCGTCCGGCGGTGCGGCGCATGCCGCGCCGCCGGCGGAATCGTTCCCCGAGGCGGTGCTGTATTCGATAGTGCACCCGGGTGCGGAGCCGCTGGGCGTCAACGACTTCGAGTGCACGCCGTCCGCCGAACATCCAGAACCTGTCGTGCTCGTGCACGGATTCCTGGAGAACGCCTACGACAACTGGGCTTCCCTGGCACCCAAGCTCGTGGACGAAGGCTACTGCGTATTCGCTCTCGATTACGGTGCTCCCGAAGGTATTCCGTTCGGCGGACTCGGTTCTATCGCGGACAGCGCCGCTGAGCTGTCGACATTCGTCGACGCGGTATCGGCGGCGACGGGCGCATCGAAAGTCTCGATCGTCGGCCATTCCAAGGGTGGGACTGTGCCGCGGTATTACGTCGAGTACCTCGGCGGGGCGGATCGGGTATCGAAGATCGTGGCCCTGTCGCCGCCCAACTACCCGACGCCGGGGCCACCCGTCGACGATGCTCTGGCGGAGCTGAATTCGCCGGTCGACACTGTGCCGGGCGTGGAGTACACGGTCATCGTGACCCGCTACGACCAGGTGGTGCCGTACCAAGCGTCGCTACTGACGGGTCCGGGTGCCCGCAACGTGGTGATTCAGGATCTGTGCCCGGCGAACACGGTAGAGCACACCGGGATCTCGTACGATCTTCTCGCGCAGCAACTGGTCTTCGACGCCCTTGCCGACGGCGACCTCGACGCTGTGACGTGCTGAGGAACTAGACGCCGAAGTCGCGCTTGACCTGCGCGGTGCGCCAGTGCTCGACGAAGAACGACAGAAACGGGATGGTGCCTGCGAGCAGGGTTCCGATCGTGCGCCCCGCCGGCCAGCGAACTTTGATTGCGAGATCGACCGTCAAGATCAGATACACAAGATAGACCCACCCGTGCACGACGGCGATCCAGCTGGGAACGTTCTCGACCTTGAAGATGTACTTGGCGACCATTTCGCCCGTCAGCACGAGAAGCCAGATGCCGGTGACATATGCCAGTACCCGGTACCGCAGCAGCGCCGATCCGATCTTCTTCTTGCGATCGGTCGTCATGGGCTTCTGCGCAGCAGTGCTCACGTGTGATGCTCCTGTCTTCACTCGCGGGAGCGATCGAGCTCGGCGAGGTAGCTGTTGTATTCGAGAAGTTGGCGGGCCTCGACGTCGTCCAGGTCGTCTGTATCGGCGTAGACGGGGCGCTTCGGCAAGAGATCGGCGGGGATTTCGCGGACCGTCTCGTCAGCAGGCTCGTCGCCGTTCGCCTCCGACGCTTCGGCGTCGCCTTCGAGCTGGACGAACTTGCGGTAGGCGTAGATCACGAACGCCGCGAACAACGGCCACTGAAAGGCGTAACCAAGATTCTGGCCGTCTCCACCGACGGCTTCGAAACGTTCCCACTGCCACCAACCGAGTGCCAGGCATGCCACCGCAGACACGAGGACCAGCGCGATGAGCGCCGGACGATGGTGCGAGCGGGATTTAGCCACCCCCCGAAGGTACCCGAGTCTCTACTACCTCTGGTAGTTCGGTTCGGAGCCCCGACAGTTCCGAGTGGTCCGGATGGCCCACATGGCGAGGACCAACGGCTCTCACGCCTGATCCGGCGGGTTGATCGACTGGTTGCGGGAAGTTCCATCGAATGGTTGCGGGAGTGACGATGACCGACACGCTGTCCGACAATGACCTGGTCGACCGCTACGTCCACGGTGTGCTCGTGCATCTACCGAGGTCTCGCCGTGACCAGGCTGACAAAGAGCTGCGGGAGCGGGTCCGAAACGAATCCTACGGGCGCCCCACACGCGAGGTCCTCACCGAGTTCGGTCCACCGGAAGATCAGGCGCGCCGACTCCGCGGAGCGCCGCGTCGGCTCATCGGGCCGCGCTTCTACGACACGTACGTGCGTGTTCTGTGGCCTGCTGTCCGTGTGATGGCGATCGTCTTCGGAGGGGTGAGTCTGCTGCCCATCCTGGTCGACAACGAGACGACGCCGACAATCGGCAGAATTGTCGAAGAGGGTCTCACATCGGCCTTCGCGGGCGCTGCGTACGCCGCCTTCTGGGTCACCGTAGTCTTCGCGGTCATCGAGCGTTTCGCCCCGGATGCGGTGCTACACGATTGGGATCCTGATGATCTCCCGCCGGTTCCGCACGGGCACGAGATCGCCCTCGGTGACGCGATCGCCGATCTTGTGTTCGCCGTCGCCTTGCTGGTCGTTTCGCTGTGCTTCTTCCCGGCGCTGGCACCGTCGTTTCTCGCTGAAACCGCGGAGGGACTCGATGTCGATGTGGTCGAGCGGTTGTTGCCCGCGGTAGTCGTGGTTGCTGCGTTGTGGGTGTGTGTGGCAGGTGCGCAATTGATCGTGCGTGCCTGGACGCTGCCGGTCACGGTGATGTCCATTGCCGCAGACCTGCTCGCCGTTGCCACAGCCGTCGCCGTCCTGGTGAACCGGCCGTATTTCTCGGCGGACTTCATCGCCAGCCGTTATGGAGGTAACGCCGACAATCTCGGTACGGCACTCGACATCGGGATAGGTATCGGTGCCATCGCTGTGATTCTCGTCTGTGCCAACGACATCGTCACCACCGTCCGCAAGTACCTCGCCCACCGCCAGGAGCTCTAGCGGACGCCAGTTCACCGACGGTGACAGAGGTGCATCGCAGGGACTTTCGGCCCTGCCGGCAGGGCCGTGCCGTGGGCCACGATCGAATGATGACCGACGACGCTGTGATTGCCATCTCCGGGCTGACGAAGTCTTTCGGGAACACAGTCGCGCTCGACCAACTCGACTTGACGGTGAACGCTGGTGAGGTGCACGGGTTCCTCGGGCCGAACGGAGCGGGGAAAACGACGACGATTCGTATCCTGCTCGGGATGCTTCGAGCAGATGCCGGCACGGTCCGGGTGCTCGGCTTGGATCCATGGACGGACGCGGTCGCCGCGCACGCCAGGCTCGCTTACGTGCCTGGCGAGGTCACCCTGTGGCCCGGTATCACCGGTGGCGAGACCATCGATCTGCTGGCGAGACTGCGCGGCGGTGTGAACTCGGCTCGACGCGCCGAGATGCTCGAACGATTCGAACTCGACCCGACTGTGAAGTCTCGCGCCTATTCCAAGGGGAATCGGCAAAAGGTGGCACTGGTTGCCGCACTGGCATCGGACGCGGAACTGTTCCTGTTCGATGAACCGACAGCGGGTCTGGATCCGCTGAAGGAAGCGGAGTTTCAACGGTGTGTTCACGAGCTGGTGAGCGAGGGACGCACGGTCCTGTTGTCCAGTCACCTGCTCGCCGAGGTCGAGGCGCTGTGCGATCGAGTCAGTATCGTTCGTCACGGTCGTACGGTGGAGAGCGGGTCTCTCGCCGACTTGAGGCATCTGAACACGACGTCGATCACGGTCGAGACCGTGCGCCCCACCGCTGCTCTTGCGGCGACGCCAGGAGTGCGCGAGCTG
>NZ_LVCV01000457.1 GCF_001647195.1 Rhodococcus sp. EPR-157 | reverse complement strand
ATCTCGGTGTTGTCGCGATGAACAGCAGTAGGCCGAGCTTGGAAGATATCTTTCTGCGCCACTACGAAGTGGATACGTACTCAGTGGCGGGGAAATAAGTTGAGTATCGAGACGGATTTCCCTCGCACAGCGGGCGCCACCACACTGGTGCGCTTCTCGTTGCGTCGGGAGCGTTGGATACTGCCTTGGTGGTTGGCAGGGATGGCCGCCCTGATGGCGCTGCAATCCACGAGCAGTCAGAACTTCTACGATTCGCCCGAGAAACTGGCCCAGCTGCGGTCCACCATGAGTGCAAACGCGGCGCTGGTGGCGATGGGCGGTCCGACTCGACTCTTGGAGACCATCGGAGGCGAGGTGCTCTTCGAGATCTTCGCCTATCTCGCCATTGTCGTCGCATTGATGAACATGTTCTTGGTCGGTAGGAACACGCGATCCGACGAAGAAGCCGGACGAACCGAGTTGATCAGGTCGATGCGGGTAGGGCGCCGCGCTCCTGTACTCGCTGCTCTCGGTATCGCCGTGCTCGCGAACACCGCAGTCGCGGTGGTCCTGGTAGTCACATCCGTCGTGACCGGGCTGGCAATCGAAGGCTCGGTTCTGTTCGGACTGGCGATCGCGGGCTTCGGTATGACTGTCGCCTCAGCCACAACCGTCGCCGCACAGATGTACCAGAATCCCCGCGGCGTCTACGCAGCCGTCAGTGCACTGATCGCACTGGCGTACATCCTGCGCGCGGTCGGTGATGTGGGCAACGACGCAGTGGCCTGGGCCTCGCCGATCGGGTGGGGACAACGCACCTATCCCTTCGTGGACGATCGCTGGTGGCCGCTGTTGTTGTTCGTCGTGATGTCGGCGGCACTCATCGCTGCCGCGTTCGTGCTTGCCGAGCGACGAGATTTCGGCGCTGGGGTCTTTCGGTACCGGCCGGGCCGCGGAACGGCTTCACGCATGCTCAGCTCGCCGGTCGGGCTGGTGTGGCGTGTGCAGCGCACATCTGTAATTGGTTGGTGTATCGGGGTTTTCGTGCTCGGTAGCGCCTACGGATCCTTCGCGGACAGCATCGAACAATTTCTGGCGGACAATCCCGAAATCGCCACCTATCTGCCGGACGCGAGCGACGCCGTCGACTCGTATCACTCGCTCACACTGTCGATCATCGCGCTGTTGGCCGCCGCATGTGGGGTGAGCTGTGTGTTGCGTGCTCGGTCCGAGGAGACCTCCGGACGGGCGGAAATGATCCTGGCAGCGCCGGTCGGACGCGTGCGTTGGCTCACTGGGTACCTCGTTGTAGCGATGGCAGGAAGTGCGCTGGTACTGGTTGTCGGCGGGTTCGGCGACGGTCTGGCCTACGGCGTGACGGTCGGTGATCCGCTGCAGGCTGTGCGCCTGGCAGCTTCCGCGCTGGCGTACGTCCCGGCGGTGTGGGTGATCGTGGCGGTCACAGCCGTGGTCGTCGGCGTTGCGCGTCGGGCAGCCGCAGTGTCGTGGCTCTATTTCGGCTACGTGGTGGTCGCAGTGATGTTCGCCGACGCGTTCGACCTACCCGAGTGGTTCGATAGCGCCTCGCCCTGGCGCTACACCGCGTCGGTGCCACTCGAGTCATTCGATCTCGGGCAGGGTCTCTTCCTGCTGGCGGTGGTGGCCGGTTTGACAGGCATTGCCGTCGCCGGCTGCCGACGCCGCGATCTGGCGTACTGAGAGCTGCACAGATCTGAGGAGTGTGTGCGCGAGGGGGGACTTGAACCCCCACGTCCTGAGACACTGGAACCTAAATCCAGCGCGTCTGCCAATTCCGCCACTCGCGCGAGTGCTCGGGAAAGTCTACAACGCCGTCGGCGCTCGATTGCACGCGTGGCATGACCGCTTGAATGTGACTGCGACGCTATCTGATCGTATGAATGGACCATTCAAGCGATCAGGGGCGCACAGGACGGCGCACAGTACGGCGTACTGTGCGAGGCGTGGCGAGCAAGAAGGACACACAGTTCGACCCGGCGCGCACTCTCGGCCTGCTTTGGCGCGTGGGCGAGAAGCCGAGCCGCACCGGGCTGAGTGTGGATTCGATCGTGCGGGCAGCCATCGAGATCGCCGACGCCGAGGGCCTCGACGCGGTGTCGATGCGCAGGGTGGCGGACCGGCTCGGCGTCGGCGCCATGTCGCTGTACACCCACGTGCCGGGGCGGACCGACCTGACCGATCTGATGACCGATAGTGCGCTGGGATCGCTGTACTCGGGGATCGACGAGCCGACGGCGTCGACGACTGGATGGCAACAGGGACTGCGTTTCGTCGCGGAGCGGAACTGGCAGCTCTACCGCACGCACCCGTGGCTCCTCGACGCCCAGGGAGCACGCGCGGTGCTCGGCCCACACACCAACGACAAGTACGAGTCCGAGCTCAGGGTCATCGACGGGATCGGATTGACGGACGTCGAGATGGATTCGGTGCTGACGTTGGTTCTGACGCACGTCGCAGGCACGGCTCGCGCGCTCGCCCGCTTCAATCGGGTTCGCGAGGAGTCGGGCATGACCGACGTTCAATGGTGGGAAGCGACGGCGCCGGTTCTGGAGCAGGTCATGGATCGCAACAAGTATCCGGTGTCGTCACGGGTGGGAACTGCTGCATCCGAGTCGTATGACGCGGCGAGCGATCCGGTACACGAGTACCAATTCGGCGTCGAGCGCATTCTCGACGGTGTGGCGGCGCTCGTCGAGCGAGCGCAGCCACACTGACAGGCTTACCCGGCTTCGCTCAGTGAAGGCAGAGGAGCGGCCGGACCGATACGCCGCTGATAGCGCCAGACCGCGTGTTCCAGGGCTGCGTGCGGGGCGCCCATCGACTCTGCCGTGAGTTGGAGGAAGTGCTCGGCGAGTTCTCCCTCCACTCGGCGACCGACCGCGTCCGAGGCGAACGCAACGAAATGAAGAAGCGCATCGAGTGTGCGTCGCCCGACGAGGAAGAGGGCACATTCCCAGGTCTTCGGCCCGACCCCGGCGATGGCGGTAAAAGCCTCGCGCTGATCGTCGGCGTCGAACAATTGGTCCGCGGCCCGAACCCCGCACCCGACCAGGACGGCAGCGCACTTCGCCACTGCCTCTGCCTTGGTGGTGGAGTTACCTGCCACTCGCTGGCGGTTGCCGAGTATCTCCGCAAGGGCGTCCGGGCGGTCGGTGAAGGACGCGAGTGCCGCGAGGTCATCGGGGTGATCGGTGCTGCGATAGGCGCGCCACCGCGAGATGACGCGTCGTACGCCGGTGTTGGTGCCGCCGTAGGTGGCACGCGCGGTGAAGACGGCGTCGAGTAGCGCAGCTTCGATCTCACTCGGCCATCCTGAAGTCCAGAACGGTGAATAGTCCTGTGCTGCAGTGGCTTCGATGTGCCGAGCGATCGCGTCCCGATCGTGCTGCGAAAAGATATGTGTGACTGGCGAATACATGAATTCCCCCCATGCTCGATGTGCCGGTTTCGCGGTGTGTGCGGAAGGTACTGCGCGCCACCGACACGTTTCGGACGGCCGAACTTCGGATGTGGCCAGCTTCACATAACAGAATGATAACGATAAATGCGAGGAAATCCTCATGTTCAGTCGAGCGCAATACGGCCACTGCCTGCAGCGATGTTTGTTACTGGCGAGTTGGACGATCGGTACGAAAAGTCCAGTTCAGGTACGTACTGGCGGGTAGCGCTTGGACGTCAAACGAAACGTGAGGATTTCCTCATGATTTTGTGTCAACCTTGTGGCACGCGGATAGAGCCACCTCGCTGCCGGCGACGGATGGGCTCCTCGACTTCGCCCCTCGGCGCCGATGACGGACGCCACCGACGAAGCAACCTTGGACCCCCGAGTTGCTCACGAGAGGAAATTTGCACCTTGACGATCAACGAGAGCACACCATCACACGGACAGGGCGCGGGACGATCCCCCAAGAGCGGTGGCGGTTCTCGTACCCTCGCAGACCGGTTCGCGGCCGGTGAGCCGTACGCGCTTGCGTTCGGCGGACAGGGATCGCCATGGCTGAGCTCCCTCGAGGAGCTCGCACGTGACTCCGCCCTCGAGCCCGAGCTGACGGACCTGGTCAACGAATCGGCGGCCATCCTGGCCCCCGTCGCCTCCGACCTGCTCGTCGTCCGCTCGGTCGGCTTCGATCCCATCGGTTGGGTGCTCGAGCAGGACCTCGCCGACGACGTCGACGGCGCAGGCTCGTTCGGCCCGTCCGAGGCAGCACTCACTTCCGCCGCCGTGTCGCTACCCGGCGTCTTCCTGACTCAGGTCGCGGCGTTGCGCGCGTTGAAGCTTCAGGGACTCGATCCCGCGGAGGTGCCCCCGGTCACCGTCATCGGACACTCGCAGGGACTCATCGCGGCCGAGTCGGTCAAGAGCCACGGCGGAGAAGACGCCAGCCTCCTGGCCGTCGCACAGCTGATCGGCGCTGCGGCCGGACTCGTCGGACGTCGCCGCGGGATCCTCGGCTCGGCCGACCGCGCGCCCATGGTCTCGGTCTCGAACGTCGAACCCGAGCGACTCCAGGCCATCGTCGACGAACTTGCCATCGACGGCGCACCGGAGCGTTCCGCTGTGCTTGCCATCCGCAACGGCCGTCGCCGCGTCGTACTCGCAGGCCCGCCGGCACAGATCGCCCGCGTCCAGGAGCGCGCCGAGCAGATCGCCGCGTCCGAAGAGCGTGAGCGTGATTCGAAGAAGCGTGGCGGCGCAGTGTTCGCCCCCGTCTTCGAAATCCTCCCCGTCGAGATCGGCTTCCACCACCCCGCACTGAACGACGCAGTCGAACTCGTCTCGGCCTGGGCTGCTCGCTGTGGGCTCGACGTGGAGGTGGCGCGCAGCCTCGCGCAGCGCATTCTCGTCGATCCCGTCGACTGGGTCGCCGAGATCGACGGTGTCGTTGCCGCCGGCGCCGACTGGATTCTCGACCTCGGTCCGGGGGATCT
Organism: Rhodococcus sp. EPR-157; assembly: GCF_001647195.1. Lineage (GTDB taxonomy): Bacteria > Actinomycetota > Actinomycetes > Mycobacteriales > Mycobacteriaceae > Rhodococcoides. The sequence continues at coordinate 6,572 of NZ_LVCV01000457.1, read as the reverse complement.
CCTCACTCGCATGACCACCCCGGCCCTTCGTGGGCAGGGCGTCGGAATCATCGCGGCCTCCACGCGTGGCGGTCACCGCAACCTGCTGACCCCGGGCGCAGCGCCCGAGGTGCAGCCGTCCTGGGCCGAATTCGCGCCGAAGCCGGTCACGTTGCCCGACGGCCGCGTCGTCGTCGAGACCTCGTTCACCAAGCTCACCGGACGCTCGCCGATCCTGCTTGCTGGCATGACGCCGACGACTGTCGACGCCAAGATCGTCGCTGCCGCTGCAAACGCCGGCCACTGGGCAGAGCTTGCCGGTGGTGGACAGGTCACCGAAGAGATCTTCACCGACCGTGTCGCAGAGCTCACGCAGCTGCTCGAGCCCGGCCGCGCCGTGCAGTTCAACTCACTCTTCCTCGATCCGTACCTGTGGAAGTTGCAGCTCGGCGGACGTCGCCTCGTCCAACGCGCACGTGCTGCCGGTGCTGCCTTCGACGGCGTCATCGTCACCGCTGGCATTCCGGAACTCGAAGAAGCGGTCGCGCTGATCGAGGAACTGTCCGAGGCAGGTATCTCTCACGTCTGCTTCAAGCCGGGAACGGTCGCGCAGATCCGCGCAGTCATTCGCATCGCCAACGAGGTTCCGTCGTACCCGGTGATCGTCCACATCGAAGGTGGGCGCGCAGGCGGACACCACTCGTGGGAAGACCTCGACGACCTGCTGCTCACCACCTACGCCGAGCTGCGCGCGCGCCCGAACCTCGTCATCTGTGTCGGCGGCGGCATCGGTACCCCAGAGCGTGCAGCCGAATACCTCACCGGCCGTTGGTCGTTGGGTGCCGGATATCCCAAGATGCCGCTCGACGGCATCCTCGTCGGAACCGCGGCGATGGCCACTCTCGAAGCCACGACGGCCCCCGAGGTCAAGCAACTCCTCGTCGACACCCCGGGAACGCCTGACTGGGTCGGTGCAGGTACCGCAGTAGGCGGAATGGCCTCCGGCCGTAGCCAGCTCGGCGCCGACATTCACGAGATCGACAACGCGGCATCACGTTGCGGGCGCCTGCTCGACGAGGTCGCCGGCGATTCCGACGCCGTGGCCGAGCGCCGCGACGAGATCATCGCAGCACTCGACGGCACGGCCAAGCCGTTCTTCGGCGACGTCGCCGACATGACCTACCAGCAGTGGCTCACCCGCTACCTCGATCTGGCCATCGGATCGGACTCCCGCAGCGACTTCGACTGCGGCGGCGAGTTCACCGACGCCGTCTCCGAGGCACGCGAATCGGTCTGGCTCGACGTCACGTGGCGCACCCGCTTCCTCGAGATGCTGCAGCGGGCGGAGGCTCGTCTGCACCCGGTCGACCGCGGACCGATCCCGACACTGTTCTCGGACGTCGACACCCTCGAACGCCCTCGTGCAGCGTTGCGTTCACTCCTCGCTCAGTTCCCCGACGCCGGTGACGTGGTTCTCCACCCCGCCGACATCACGTTCTTCACTTCTCTCTGTCGCCTGCCGGGTAAGCCCGTCAACTTCGTGCCTGTCGTCGACGGCGACGTCCGACGCTGGTGGCGCAGTGACTCGCTGTGGCAGGCACACGATTCGCGCTACTCGGCGGATCAGGTCTGCATCATTCCCGGCACCGTCGCTGTCGCTGGCATCACCGAAGTCGACGAGCCGGTCGGCGACCTGCTGAATCGCTTCGAGAAGGCAGCAGCCGACGAGTTGGTGGCCGAGGGCGCACAGGCGACTTCGATCGCCAGCCGTCGTCACGCGGAAATCGCCCCCGGACTGCTCGGCATCGTGCTGGCAGCACCGGATGTCAACTGGGCATCGCGGATGACCCAGAACCCGGTTGCACGTCTAGGCGATCCCACCGAGTGGGTAGTCGATTCCGACACCGTGGCCTCGCATGTGCAGACCGGATCCACCTTGACGGTTCTCGATTCGGATCACGTCGAACTGACGGTTCCGCTTGCGCCCGGCAAAGAGGTGCGCATCCGACTCACCGTCCCGGCGTCCACGATCGATGGCGGCGCACCCGTCGTCACCGCCGACGATGCGCAGAAGTCCATGTCGGCACTTCTCGGAGTTGCTGCAGGACAAGATCTTCCAAAGGTCAAGAACGGTGCGGCACGCATCAACCTCGCGTGGATTCCTGATCTCGTGGCCGATCACGCCGGAGTCACCGGATCGGGCCTGCCCGAGTCGCTGACCGTCAGCGGTAGCGCAGTGCCCGACGTGCTCGTCGGAGCCTGCTGGCCAGCCGTATTCGCCGTTCTCGGTGCGACCAAGACTGCCGACGGCTTGGACGTCATCGAGGGCATGCTCGACCTGGTCCACCTCGACCACAGCGTCAACTTGGTCGGCACACTGCCGACCGACGCGTCGATCCTGGTCGTCAAGGCAGAGGCCGGCGAGGTGCTCGACACCGATCTCGGTCGCGTCGTCGAGGTGTCCGTCGAAATCGGAGCCATGCTCGGTGAAGGCCTCGACGCCCCCGCTGTCGCAACATTGGTGGAACGCTTCGCAATTCGTGGACGCACCGGCAAAGGCGAACTCGTCGATCCGCCCCGCGCCGGTGGCTCGGTTTCGGCCGACGCCAAGGACACCCCTCGTCGTCGCCGTCGTCAGGCGACCATCGTCGCCCCGCGCAACATGGCCGCGTTCGCCCAGGTCTCGGGCGATCACAACCCGATCCACACGTCCGACCCGGCAGCACTGCTCGCCGGCCTCGGCAGCCCGATCGTGCACGGTATGTGGCTCTCCGCAGCCGCTCAGCAGGTTGTCACTGCGGTCGATCACGAGGACACCAAGACCCCACCGCGTCGCCTGACCGCGTGGACGGCACGGTTCCTCGGAATGGTCCGTCCCGGAGCCGAGATCGACGTGCGCGTCGATCGCACCGGATTCGACCAGGGCGCAGAACTCGTCGAGGTCTCCTGCCGCGTCGAAGGCGAACTCGTCATGGTCGCCACCGCTCGTACCGCGGCGCCGAAGACGGTCTACGCATTCCCCGGCCAGGGCATCCAGCGTCAGGGCATGGGCCTCGACGCTCGTGCTCGCTCGAAGGCTGCTCGTGAGGTCTGGGAGCGTGCCGACAAGCACACCCGCAAGGCCCTGGGGTTCTCCATTCTTGCTGTCGTACGCGACAACCCGACGACGCTCAAGGCTCGCGGCGTCGAGCACAAGCACCCGGACGGTGTTCTGCACCTGACTCAGTTCACCCAGGTCGCCATGGCGGTCCTCGGTGTCGCTCAGGTCGCCGAACTCCGAGAATCCGGTGTGTTCGTCGAGAATTCGATTCTCGCGGGCCACTCCGTCGGCGAATACAACGCGCTCGCTGCCGTTGCCGGCGTCCTTCCGCTCGAAGCCGTCCTCGAGGTCGTCTTCCAGCGTGGTTCGGCAATGCACGCACTCGTTCCACGTGACGCTTCCGGGCGGAGCAACTACCGTATGGCCGCCATCCGGCCGTCGCAGATCGGCCTCGCTGACGAGGACGTGCAGGCGTTCGTCGCCGGTGTCGCCGAAGAGTCCGGCGAATTCCTCGAAATCGTCAACCTGAACCTCCGTGGCTCGCAGTACGCCATCGCGGGAACGGTCGACGGCCTCGGGGAGCTGGAGAAGAAGATCGCGATCCGCCGCGCCGAGTTCGGTGGCAAGGCCGCGTACATCATGGTTCCCGGCATCGACGTACCGTTCCACTCGACGGTGCTGCGCGGCGGAGTCGACGACTTCCGCACCCGCCTCGGAACATTGCTGCCCGCAGATCTCGATCCCGAGATCCTGCTCGGCCGCTACGTCCCGAACCTGGTTCCGAAGCCGTTCTCGCTGGAGCGCTCGTTCATCCAGGAGATCGCGGACCTGGTCCCGTCGAAACCGCTGAACGACGTCCTCTCCGACTTCGACTCCTGGGCCGCACGGCCGCACGATCTGTGCCGAGTTGTCCTGATCGAGCTGCTGGCATGGCAGTTCGCCAGCCCGGTTCGCTGGATCGAGACCCAGGACCTGCTCTTCGCCGACGAGTCCGAAGGTGGACTCGGCGTCGAGCGTTTCGTCGAAATCGGCCTCAGTGCAACGCCGACGGTAGCCAACCTCGCGTCGCAGACGCTGAAGTTGCCGGGCCGCTTCGGTTTCCCGGTCGAGGTGCTCAACGTCGAACGCGAAGCCGCGATCGTCTACGGCACCGACACCGATCCAGCTCCGGTGGACGAAGAGGAGTCGACACCTGTCGCCGAGTCTGCTCCCGCCGCTGCTGCAGCTCCGGCCGCGGCCCCTGCACCCGCCGCAGCGCCGTCGGGCGGACCCCGTCCCGACGACATCGCGTTCAGCGCGTCGGATGCGACCAAGATCCTCATCGGCCTGTGGACCAAGCTGCAGCTCGATCAGATCGGACCCGCCGACACCATCGAGGCACTGTGCGACGGCGTCTCCTCGCGTCGTAACCAGCTGCTCGTCGACCTCGGTTCCGAGCTCTCGCTCGGCGCCATCGACGGTGCCGCCGACGCCGACATGGGTGCGCTCTCCGGCACCGTCAACAAGTTGGCTCGTACCTACAAGCCGTTCGGCCCTGTGCTGAGCGACTCGATCAACGATCACCTGCGCAAGGTGTTCGGACCGTCGGGACGTCGTCCCTCCTCCATCGCGGACCGCGTCAAGAAGGTCTGGGAACTGGGCGACGGGTGGGCCAACCACGTCACGGCGGAGGTCGCCCTCGGCACTCGTGACGGCGTATCGGTGCGCGGCGGAGCCCTCGGCGGACTTGCCGACGGTGCGCTGGCCGATGGCGGTGCCGTCGACACGGTCATCGACTCGGCGGTCGCTGCAGTCGCTGCCCGACGCGGTGTTGCAGTCTCGCTGCCGCAGACCGGTGGCGGCGGCGGGGGAACCGTCGACGCAGCCGCACTCGGTGAGTTCACCGAACACATCACCGGCCGCGATGGAGTGCTTGCTTCGGCTGCACGCCTGGTACTAGAACAGCTGGGTCTCGCCGAGGCGCCGAACGCGCTTGCCGTCGAGAACCCGGACGCTGCGCTCGTCGATCTCGTTGCGGCGGAGCTCGGTTCGGATTGGCCGAGGCTCGTTGCTCCGGCATTCGATGCCCGCAAGGCCGTGCTGATCGACGACCGTTGGGCCACTGCCCGCGAGGACCTGGCCCGCCTGTGGCTCGGCACCGCAGGTGACCTGACCGTCGAGTCCTTCGCCGGATCGGGTAAAGCTGTTGCTGCACAGGCGCAGTGGTGGAAGGCCAAGGCCGACTACGAGAACAAGGCCGTTCTCGCCGAGACCTACGGTCGCATCGCAGACATCGCGCTCGTGTCCGACTCGAAGGGCGAATGGTCCGACGAGGTCGCAGTCGTCACCGGCGGCAGCAAGGGCTCGATCGCAGCGTCGGTCGCAGGCAAGCTGCTGGGCGGGGGAGCGACGGTCTTCGTCACCACGTCGCGTCTCGACGAGGAGCGGCTGAAGTTCTACCGCAGCCTGTACCGCGCGAATGCTCGCGCTGGTGCATCGCTGTGGGTCGTGCCTGCCAACATCGCGTCCTACAGTGACGTCGATGCGCTCATCGAGTGGATCGGCTCCGACCAGGTCGACAATGCGGGCGGTGCCAAGACCCTCGTCAAGGCCGGCATCACCCCGACGATGCTGTTCCCGTTCGCCGCTCCTCGCGTCGTCGGTGAGCTGTCCGACGCCGGTGGCCGCGCCGAGATGGAAATGCGTGTGCTGCTCTGGTCCGTCGAGCGTCTCATCGGCGGTCTGTCGAAGATCGGCTACGACAACGACATCGACACGCACCTGCACGTCGTGCTTCCCGGTTCGCCGAACCGCGGAATGTTCGGTGGCGACGGTGCCTACGGCGAGTCCAAGGCTGCTCTCGATGCGATCGCAGCCAAGTGGGGCTCGGAGAAGAGCTGGGCCGAGCGGGTGTCGATCGCGCACGCTCACATCGGCTGGGTTCGTGGAACCGGCCTGATGGGCGGAAACGATCCGATCGTCGAAGCCGTCGAAGCAGAGGGTGTGCGCACCTGGTCCACGGACGAGATGGCCACCGAGTTGCTGAAGCTGTGCGACGCGTCGGCTCGACGCCAGGCAGCCGAGGCTCCGCTGCTCGCGGACCTGACCGGAGGCTTGGCCGACACCAAGCTCAACCTCGTCGAACTTGCTCGCGAAGCCGCAGCTGCCGCTGCGGACAAGACCGAGGAAGCCGTCGACGATTCGATCATCGCCGCACTGCCTGCACCGCCGCGTCTGACCGCGACCACGGCTCCGGCATGGCCCACGCTCGACGTGGACCCGAAGGACCTGGTCGTCATCGTCGGAGCGGGTGAGCTCGGACCGTACGGCAGCGCTCGCACCCGCTTCGAGATGGAGGTCGACGAGGAGCTCTCTGCCGCAGGCGTTCTCGAACTCGCATGGAACACCGGACTGATCGCCTGGGAGAACGATCCCAAGCCGGGTTGGTACGACATCGAGTCCGGTGACTTCGTGCCGGAGGAGGACATCGCAGACAAGTACCACGACATCGTGGTCGAGAAGTGCGGTATCCGCACCTACGGCGACGATGGCGCCATGGTCGGTAACACAGCGC
>NZ_LVCV01000456.1 GCF_001647195.1 Rhodococcus sp. EPR-157 | reverse complement strand
GCACACGTTGATCACACCGGTTCCGGATTCGAGCGACTGGCAGGTGACCCGTAAGGCGGGCACCGAGATTCGGGTTCCGCGCAAGATGAAGCTCACCCGCACCGTGGGTGGACAGATTCCGACCGGATTCGATCCGACCAAGTGGGGCATCTCGCCCGACATGGCGAGCTCGGTCGACCGAGTTGCACTGTGGAACATCGTCACCACGGTCGACGCGTTCATCTCCTCGGGCTTCAACCCCTCGGAACTGATGCGCTGGGTTCACCCGACGCTGGTCGCCAACACACAAGGCACCGGCATGGGCGGAATGGAGTCGATGCGCTCGCTGTACATCGACACCCTGCTCGGCGACGCTCGTGCGAACGACATCCTGCAGGAAGCTCTGCCGAACGTCGTTGCCGCGCACGTGGTTCAGTCGTACATCGGTAGCTACGGCGCGATGGTTCACCCCGTCGCAGCCTGCGCCACCGCAGCAGTCTCGGTCGAAGAAGGCGTCGACAAGATCAAGCTGGGCAAGGCGCAGCTGGTCGTGGCCGGTGGCTTCGACGATCTGAGCACCGAAGGCATCATCGGCTTCGGCGACATGTCCGCCACGGCGGACTCCGCGGCGATGACTGCCAAGGGCATCAGCGATCGACGGTTCTCCAGGGCCAACGACCGCAGGCGCGGCGGATTCGTCGAGTCGCACGGCGGTGGAACGATCCTGCTGGCTCGCGGTGACCTCGCGTTGGAGATGGGCCTACCGGTCCTCGGTGTAGTGGCGTACGCACAGTCGTTCGGCGACGGTGTGCACACCTCCATCCCGGCTCCCGGGCTCGGTGCGCTCAGCGCCGGCCGCGGCGGCAGAGATTCGGCGCTTGCGTTGTCTCTCAACGCACTCGGCGTCAGCGCCGACGATGTGGCAGTGATCTCCAAGCACGACACCTCGACCGCAGCCAACGACCCGAACGAGGCGGAACTGCACACTCGCCTCGCGAATGCCATCGGCCGCACCGACGGAGCTCCATTGTTCGTCGTCTCGCAGAAGAGCCTCACCGGACACTCGAAGGGCGGCGCGGCTGCGTGGCAGCTGATCGGTCTGTGCCAGGTGCTGGCCAACGGCGTCATCCCGCCGAACCGCAGTCTCGACTGTGTCGACGACAAGATGACGGAGTTCGGACACCTCGTGTGGGCTCGCGAGCCGCTGCGCTTCGGTGACTCGGTACCTCTCAAGGCAGGTCTGCTCACCTCGCTCGGCTTCGGGCACGTCTCCGGCCTCATCGCCCTCGTGCACCCGCAAGCGTTCATCGAAGCAGTTCCGGCGGAACGTCGCTTGGACTACGTCGCCCGTTCAAACGAGCGTCGCATCGCCGGTCAGCGCAGGCTGATCTCCGCGATGGTGGGAGGTGACGCCCTGTACGAGCGGCCCGACGACCGAAGGCTCGGACACGACGGGACGCCTGCGAAGGCTACTCGTGAGCTCGAAGCGGATGTCCTGCTCACCGAGGCAGCACGCCTCGGCGACGACGATGTCTACCGCTCGGGTCTGCCGGGGTGCAAGTAGATATGGCTATCCTGGGAGTAGGTTTCGACCTGGTGACCGTGTCCGACTTCGCCGAGCAGATGGAGAAGGCCGGCACGACGATGATCCGCGACAGCTTCACCGCGGGGGAGCGTCGGCATGCAGCGACGAAGAGTTCCGACCCGGCCCGCCACTACGCAGCACGGTGGGCCGCCAAGGAAGCAGTGTTGAAGGCCTGGGCGACATCGCGATTCGCGAGGCCGCCGCAGATCGGTGACAACCCGTACCCGCTCATCGAGGTCGTCAACGACGCGTGGGGCCGGCCGTCGATCAAGCTGCACGGAATGGCACTCGAATTCCTGCCGACGGTGAAGATCCACCTCTCGCTCACCCACGACGGCGACATCGCCGCAGCGGTGGCAATCCTGGAGGAATGAGCTAAGTAGCACGCCCAGACGCCGGTCCACCTTCAGGTGGGTCGGCGTTCGGCGTGTGTGGGGGTGGGGGTTAGTGACCGAATGACTGTTTCGGTCACCTTCGGCGGAGCTTCGGCGGAGCGAACGACTCATTCGGTCACTCTGAGTGACTCGAACAGACTGTGAGTATGGGTGTGTCCGGTTGATACTGGACTTCTCCAGTGAGTTGGGGCCTGACTCTGAAACAGACCGACGTCTCAGACTGTC
>NZ_LVCV01000455.1 GCF_001647195.1 Rhodococcus sp. EPR-157 | reverse complement strand
ACCGAGATCCGTACCGGCGAAGAGGTGGGTGTCTCGTTCCTCGCGCAGCGGGGCTGAGGCTGCTCGACTCCCAACGCCCGCTGCCCGACGCCGCTGGGCCTCCGGCCCAGTGGCGCGGTTTAGTGCACCAGGGGACGCTTTTTCGTGCCACTGCGCCGGAGGCGCTAATGTCGACAGATGCCGAGTACGTGGTCGAGCCACCCTGGTTGGCCAGCGAAACTGGGACCTTTGACCGTCGCTGCGGGCCACGTGACCGTTCGTCCTGTCCGGCTGCGTGATGGAGCGGCGTGGAGCCGTATCAGGCTCGCCGACCGCGCGCACCTCGAACCGTGGGAACCCACCGGCGAGGGTTCCTGGGCGGCGCGTCATCACATCTCCGCATGGCCGGGCCTTCTGTCGGGTCTGAAGTCGGAGGCGCGCAAGGGCCACATGCTGCCGATGGCAATCGAACTCGACGGGGACTTCTGCGGTCAGCTCACCGTCGGCAACATCGTCCGGGGCGCGTTGCGGTCCGCCTGGATCGGCTACTGGGTCGCCAAGGAGGTCAACGGCCGAGGTGTTGCGACGGCAGCGCTGGCGCTCGGGCTCGACCATTGCTTCGGAGGCGTCGGCCTTCACCGCGTCGAAGCGACGGTTCGGCCGGAGAACCTTCCCAGCAAGGCCGTGCTGCGCAATGTCGGATTCCGTGAAGAAGGCTTGCTGAAGAACTACCTCGACGTCGACGGTCGGTGGCGTGATCACGTTCTCGTCGCGATGACGTCGGGCGAAGTGCAGGGATCGGTCGCAGACCGGTTGGTGCGGACGGGCCGAGCCGCCTGGGCATGACGCCCCACATGTCTCGTCGTGCTCGAGACTCATGTGACTAAAGTGACGTGTGTGTAATTCAGGTCGGCGCGTCTACGCGGTTCGGCCGAAGCTTCCGCATAGCCTGATCACGTCACCGATGTAACCAGCCTGCTATTTGTCGAAAGAGAGCGCGAACGATGCCCAACTCGATCATCTGGATCGGTCTGGTCGTCATCTGGCTGTTCGTTCTGCTTCCGATGATGATGAGCAAGCGTCCGCGCATCATGCAGACCTCCGATGTAGCCCTGGCCACCCGCGTTCTACACCGCGGTGGGTCCCAGAGAACCGCACGCGGTCCTGCCGCCGGACATGCGAGCGACCCAGATTGGCGTCCCGAGTACGACGAGCGTGTTTCGGCACCCGCCCGCGTTGTATTCGGGCGCACAGCACCGAGCACCGACGCGGAGGACCCGATGGACACTCACGCAAGCGCCGAGATCGACACCGATTCGAGGGACGCGGACGACGAACGCGATCGGGACTACGTTCCGAACCGTCGCGGCCGCGGAGGTTTCGACCCCGAGGCCGACGCCATCGCGCGTGCTGCTCGGTATTCGTTCCGCCAACGGGCCGTTCTCGGACTCGTGTTCGCTGCCATCACGTCGGCTGCGCTCGCGGTCATCGTCACAGGCGTGCTGTGGTGGGTCTGTGGCCTGTCCGTGGTGGCCATGGGTGCGTATCTGTACTACCTCCGTCGACAGGTTCAGATCGAGGAAGAGATCCGTCGCCGGCGCATGACGCGGATGGGCCGCTCGCGACTCGGCGTCGAATCGCGCACCGACGACGAACTGAAACTCGTTCCGCAACGCCTGCGCCGTCCGGGTGCTGTCGTGCTCGAAATCGACGACGAGGACCCGGAGTTCGATCACCTCGACCACTACGACGAGCCGTTCCAGCAGCAGGCTCCCGTGAGCGAGAACATCCGACGAGCGTCTGGGGCCTGACGTCCCAGGCGTCGTGCATCCTTTGATAAGGTTGCGCAGCGGTTGCAGCAGGACCGCAAGAAGGGGCTGTGGCGCAGTTGGTAGCGCGTCTCGTTCGCATCGAGAAGGTCAGGGGTTCGATTCCCCTCAGCTCCACCACACGGGTTTGCTGAACCTAAAATTGCAATATTCTAATTCCTCGCAATTGCGACATTCGATTAATTCATATCTATTGCCGATGCCCTTAATGACGAGTCCGTCTTGTCAGGGTCGCTTTCCGGGCAAGTTATGCACATGCGGAATAGGCGCGCTTTGTCCTGCGCATGAATTGGTTTTCGGGGTCATTACAAACCGTTCGCCCGTTTAGCGGATTGGTATTCTCAGCCCTTGCCGTCACGGCGCCGGGCAGTACGGCGTCAGCTGTGTTCGGCGTCACCGCGCCCTACTCGCTCGCAACTTCGGGCCCACCCCCTGGGTGTGTACGCCGGGGCCGAAGTCGACCGGTAGTCTTGCCGAGCAGTAGCTGAGTCAGAGTTGATGGTCGACGTCGATTTGGGGAAGCGTCATCCCGGCCGCGGACTTCACGTCGCGCCCATGAGGTATGTGGAGTTCTGTATGGGTTTCGAGATTGTCGACCTCGACGAAACGTGGGTTGCTGGTTTGCCAGTCCGTAGCCCCAAGCGGGCGCTGGGGCGGTTGAACGATCCGGCACTCGATCTGGCCTGGTCTTCCGTCCTCAAGCAGGACATCGGCGGTTCGTTGGCATCGATCTACACCGACTTCGCGCCGGGTATCGGCTCGTACAACACGCAGATCGTCGGCTATCAGTGTTCGTCGTTGAGCCAGGTCACGCGGGGGCACCTGATCGCAAAGGTTCCGCGTGCTCGATACGCGAAGTTTTCGGCGGTCGGCCACTTCCCGGACGTCATGGTGCGGTTGTGGCAGCAGATCGACCATGCAGAGGAGCAGCGCGAGATCGCTCGAACGTTCACCGCAGACTACGAGTGCTATCCGCATGCCTACAAGATCGACCTGTACCTGTCGATCGAACAGGCAGGGTCGGCGTCGTGAGTCATCGTGTGACCGCGAGAAGCGCGGAACTGTTCGGTGGCCTGGTGGCACCCCGGATCGCGCCGGGCGTCGAGGCAAGCACCAGCGAGCTCTTCAGGTTCTTACGTGAACGAATGTGGGACCGTCACCCTGGCCGGGAGGTGGACGTCAGCACCGTGTTCGTGCCGGATGCAGCAGGTGACTACAACGCAGTGGTGGCGGTGCCGTACGTGTCGCCGACCGAAGTCCCCGTCGGGGACGTCTTCGTGCAGGTACCGAGCGGGGTGTTCGCCGTATTCGTGCCCGACGGGCTGCTCAAGGATCCTGTCGAGGACGTCTGGACGCAGGTCGACGACGCCACCTCGAATGGTGAGCTGTTTCGCGCTTATAAAGAGGACATCGAAGTCGTTACAAATTCCGGCAAAGTGGAACTTTATATATCTATTGTTATCTGATCGGGCAATGTGTCACCCAGTTGTCACTCGAAAATCACAATCGAGACACGTTTTTGGTTAGTATTGTGCTGAACAGCGGACCGTCGACGGGGTTCGTGAATTCGAGACAACGGGTTCGAACAAGCCTTCTGCAGTCCCACGCAAGGCGGCGTCGGTGTCATCGTAGGCAACTGGTCAGGGGTGATCGTTCATGGTTAGGCAATTGAGAGCAGAAGCTACACGTGCAGCTGCGCTGCGCGCGGCAGCAGATCTTTTTCTCGAGGTGGGGCATGCGAATGCAACGCTGAGTCAGGTCTCCGCGCAGTCCGGCGTCACCAAGGGCGCACTGTATTTCCATTTCGCCTCCAAGGAGGAGCTGGCGCGGGCGATCGTCGACGAAGGTCACGAACGTGTGTCCACAGCCTGCGCAGGTCTGGTGGACAGCAGGTCACCGGCCCTCGAGTCGGTCATCGGCATCTCGTATTCGGTTCTCGAACTGGCAGCATCAGACCCGCTGGTGCGGGTGATGTATCGCCTGCAGATGGAAATCGACGGGTCCGAGACTTCGCGCGGAAGCGTGTTCGGGACGTGGGGCAACATTTTCGAGCATCTGTTCGATCGAGCAATCGAGCACGGAGACGTCGCTGACCATTTGGACTCGGGCAACGCCGCTCTCCTCGTGTGCGAGATGCTTGCCGGAGTCCTGATGGTGTCCGAGGCGCAATCGACCCTCGGCAGTGCACCTGCACGCATGGAGAAGGTGTGGAACACCGTCCTGCCGTCGCTGGTACCGCCGAGCAAACTCGGGTACTTCCGCGAATTTGCGGCTCGGAGCCTCTCGAGCTTCGTTCCATCGGCCGATCTCGTCGCCGAGGCCGTACACGGCTGAGCGCAGGCTTGCGGAGTCTCGGCCCCGGGCGGACACTGTGTGATATGAACCACATCGTCACAGAACACAGGATGTCCGACGCCGAGCTCCGCAAGGCGATCAAGACGCTGCAGAGTCGCGCAGACGACGCGCGCCGTCGGGGTGCCGAGGACGACGCCACACGGATCGAACGCACGGTCGCGGACTACCGCGACGAAATGTCGCGGAGACACTAGATTCACGCGGTATTGGTCGGGCCGAATCGCTCGGTCTTGATGCGCGGCGGCAGGTGCCCGTCGGCGACCAGCATGTCCGCGGCTGCCTCGACGAAACCGGTCGGCCCACACACGAAACACGCCGGGGCGAAGTCGGCCGGCCACCCGTCGGCGACGAGGTCCTGCGGAATGAGCCTGCCCACCCGTCCTCGGTAGTTGCCCGGTGCCCGACGAGTGAAGCGGTAGCTGACGTCGATCCCACCTGGGAGCGTTCTCAGTTCGGAGGCGTACATCAACTCCTCGGCCGAACGAACCGAGTAGATGAGCCGGAACGGAGTCCGGCGCTCGCTGCGCACGCGGGCACGAACCATGGCCATCAACGGCACGATGCCCGATCCGCCCGCGAGCAGGAGTACGGGCGCGGGATTTGCGGCGTCCCATACGAACCAGCCTCCGATCGGACCGCGGAGTTCGATCTGCTCACCCACCTCGAGAATTTCTGTGAGGTAGGGCGACGCTTCACCGTCGTCCACGGTCTGAATCGTCAGGACGACTGTATTGCCGTCAGCCGGAGTTGCCATCGAATAGCTACGCTGCGCGCTGTAGCCGTCCTCGGCCGTCAGGCGCACGTCGACGTGTTGACCCGGCTTGTGACCGGGCCACCCGTCCACCTCGAAGGTCAGCGTCGACGCCGTCGATGTTTCGGCGCGCTTGTCGGTGAGGGTCGCAACACGCCACTTCAATCTCCCTGATACCTCTGTTCTTGCCATGGATCGCCGTAGTCGTGGTAGCCGTTGCGTTCCCAGAATCCCGGCTCGTCACGGACGAGGAGGGTGAGCTTTTCCACCCACTTGGCCGATTTCCAGAAGTACAGGTTCGGAACCAGCAGTCTGGCAGGCCCACCGTGTTCGGGATGGAGTGGCTTTCCATCGAATTCGTATGCCAGCCAGGCTTTTCCGTGAAGCAGTTCGTCGAGTGGCAGATTGGTGGTGTACCCGTCGAAACCGTGTGCCATCACATGCGTGGCTGTCGTGTCGATGTCACGCAGCAACGTGTCGAGCGAGACGCCACGCCATCTCGTGTCCAGTTTGGACCATTTGGTGACGCAATGGATGTCGACCGTCGGATTCTCTGCTGGGAGCGCGTGCATCTCGTCCCAACTCCACCGATGCTTGTCGCCCATTTCCGTGACGATGCTGAATTGCCACCGCTCGGTATGCACCTGGGGAGTGGGACCTGCAGACAGTACCGGGAAGTCGTCGGTCAGATATTGGCCGGGCGGAGTGCGGGACTCGTTGCCGCGGCGCTTGCCGATGAACCCTTTCGACACGATCGCCATCGGTACAGTGTGCTCCGGCGAGACTGCCAGCGACAACTCGACCGACGCGTAAAGTGCGAGGAACGGAAGTTTCTTCGACTGTGGGGGATAACGACGCGAGATGGCTATCAAGGACCTGCGAGGGAAGAGGACGTTCATCACCGGCGCCGGGAGCGGTATCGGACGCGCAACTGCCCTCGCTGCGGCGCGTGCAGGCGCCGAGCTGTACCTGACGGACATCAACGAAGTGGGTCTGAAAGAGACAGTCGCCGCTGCGGGTTCGGCGGTGGTGAAGTCCGCTGCGTTCGATGTGTCCGATTACGACGCCGTCACCGCGTTCGCCACCGAGGTCCACGAATCGGTCGACAGCCTCGACATCGTCATGAATGTCGCCGGCATCTCTGCGTGGGGCACCGTAGAGAATCTCGAGCATCGACATTGGAAGTCGATGATCGACGTCAATCTCATGGGACCGATCCACGTGATCGAGAACTTCCTGCCCCCGATGGTGAAAGCCGGTCGCGGTGGCCATCTCGTCAATGTGTCCTCTGCAGCGGGTCTGATTCCACTGCCCTGGCATGCGGCGTACAGCGCGAGCAAGTACGGTCTTCGCGGCGCATCGGAAGTTTTGCGCTACGACCTGAAGCGGCACGGTATCGGCGTCAGCCTCGTCGTACCGGGGGGAGTGAAGACGGGATTGGTGAACACCCTCGAAATCGCGGGCGTCGATCGCGACGATCCGCGAGTGCAGAAGCTGCAGCACCGCTTCGAGCAACGCGCTGTCGAACCCGAGACCGTCGCCGACGCCATCCTCGTCGGGATACGGAAGAACCGCTACCTCGTGTATTCGTCCAACGACATTCGGTTCGCGTACTGGTGGGCACGAAAGTTCGCCCCGCCGTACGAGTTCGTCCTGCAGAAGGCCAACGACCAGTTCAGCAAGCTGTTGAAGAAGCCGTCATAGATCGACGTCCAGTCTTCGAGCGCCCGGGCCCGCGTCGGCGAGTTCGTCACCCGGATTGGCCAGTGCGCAACTGGACAGTGACAGGCACCCACAGCCGATGCACCCGGTCAGGTCGTCGCGG
>NZ_LVCV01000454.1 GCF_001647195.1 Rhodococcus sp. EPR-157 | reverse complement strand
GCTCTTCCGGCAAATCGGCCAAAGCGTCGCGGATTCGGGCAAGAGGTATGCCGACCTTCTGCGAGATGCGAATGAACGCGACTCGCCGCAGCGTGTCTCGGTGATACCGACGTTGGTTCCCCGACGTGCGTCTACTCGTGATGAGGCCCTGCTTCTCGTAGAAGTGCAAAGCGGACACGGCAACTCCGCTGCGTTCGGAAAGCTGCGCGGGAGTGAGTTCGCGGACTTTCCAGTCGGGCATCGGCATAGCTCGACGTTACTCGAGCTTGTCCCGGTGAGTGAAGGGGTATGGCCCGCAGCAACCACGCGCGCACCGGGCGCTGAGCGCCTACGGTTAGGCGATGACTGCAGAACTTGGTGCCGACTCGGAGGTCGGAACCCTGCGTACGGTGATGCTTCACAGGCCTGGCGACGAGCTGCGGCGCCTCACGCCGCGCAACAACGATCAGCTGCTGTTCGACGGCGTGCCGTGGGTCGACCGGGCGCAGCAGGAGCACGACGCGTTCGCCGAACTCCTGCGCAGTCGCGGCGTCGAGGTGCTTCTACTGTCAGACCTGCTCACCGAGGCGATGACGGTCAGCGGGGCGGCGCGTATGCAGGGTATCTCCGCGGCGGTGAACGAGCGACGCCTCGGCCGTGCGCTGGCCCGTGATTTGGCCGCGCACCTGCGCGGTGTGCCCGCGCCGGAGTTGGCATCGATACTGATGGCCGGAATGACCTTCGACGAGCTCCTCGCTGCGGAGTCCGGTGAGCCGGAACTGCCTGGCGCGTCCCTGGTTCGGCGAATGCACCATGGTGGCGACTTCGTCATCGACCCCTTGCCGAATCTGCTGTTCACGCGTGACTCGTCGTTCTGGATCGGTAATCGCGTGGCGATCACGTCGCTGGCGTTGCCCGCGAGGCTGCGGGAGACGACGTTGACCGATCTGATCTATGCGTTTCATCCGCGTTTTCTCGGAGTTCGGCGTGCGTACGAATCGCGCACGGCGCCGGTCGAGGGCGGGGACGTGCTGTTGCTTGCTCCCGGTGTCGTGGCGGTCGGTGTCGGTGAACGGACGACGCCCGCAGGCGCGGAAGCTCTGGCTCGTAGTCTGTTCGAGGACGGACTCGCACACACCGTGCTGGTCGTTCCCATCGCGCAGGAGCGGGCGTCGATGCACCTGGACACCGTATGCACGATGGTCGACATCGATGCGGTCGTGATGTATCCGGCAATTCAGGATACGTTGTCCGCGTTCACTATCCGCAAGGAAGAGGCCGGGGTGACCATCCGTGGCGCCGACCCGTTCCTCGAGGCGGCCGCGGACGCGATGGGCATCGGCAAGCTCCGTGTCATCGACACCGGTCTCGACACCATCACCGCAGAACGCGAGCAATGGGACGACGGCAACAACACCCTCGCACTCGCCCCGGGTGTCGTCGTCGCCTACGAGCGCAACGTCGAGACCAACGCCCGGCTCGAGGCGTCGGGAATCGAAGTGCTGCGGATCAGCGGATCGGAACTCGGCTCGGGCCGAGGCGGTCCCAGGTGCATGTCGTGTCCGGTGGCCCGGGACAGTGCGGGGGCGCCGCCTGTGCGTTCGTGATGGTGACCGCGCACAGGGTGTCAGAGGACCTCGCGCACCTTGTCGGCGGGCCGCGCGAGAACGGTTCCCTTGTCCGTCACCACGATCGGCCGCTCGATGAGGATCGGATTGTCGACCATTGCTGCGATCAGGTCGTCCTCGGAAGCGTCCTTCAGGCCCAGCTCCTTGTACACGGCCTCTCTCTTCCGAATGGCCTGCGACGCAGTCATACCCGCATCGTCGAGCAGTTTCCGAAGTCCGTCCTTGGTGGGCGGCGTCTCGAGATATTTGACGACCGTGGGCTCGATCCCGGCTTCCTGAATCAGCTTCAGCGCAGTTCGGGACGTGTTGCACCTCGGGTTGTGGTAGATCGTCGCAGTCGAAGTCATGGTCGTAGATAGTGCCATTGTTTGTGAACCGTGGGTGTCGGGTAGGCGAAAGCAATGACTGATCGACGAGTAGTGATTGCCGGAGGCCACGGAAAAATTGCCCAGCACCTGATCCAGGTACTGACCGCGCAGGGAGATCGCGCCGTTGCGCTGATTCGAAACCCAGAGCACACCAACGCCGTTACTGCCCTCGGTGCGCTGCCGGAGGTCGTGGATCTGGAGAACGCGTCGGTGGACGAGGTCGCGGCGCTTCTGCACGACGCCGATGCCGCGGTCTTCGCAGCAGGCGCAGGTCCGTCCGGTGGAATCGAACGCAAGGACACCGTCGACCGCGCAGCTGCGGTGCTGCTGGCTGACGCGGCGGAGAAGGCGGGTGTGACCAGGTTCGTCCAGATCAGCTCGTTCGGTGCCGGTGAAGCCGTCGACGACGACGCCGAGGACACCTGGAAGGCATACATCTCGGCAAAGACCGCAGCCGAGGACGACCTGAAGAGCCGCACCGCGCTCGCATGGACCATTCTGCGGCCCGGCGGTCTCACCGACGACGAACCGACCGGCCACGTCACGCTGTCCGCGCCACCCCTCGACCGGGGTACGGTGCCTCGCGCCGACGTCGCTGCAGTGATAGCTGCGTTGATCGAGACGCCGTCGACGGCTGGGAAGACGCTGATGCTGACGTCAGGCACGACACGTATCGAGGACGCTGTCACCGGCGTCTGATAGACACTGCGGATGCGTGTTCACATCGATGCAGCGTCGAAGGTTCCCTTGTTCGAGCAGGTACGTGTCGGGATCCTCGATCAGGTTCGCAGCGGTGAGCTGATTGTGGAAACGAAGATCCCGACCGTACGAGGGTTGGCGGCGGAGCTGGGCATCGCCCCGCACACGGTTGCAAAGGCGTACAAGGAACTCGAAACGCAGGGCGTCATCGAAGCTCGCGGACGGCTCGGCACGTTCATCGCCTCGGGTGGCGACCCCACGGAGGACAACGCCGCGCGTGCCGCGATGGCGTACGTCGCAGAGCTCCGGGCGCTCGGGCTCACGGACGACAAAGCTCGGGCCTTGCTCGAGACGGCACTACGCAGCTAGGTTGACGCTTCAACCAAACTGTGTCAGGGTTGTGCCGTCCTGTTGCCGTGCCCGAAGGATCCCACATGAACTCGTCCATTTTCCGCGACATCGCAACCCTGGTGGCCCGTGTCGGCCTCGGGATCGTATTCATCGCCCATGGCTGGCAGAAGCTGAACACCAACGGACTCGACGCGACCAAGGCCGGCTTCGAGGGCATGGGCGTCCCGCTGCCGATGGTGTCAGCGTATTTCGCAACGTTCGTCGAACTGGTCGGTGGCGTGGCCCTCGTCGTGGGCATCTTCACCCCGATCGTCGGCATCCTACTGTTTCTGGACATGCTCGGCGCATTCTTGTTCGTGCACTACGACCTGGGCGTATTCGTCTCCGAAGGCGGCTACGAACTGGTTGTCGCACTGGGCGTCGGCGCACTTCTCCTCGCCGCGACCGGCGCGGGCCGATTCAGCCTGGACGGCGTGTTCGGCGGCAAGACCAGTTTCGTGAAGGCGCGCGCGTAATAAGTTTGCGCAGGTAAACCCTGGGGTCCTCGCATTTCGCTGCCGTAAAGATCTACGCGTTACCAGGTGAATGCCCACCTCGAAGTGCTTAGGTGATTCAATGGCAACGAATACCGAGCGACCTCAGGGTTCAGCCGGGTCCGACCCGAACTTCCTTCCAGGCAGTCGACCTCGCACCGACTTCCTGGTCTTCGGTATCTCCGCAGTCATCACCGCCGCGATCCTGATCTGGGGGCTGGTGGCTGCGGATTCACTCGAATCGACCACGACGTCGATTCTAGGATGGCTCGTCACCAACATCGGCTGGCTCTTCATTCTCGCCGCGTCGGGATTCGTCGTGTTCTCGATCTACTTGGCGGTCAGCAAGTTCGGCAAGATCCCGCTCGGCAACGACGGTGAGAAACCGGAATTCAACACCGTCAGCTGGATTGCCATGATGTTCAGTGCAGGCATGGGCATCGGGTTGATGTTCTTCGGCGTCGCAGAACCGTTGGCGCACTTCGTCAGTCCACCTCCGGGATCCGACGGGACGATCGGAGCCGCGATGGCGACGACGATGTTCCACTGGAGTCTGCATCCGTGGTCGATCTACGCCGTCGTCGGTCTCGCTGTCGCGTACGGGACTTTTCGTCGCGGCAGGAAGCAACTCATCAGCTCGGCGTTCATTCCGATTCTCGGGCGCCGCGCGGAAGGTCCCATCGGCAAGGTCATCGATATTCTGGCGATCTTCGCGACCATGTTCGGTACGGCGGCGTCACTCGGTCTCGGCGCATTGCAGATCGGTTCGGGTTTCGAAGTTCTCGGGTGGCTCGGTGAATCCGGAACGTTGCTTCTCGTCGCGATCGTCGCACTGCTGACGCTCGCGTTCGTTGCCTCGGCGGTCTCCGGCGTCGCCAAGGGAATTCAATGGCTGTCCAACATCAACATGGTCCTGGCGCTCGTGCTGGCCGTGTTCGTGTTCGTTCTCGGCCCGACGGTGTTGATTCTCAACCTGATTCCGACGACCATCGGCGATTACGCCAGCCAGCTCGTGCACATGTCCGCGCGATCCGCCGCATCGGGCGACGGCGGCGAAACAGCGAGCTGGTTGTCGTCGTGGACCATCTTCTACTGGGCGTGGTGGGTGTCCTGGACCCCGTTCGTCGGCATGTTCCTGGCCCGGATCAGTCGCGGTCGAACTATTCGCGAATTCGTCATCGGTGTCATTCTCGTCCCGAGCACGGTGAGCCTGGTGTGGTTCTCCGTCTTCGGCGGCGCAGGCATAGCCGAGCAACAGAACGGGATCGACCTGGCCGGTCGGGACAGCAGTGAGTCGCAGCTGTTCGGCATGCTCGAAAATCTGCCGATAGCAGGCATTTCCAGTGTCCTGGTCATGATCCTGGTAGCCATCTTCTTCGTCTCCGGTGCCGACGCGGCATCGATGGTGATGGGCACACTCAGCCAACACGGCAGCATGGAACCGAGCAAATGGGTGGTCGTCTTCTGGGGAGTTCTCACCGGCGGGATCGCCGCGCTGATGCTGTGGACCGGTGGCGCGGACGCGCTGAACGGTTTGCAGACCATGACGATCATCGCTGCTGCCCCGTTCGTGCTGGTCATGATCGGGTTGTGCATCTCGTTGTACAAGGATCTGTCGCAGGATCCGATGGTCGCGCGTGTCCCCAGTGGCACGGTTGAGCGCACGTGAGTGCACTCAACCGCGCCACTGCGGCGGAGCCGCCCGAGTTACTGCGGCGGAGCCGCTAGCGCCAGCTGGGTAGCCACAGCTGCCGCTGCCACAGCTCGGGCGTGATCGGCATGCCCGTCAGAATCGGCCACAACCAGATGAAGTTCGCGATCACGAGGCCGAGGTAGAGGCACACGAGCATCAATCCGGTGCCTCTACGTTCGGCCGACGATCGGGCTCGGCCGATGACTTGGCCGAGGACGAGCGCGATTCCCATGACCATGAACGGCGCGAGAGCGACGGCGTAGAAGTAGTACATCTGTCGGTCGAGCGTCGCGAACCAGGGGAGGTAAGCCGCGCCGTAGCCGGTCAGAACCACTGCGAATCGCCAGTCTCGACGAACCAGCATCATCCACAGCGACCACAGCAGCATGGGGACCGCGAGCCACCACATCGCCGGCGTTCCGATGAGCATGATCGCTTTGACACATGAAGTTGCCGAGCAGCCTTGAACGGCGTCACCCTCGGCGAAGTAGTAGAGCATCGGCCGCAGGCCCATCGGCCAACTCCACGGCTTCGATTCCCACGGATGGATGTTGCCTGCCGAATTGGTCAGGCCCTCGTGGAAGGAGAGGACGTTGCCGCTGTAGTACCAGAGCGAACGCAACGCCCCCGGCACGAACGAGAATGGCCCGTCGGTGCCGATCTGATTGCCGACGGCGTGGCGGTCGACGCTGGTCTCGCTCGCGAACCACCCTGCGTACGTGCACAGGTAGACGATCACGGGGATGACGACCAGCGCGTAGAGCGCGGGCCCGATGTCCCGGACGGCAGTGCCGATCCACGGTCGCTGCACGCCGTTCGCGCGGCGGGCTGCAACATCGAAGGCGACGGAAAGCAGTCCGAAGAACGCGATGAAGTAGAGGCCGGACCATTTGGTTCCGCACGCGAGGCCGAGCAAGATGCCAGCACCGAACCGCCACCAGCGCACGCCCATTCGAGGTCCGAACCGGCTTGCGTGCATTCGGCCTTCGCTGCGGACCGTCGCCATTCGTCGGCGGACGTCGTCACGGTCGACCACGAGGCAGCCGAGAGCGGCGGTGACGAAGAACGCGAGGAAGATGTCGAGCATCCCGATCCGCGACGAGACGAACGTGACTCCGTCGGCGATCAACAGGATTCCCGCGATGGCCCCGACGAGCGTCGATCTGGCCAAGCGCCTGACGATGCGAATCACGATCAGCACCAGCATGGTTCCGGCGAACGCCGCGGAAAATCGCCAGCCCCACCCGTTGTACCCGAAGATGGCTTCGCCGACCGCGATGAGTTGCTTGCCGACCGGCGGATGGACGACCAGACCGTAGCCCGGATTGTCCTCGATCCCGCCCCCGGTCCACACCTGCCATCCCTGCGGGGCGTAGTGCTTCTCGTCGAACACCGGGGTGCCCGCATCGGTCGGGTACCGCAGCATCGCAAACCGGGTGATCGCCGCGATCGTCGTGATGACGAGCGTCACGATCCAGCCCCGTCGACGGTCGGTGTCGCGATAGAAGTCGGCCGCGGGTGCGCTCGGGCCGGGACTGACGACGAACCGCTCGGTCAACAAGGCCACGTACCGATCGTAGGGGGCGGCGGGATGTGCGAGAGACTGGGAGGATGCTGATCCTTGCCGCTACCCCGATGGGCGACGTGGGTGACGCGTCCCAGCGACTACGCGACGCGCTGGCCACAGCCGACGTCGTCGCAGCTGAAGACACCCGCCGTACCAAACACCTGGCGTCGGGACTCGGGGTGACGATCACCGGAAAGGTGGTCAGCTTCTACGACCAGGTCGAGACGGCGCGCCTTCCCGGTTTGGTCGACGCCGTTCGAGACGGCAAGTCGGTCCTGCTGGTCACGGATGCGGGCATGCCGTCGGTGAGTGATCCTGGATATCGCTTGGTCGCCGCCTGCGTCGACGCCGACCTCCCGGTGACGTGTCTGCCCGGCCCGTCGGCGGTGACGACGGCGCTGGCGTTGTCCGGCCTGCCCGTCGAGCGCTTCTGCTTCGACGGGTTCCCGCCGCGCAAACAGGGCCAGCGAAGCAAGTTCTTCGAGTCGCTGAAGTCCGAGTCGCGCGCATGCGTCTTCTTCGAAGCCCCCCATCGCCTCGCTGCGTGCCTCGCCGACGCCGTCGCAGTCCTCGGCCCGGATCGCCGGGCCGCTGTCTGCAGAGAGCTCACCAAGACCTACGAGGAGGTCAAGCGTGGAACCCTCGGCGAACTCGCCGCGTGGGCCGAAGATGGCGTGCGTGGCGAGATCACCGTTGTTCTTGCCGGTGCCGTGGCGGTGGCGTCGGAACCGGAAGATCTCATCGACGACGTCGAACAGCTCGTGGCGTCGGGCATGCGGTTGAAGGATGCGTGCGCGCAGCTGGCTGTCGACGGCGTCAGCAAGAGGGAGTTGTACGAGGCGGTGCTCGCCTCCCGGGTGGCGGGAGTGTAGCGAGGTCTCAGCCGAGGACTTGTTGCCGTAGTCCTTCGGTTGCGGCCTCGAGAATCGTCTTGGTGCCCTTCTTCACGAGGAACCCCGGGAGGGGGATCTTCGGGTCGACGGTCAACGAGAACTTCACGTGCGTGCCTTTGGCGGACGGGGTGAGTGTGTACTCGCCGTGCTGCGCTTTCTGCTGGGTGCTCTCGACCAGATCCCAGATCACCTTGTTGTCCGACCACGTGTACTCGACGGTCTGCTCGTCGTTGATTCCGAGGATCGAGACC
Organism: Rhodococcus sp. EPR-157; assembly: GCF_001647195.1. Classification (GTDB taxonomy): domain Bacteria; phylum Actinomycetota; class Actinomycetes; order Mycobacteriales; family Mycobacteriaceae; genus Rhodococcoides. The sequence goes on along the minus strand of NZ_LVCV01000454.1, from coordinate 2,610 downwards.
TCCATCTTCACGTGATGGGGCTTACCGTCGTCGAACCGGTCGACGACCTCCACCTTCTTGTGGACGGGTGACCACGCCGGGATCCCTTCCACATCTGCGAGTACTTCGAGCACTGCTGCCGCATCGGCTTCGATGTCGACCTCTTTGTCTGCTGTGACTGCCATGGGGACAACGTAACTCAGGCGGAGTCCTGCGCAAACCGAATCGCGCTACGCGAGCGAACGAACTGGCCGATCGTGCGTAGAGCGTGCTGCGCTTCGGGGAGAAAGTCGGCCGCCTGGAACACGTGAACCTGGTCTTGCCACACCTGCAGTTCGCAGTCGACGCCGGCGGCCACCAGACGGTCGGCCATGAGTTCGGCGTCGGCGAGCACGATTTCGGTCGACCCTGCCTGAATGAGAACCGGCGGAAGGCCCGTCAGATCGGCGTCGACCGGCGACACACGTGGGCCGCGGGTGCCCTCGACGACGATGCGGGCGTCGACGCGGTCGGCCAACATCGTGAGCGCGGGGACTGCACCCGCGGGGAACACCGCGCATCGAGAGGCGTTGTCGTGCTCGAGCTTGCCCGTCGGATCCATGTTGGTCAGTGGGGACATCGTGACGATTCCCGCCGGCGTCGGAAGATCGAGATCGCGCAGCATCAGAGCGACCATGAAGGCCAGGTAGCCGCCCGCTGAATCGCCTGCGATGAAGATCTGGTCCGGCCGGTACCCGGAATCGAGGAGGTAGCGGTAGCCGTCGACTCCGTCTTCCACCGCGTGCGAGATCGGGTTGCGCGGCATCATGCGGTAGTCGACCGACAGAACGGGCGCATCGACGCTGTGAGAGACACGAGAGGTGAGCCGCCGGTGCGTGTTCAGGCCGCAGCAGACGAACGCGCCACCGTGCAGGTACAACACGACCCGGTCGTTCCCGACGCCCTCGGCGCGGATCCATTCCGCCTCGCACTCGGCCAGCATCACCGACCGATACTCCGTGCCCTTCAACGGCGGGACCAGCATTCCCGCGTAGTCGACGAGTCCCATCGGCCAGGGCAGGCCAGGCGCCTTCGACCACACGGTCAGGAAGGGGCGGACCGTGAGCTGCAGGTAGACCGCGAGAGCGCGTGAGCTCACGCTTCGGCCACGGACTTCGACCCTGGCGGAGGTACCCTTCGGCGACGACTTGGGTTGTTTCAGTGCGGAGAGCACGGTGTTCATCGTCCTCGCCTCCTCTCGTACAACTTTCTTGGGACCCTCTGTAACAGACATTATCCTGTGATCTAGGTTGCATTAACGTGAGATCGTGTTCGATGTCACACCGTGATCGAAACTAGGCGCAAAGGTGATCGCACATGGCGCTCATGCCCGTAACCGAATCCGTGTTCCTGATCGCCGAGTCCAGAGAACACCCGATGCATGTCGGCGGGCTGCAGTTATTCGTACCTGCTGGGGAACCTCACGACCTTGCCGACTTGATCCACACACAGTTCACAAAGGGTGAGGTGCACGAGCTGTTTCGTAAGCGCCCCGGCAGGCCGGTCAACGTCATGGGCGCGCTCGCCTGGTCACGCGAGGACGATATAGATTTCGAATATCATGTTCGACGCGTGGTCCTGCCTGCGCCCGGACGCATCCGCGAGCTGTTTCAGTTCATCTCCCTCAATCACGGCACCCCGCTCGACCGCTATCGTCCGATGTGGGAACTGCACATCATCGAGGGACTCGCGGACGGGCGAATCGCGTTGTACACCAAAGTGCACCACTCGCTCGTCGACGGTGTCTCGGCATTGAAGCTCATGATGAACACGCTGACGACCGATCCCGACGACCGGAGCGGCGTCGCAACGTGGGATCCGTCGCTGTTCCACTCGAAGCCTGCACCCAAGCCGTCGACGGCCCTCGAGGCGGTGTCGGGCGGCCTGTCGTTGGGGCGCAAGATCGTCGGCGATTTGGCGGACTTCGTACCGGCCGCCGCGCGACTGGGTGTGCGCGCGTTGAAGAACGAGGGCGCCCAGCTGCCGCTTCGGGCGCCGCGAACGATGTTCAACGTGCCGATCGGCGGAGCTCGACGGTTCGCTGCCGAAAGTTGGTCGATCACGCGAATGACCAAGGTGGCCAGGGCATTGGACGTGACGCTGAACGACATCGTCCTCGCCATGTGCGCCGGTGCCTTGCGCGGCTATCTCATCGACGAGGAGGCGCTTCCCGATTCGCCTTTGATCGCAATGGTTCCCGTATCTCTACGCAAGCCCGGAGAGGACTGCAGCCAGGGTAACTCGGTGTCGACCATCCTGTGCAATCTCGGTACGCACGAATCGGATCCGCTCGAGCGGCTGGCGTGTATCACCGACTCCACCGTCAAGGGCAAGGACATGATGCGGGAGTTCAACACTCTCGAGTCCCTGGCGTTCGGGGCCGCGACGATGTTGCCGCTGCTGTTCGGGGCGGTCCCGGGATTCGTCAACAACACTCCACCGCCGTTCAACGTCATCATCTCCAACGTGCCCGGCGCGAAGGACGAGTTGTATTGGAACGGAGCACGTCTCGACGGGGTCTACCCGGCCTCCATCGTGGCCGACGGCATGGCGCTCAACATCACCGTCGCCAGTAGCGCAGATTCGCTGAAT
>NZ_LVCV01000453.1 GCF_001647195.1 Rhodococcus sp. EPR-157 | reverse complement strand
GTCGCCACACCCGCTTGAATGGACCCTGCTAGCTATCTGATCGTATGGATGGCGCATTCAAGCGATGGTCCCGTTCGCTTGAATGGACCCTGCTAGCTATCTGATCGTATGGATGGACCATTCAAGCGGTCTTGACCTCGTACTTCGGAAACACCGGTGACGGCGCGGGCAGCGCCTCGCCCGGCACCATTCGTGTTGCGATGTCGACGAACTCGTGAGCTGGATCGCCGAGCAGTTCGAGGATCCGCGCCGCCGAACCTGGCATGACGGGCTGCACCAGGATGCCGACGATGCGCAGAACCTCGAGCGTCACATACAGCACGGTGGCCATCCGGTCCGGATCGGTCTTGCGCAGCACCCACGGTTCCTGCTGGGAGAAGTAGCGGTTCGTTTCGCCGAGCACCGACCAGATCGCTTCGAGCGCAGTGTGCAGAGCCTGCACGTCGAATTCCCTGCGGCAGATATCGAGCAGTGCGTCGGCGCGTGCGAGCAGAGCCTCGTCGTCGGACGTGAACGGGCCTGGCGTCGGAACCTTCCCGTCGAGGTTCTTGGCGACCATCGTCAGTGAGCGTTGCGCGAGGTTGCCGAGCTCGTTGGACAGGTCGGCGTTCATGCGCGTCACGATCGCTTCGGCGCTGTAGCTGCCGTCCTGGCCGTAGGAGACCTCTCGCAGCAGGAAGAAGCGGAGCGGATCGAGACCGAACTCGTCGACGAGTGCGAAGGGGTCGACGACGTTGCCGAGCGACTTGGACATCTTCTCGCCCTTGTTGTTCAGGAATCCATGCACGAACACGCGCTTCGGCAGTTCGATGCCGGCCGACATCAGGAACGCCGGCCAGAAGACCGTGTGGAAGCGGGTGATGTCCTTGCCGATGATGTGCAGGCTTGCAGGCCAGTACTTCTGGAACTTCTCCGAGTCGGTGTCCGGGTAGCCGACGCCGGTGAGGTAGTTGGTCAACGCGTCGACCCAGACGTACATGACGTGGTCGGCATCGTTCGGAACCTGGACACCCCAGTCGAATGTCGTCCGCGAGATCGACAGGTCCCGCAGACCGCTCTTGACGAAGTTGACGATCTCGTTGCGACGGGTGTTCGGTGCGATGAAATCTGGGTTGCTGTCGTACAGCTCCAGCAGCTTGTCCTGATAAGCGGACAACCTGAAGAAGTACGACGCCTCCTCGGTCCACTCGACGGGCGTACTGGTCTCGGTCGCGATGCGGGTGCCGTCCTCGGCCAGCGTCGTCTCCGCCTCGGTGTAGAACGCCTCGTCACGAACCGAGTACCAACCAGCGAATGCGTCGAGGTAGATGTCGCCGCGCTCGACCATCTTGGCCCAGATGGCCTTGCTGGCCTCGTGATGATCGGCGTCGGTGGTGCGAATGAACCGGTCGTAAGAGATCCCGAGAGTCTCGTCGAGCTTCTTGAACACGTCCGAGTTGCGGGCGGCGAGGTCTCGGACGTCGATGTCTTCCTTGACGGCCGTCTGCTGCATCTTCAGCCCGTGCTCGTCGGTCCCGGTCAGGAACATGACGTCATAGCCGTCGAGTCGTTTGAACCGGGCGATCACATCCGTGGAGATGTACTCGTACGCGTGTCCGATGTGCGGCACGCCGTTCGGGTACGCGATCGCGGTCGTGACATAGAAAGGGGGCCGTGAGGCATCAGCTGGCGCAGTCATGGTGCGCCTACTCTAACGACGTGACCAAAGATCGTCCTGCACCACCGTTGCCCGAACCTCTCGACAGCCTCGTCGACGCCCACACCCATCTCGATGCTTGTGGTGCTACCGACGCCGCGAGCGTCGCTGCAATCCTCGATCGAGCCCAGTCCGTCGGTGTCGGGAGAGTCGTCACCGTCGCCGACGACCTGGAGGCCGCACGTTTCGCCGTGGACGCCGCGCACTGGGACTCCCGCGTCTGGGCAGCAACCGCAATTCATCCGACGCGCGCCAATGTGCTCACCGACGATGTGAAGGTCGAGATCGAGAAGCTGTCGTCGGATCCACGAGTGGTCGCGGTCGGGGAGACCGGGCTCGATTATTACTGGCCCGGGAAGCTCGACGGGTGCGCGAGCGTGCCCGAGCAGCACGACGGCTTTCGCTGGCACATCGACCTGGCCAAGCGGCTACAGAAGCCGCTGATGATCCACAACCGCGAGGCCGACGACGATCTGTTGACGGTGCTTCGTACGGAGGGCGCGCCGGAGATCGTCATCTTCCATTGTTTTTCCTCCGGTCCGGAGATGGCGCGTGCGTGTATCGACGCCGGGTACGTGCTCAGCCTGTCGGGGACAGTCAGCTTCAAGAACGCGCATGCGCTCCGCGAAGCCGCCGCCTTGATTCCCGACGACCAGTTGCTGGTGGAGACCGATGCGCCGTTCCTGACGCCGCATCCTTTCCGTGGTGCGCCGAACGAGCCCTACTGCTTGCCGTATACCGCGCGTGCACTCGCGGCGATCCGTGATCAGGATCCGCACGAGTTGGCGGCGAAGGTAACGGCGAATGCGGAGAGGGTGTACGCGCTCGCAGTCCAGGCGTGATCACCTATGTTCCTGGGCGCAGAGTTGCGGGATGTCCACCGATTCGTTACCGTATCGTGATCCAGCCGGCAGGCGTTCCGCGCAAAGGTAACGCCGACGATCTCAGGAATCACTTGTGTCTAGTATCGCCCGCCTCAACTCCACCAGGTCTCTCACGTTGTACCTGGTGGTGGCCGCGCTGCTGCTCACGCTGATTGTCGGGGGCGCCACCGCAGTCGCTCGTCACAAAACCGTGACGATCGACGTCGATGGCGAAATGATCACGCTCAGCACGATGACTTCGGACGTCGACGGCGCACTCGAAGCGGCCGGATACGAAGCAAGTGACAAGGATCTCGTAGCGCCCTCGGGCGAAGAGCCTCTGTCGGATGGTGAGACGGTCGTCTACCGTCGCGCTCGCGAGTTGAACGTGACGGTGGACGGCCAGCCTCAACAGATCTGGACGACGGCATTGACCGTCGACGAGGCACTGCAGCAGATGAACCTCGCCGAGGACGTACACGTGTCGGCCTCGCGTGGCGAGCGGCTTCCGCTCGAAGGCACCGAACTCGACGTCGCGCTCCCCAAGCAGGTCTCGCTGGTCGATGGCGCCGCTCCGGCAACCCCGATGACGCTGGCTGCCCCAACTGTCCGCGAATTCCTCGAAGAAGCGGGTATGCCGCTCGAGCAGGCCGACACGGTCACGCCGGGCCCTGACGAGAAGGTCTCCGACGGCGTCGAAATCGTCGTCACCCGTGACCGCACCGAAACGAAGACCGAGACCACCGATGTCCTCCCGCCGGAGCAGCGCATCGAGGATCCGACGATGAACATGAGCCGAACCGTCGTCGAGAACCCCGGTGCCCCCGGCATCTCCGACATCACCTGGCAGATCAACACCGTCAACGGCGCCGAGGTCGGCCGCGAGAAGGTCGACGAGGAGATCAAGGTTCCCGCGCAACCGAAGGTCGTCCGCGTCGGTGCGAAGCCGGGTACCGAGGTCCCGCCCGTCGAGAACAGTGCGACGTGGGATGCGCTCGCACAGTGCGAGGCAACGGGAAACTGGGCGATCAACACCGGAAACGGCTTCTACGGTGGTGTGCAGTTCGATCAGAACACCTGGGAGCGTCAAGGCGGCCTCAAGTACGCACCGCGCGCCGACCTTGCCACCCGCGAGGAGCAGATCGCCATCGCGTCGGTGACACAGAAGTCGCAGGGCTGGGGCGCATGGCCTGCATGCACCGCTCGCCTCGGCTACCGGTGACCAGGTCACTCCGCAGGCCACGCTCCTGCGGTAGGTGCGTAGAGTTTTCACAGTGCTTGAACATGTGAGGGAA
>NZ_LVCV01000452.1 GCF_001647195.1 Rhodococcus sp. EPR-157 | reverse complement strand
ACGACGCAAACACCGTGCGCCGCATCGTCGCCTCGGCGGGCGTCGGGGGATCGGACACCGTGCTCGAGGTCGGCCCGGGTCTCGGATCGCTGACGCTTGCGCTTCTCGACGTCGCCGACGCCGTCATCGCCGTCGAGATCGATCCCAAGCTCGCGGGGCGGCTCCCGCAGACCGTAGCCGAGCGTGCCCCGTCGCATGCCGAGCAACTCACGGTGGTCGAGTTCGATGCGCTCCGAGTGACCGCGTCGGACATTCCCGGTGAGCCGACGGCGCTGGTGGCGAACCTGCCGTACAACGTTGCCGTCCCAGTTCTGCTTCACCTCTTCTCCGAACTGCCTTCCCTGCGCACAGCCATGGTGATGGTTCAGGCCGAGGTAGCCGACCGATTGGCCGCCGATCCGGGCAGCAAGATCTACGGCATACCCAGCGTCAAGGCGAACTTCTTCGGAACCGTCAAACGCGCAGGTTCGGTCGGCCGTTCGGTGTTCTGGCCGGTGCCGAAGGTGGAGTCCGGGCTCGTACGGATCGATCGGTACGCCGATCCACCGTGGTCGATGGACGACGCCCATCGCCGGAAGGTCTTCACCGTCATCGACGCTGCCTTCGCGCAGCGCCGCAAGACACTGCGCGCCGCACTCGCAGGCTGGGCCGGATCGCCCGTCGAGGCGGAGCGCCGCCTGCGGGAGGCAGACATCGACCCCTCGGCACGCGGCGAAACAATCGACGCCGCAGCGTTCGTCAGATTGGCGGGGACGCGGCCCTGATCGCCGCGGCGCCCCTGATCGCTTGAATGGTCCATTCATACGGTCAGATAGCTCCTACGGTCCATTCAAGCGGGCAGCCGCGGGCAGTTCGAGCGCGCGGCTGTATCGCCGGCTGAGCAGCGCGTGCCGTTCCGCCATCCGGGCGCATTCGTCACGCAACTCCGGCGGATCGAGCACGGTGAAGTCGGTGTCGAATGCTGACAACCACCGGGCGATCGACGGCAGGGAATCCCCGGACAGGATGATGATGCAGGCGTCGTCGCCGCTCGATTCGAGGGTTCCCCACTCCTCGTCGACCATCGGCGCGATGGTCTGGATCGAGGCGTGCAGCTTTATCCTCGCCTGCACCTGGCTGAATGCGCGGTCGATTCCGGCGGCGACGAATGCCGCGGCGCCGCCGGCCGGGAGTTCCCGCGGAGAAAAGCGTGGGCCCGTCGGGATCTTCGGTTGCAGTCGGTCGACGCGGAAGGATCGCCAGTCCTCACGCATGAGATCCCACCCGAGCAGGTACCAGCGCGCACCCGCCCGGACG
>NZ_LVCV01000451.1 GCF_001647195.1 Rhodococcus sp. EPR-157 | reverse complement strand
CCACCGACAGGATCGACGCGTCGACCGCCGATCGCGGAGGGCGTTCGACGACATCGATACGTAGGGCGTCGAGCCGGTGCCGGATGCGCGACGGCATGACCTGACGAAGCTTCGTCAGCGCCCGCAAGGAGGACTCGCCGATTCCTGCGACCGAGTCGGTTGCCGCGGACTGCAGCCCGAACGCCACCGCGAGGGCCTCGTCGTCGTCGAGCAGTAGCGGAGGCATCTCGGCGCCTGCACCGAGTTGATACCCGCCTCCGACGCCTGCGGTCGCGTTGACCGGATAGCCGATCTCGCGCAGCTTGTCCACGTCGCGTCGCACCGTCCGAGGCGTCACGGCCAGCCGCTCGGCCAGCTCAGCTCCTGCCCAGTCTCGACGTGTCTGGAGCAGAGACAGCAACTTGAGCAATCGTGCCGATGTTTCCCGCATGTGTAGATACTGGCATCTATTGCGGACCGTTCCTGTCCTCGATGCTGGTTCTTGCCGACCCTGTTTCTCCGATACTGTTGACTACCGTGCTATCAGTCGTCCACAGCCCCGTCGTTGTCCGGGCTCCATCGAAGGTGA
>NZ_LVCV01000450.1 GCF_001647195.1 Rhodococcus sp. EPR-157 | reverse complement strand
TCTCGTATGGAAGGCCGCCGTGCTGTTGGCCGACGCGGTCGGCCGTGAACCGCTCGTCGAGATCACGATCGACAAGGGCATCCCGGTTGCGGGCGGTATGGCCGGCGGTAGCTCCGATGCGGCCGCGACCCTCGTCGCACTCGACGCGATGTGGAAGTTGGAGATGTCCCGTGGCGAACTCACCGACCTTGCCGCGAAGCTGGGAAGCGACGTCCCGTTCGTTCTACACGGCGGGACCGCAGTCGGAACCGGACGCGGCGAGAAGCTGCTCCCGGTGTTGTCCCGCAACACGTTTCACTGGGTTCTTGCGCTGGCCAAGGGCGGATTGCAGACTCCGGCGGTGTTCGCCGAGTTGGACGAACTCAGAGCCAAGGGGAGCCCGCCTCGCCTCGGCGCACCCGACGCGCTGATGCAGGCACTCGCCAGCGGTGATGCTCATGCCCTCGCGCCATTGTTGGGCAACGATCTCCAGGCCGCGGCGACGTCGTTGCTTCCGCAACTGCGCCGAACGCTGCGAGCGGGCGTGACTGCGGGGGCTCTGGCCGGAATCGTGTCCGGCTCCGGTCCTACCTGTGCATTCCTGTGCGCCGACGCCGACACTGCGGTGTCGGTCAGCGCTGAACTGTCCGGTGCGGGTGTCTGCCGCACGGTGCGTGTCGCGAGCGGTCCCGTTCCCGGTGCTCGCGTTGTTACTAGTGAATCGATTGGTTTCCCCTGATGGTCAATCTCGTCAATCTCGAAAACGTTTCCAAGTCGTTCGGTGTGAAGCCGCTGCTCGACGGCGTGTCCCTCGGCGTCCAGGAGGGCGAACGCATCGGCATGGTCGGCCTCAACGGCGGCGGCAAGACGACGACACTCGAGGTGCTCGCGGGCATCGAGCCACCCGATTCCGGTCGCGTCAGCCGCGTGGGCGGACTCCGCATGGCGGTCGTGACGCAGCGCGGGGTATTGCCGCCCGGATCGACCGTCGGGCAGGTAGTTCTCGACCCGCTCGGCATGGCCGAGCACGAATGGGCCGGTGACTCGCGGGTCCGAAACATCTTGACGGGCATCGGAATCGCTGACCTCGGACCGGCAGGCAGCTCGGGTCTCGACGCCCCGATCGACAACCTGTCCGGCGGCGAGCGTCGCCGTGTCGCGCTGGCGGCCGCGCTGGTTCAAGATCTCGATCTGCTCGTCCTCGACGAGCCGACCAACCACCTCGACGTCGAGGGTGTGCAATGGCTTGCCGCGCACCTGGTGTCGCGTCGCAGCGCGCTCGTCGTCGTCACTCACGATCGTTGGTTCCTCGACACCGTGGCCAACCAGACGTGGGAAGTCGTGGGCGGTGGCATCGAAACCTACGAGGGCGGATACAACGACTGGGTCTTCGCCCGCGCCGAGCGTTCACGTCAGGCCGATGCGTCCGAGGAGCGTCGCCGAAACCTCGCACGCAAGGAACTCGCCTGGTTGCGCCGAGGCGCACCGGCTCGGACGTCGAAGCCCAAGTACCGCATCGAGGCCGCAGAGGCATTGATCGCCGACGTGCCGGCCCCGCGTGACTCCGTGGCGCTCGCATCGTTCGCGCAACGCAGGCTCGGACGCGTGGTCATCGAACTCGAGGACGCACGGCTCGAAACTCCCGACGGCCGTGAACTGGTCAAGGATTTCACATGGCGACTGGCGCCCGGTGAGCGTGTCGGTCTGGTCGGTGTCAACGGATCCGGAAAGACGACGTTGCTCCGCACGCTCGCCGGGGAGCTGAAACCGGCTGCAGGCAAGCGCATCGAGGGGCAGACCGTCAAGATCGGTTGGCTGAAGCAGGAACTGGACGACCTGCCGAAGAAGCTCCGCGTTCTCGACGCCGTCAAAGAGGTCGCCGAGCGAATCACGCTGGGCGACAAGGAGGTGTCGGCAGGTCAGCTCGCTGAGCGGTTGGGCTTCACACCTGCACGCCAGCGCACGCCCGTCGGCGATCTGTCCGGTGGCGAACGCCGCAGACTGCAGCTGACGCGGGTGCTCATGGCCGAGCCGAACGTACTGCTGCTCGACGAGCCCACCAACGACCTGGACATCGATACCCTGCAACAACTCGAAGACTTGCTGGACAGCTGGGCGGGAACGCTCGTGGTCATCAGTCACGACCGGTACCTGATCGAGCGTATCTGCGACTCGACGTGGGCCTTGTTCGGCGACGGCAAGCTGACCAACCTGCCCGGCGGCATCGAGGAGTATCTCCGTCGGCGTGCCGTCATCGCGGCCGATGCCACCCCCGATTCCCTCACCACGGGTGGGACCGCGAAGAAGGCCGTGCGCGACGCTGCGTCGGAGCGGGCGGCACGCAAGGAGCTGAGCAAGCTCGAGAAGCTCGTCGTCCGGCTGTCCGATCGCGAGATCGCGTTGCATGCCGAACTGGTGACGGCTGCGTCGGACTCGGGCAAGCTACTCGAACTCGATACCGAGCTCAAGAAGGTGCTCGCCGACAAGGACGTGGCGGAAGAACGATGGATGGAATTGGCTGCTGAGCTGGACTAGCGCCGCCGACCGCAATCGATACGTACGGTGTGAGGATGGGAACTGGACCGCACACGAGCGCAAGCTCCGTCGTCAGGACAGCGCTCGGCTCCGATTTCGAGAAGTTGCACCCGAAGGTTCAGTGGCGCTTCGGTGTGTCCTCCGCGGACAACAAGTGCCAGCTGGGCGTCGGGGTCATGGAAGAGATGCGGCATTCTGCGCTGGTTCCGCCCCCGGTTCTGTGGCTCGGTGGTGGACGCGGCCTGTTCCCGGCAGGAAAAGCGAACGACGTTCCATTCACGATCGCGAATTACGCGTACGTCGACGACATCGGTCGGGAGACGCTCGCGTTCGTACGCAGATTTGCCTTCGCCGGCAAGCCACAGGGAATGAACTCGATCATGGTGACGCCGGCGCGCACGGCGACGCCTGACTTCGCGCTCGACTACCTCGGGTATTCCTCGGACATGATCGTCCACACCAGGTGCAGCGTCGACAGCGACGGCGGTCTGGTGCTCGACAGTGACGCGCCGCGAGTCCTCGGTGTTCGTATCCCGCAACTCGCTTCGGCGCTGACGTCGGCTCGCGAATGGTGGGACGAGGGCGAGCAGCGCCACCGCATCCAGATCGACGTGACGAGCCGAGTGCTCGGGACGTTGTTCCACTATCACGGGTGGTTCACTGCGGAAGCGCGCCCGTGCGCCGCGTCGGAGATCCCCGAAGATGCGCTGCCGTCCACGCTCGTCGAACGAGAATGATTCGGGCACAGCAAGGAACCCTCTGGTACTGGAAATAGCCCAGCCAGAGGCGTTCCGACGCCAGGTCTTACAGGATCAGCGGTAGCCCTTGGCTGGGTTGAGCAGATCCAGGACGATGGTCTGACCGTTGGACCGGACGTGGATCTCCGGGTTCTGAAGGCCACCGGAGACGAGGTACTCACCCAGAAGCTGGAGAAGCTCGTCGGGTCCGACAGAGGTGTCGGGGGTGCGGATGTCGCCGGTGCGGCTACCCAGCTCGTTTTGCGTGAGGCGGCCGGCGATACGCACCGATGCAACGCCCATGGCGGTGCGGCGGTCCGGAGCGCCGCTACGGCCGACACCCGTGGAAGTCGAGCCCGCGCCGGCGCTGGACGAATGAGTGGAGCGGCCGTTGGTGGGCAGGCCGTGCTCGGAGATCTGATCGCTAGTAGTCACTTCAACCTCGTTCGATTCCTTGGAGGGCTGCTTTGGCGTCGTACTGGGGTCGTGCTTCGTCACGGTCTTCGATGCGTTCTGCTCGTCGGTCTTGGCCTGAGCTTTGGGTGGGGTTGCGGTCGCCTCGTCGGTCGGTTCGGCGACCTCCGCCTTATCCTCGGGTGCGTCCGACTTGGGCGGTGACACTCCGACGGCCAGCTTCGGCGTAGGCGTGCTCAGACGATGAGCCGGTGCCTGACCGATCTTGATTCCCGCCAGCGGATAGCTGGATCCCTGCGTCATAGCGAACCCTGTGTCATTGCCAACCCCACATCGGTAATTTGAAGCTCTTCGGATACGTGGAACTCCGCGACTGCCGAGAAACATACTCGAAGTCCGTTCGGACCACCGAAGAATAACACTTCACCGGTTTATGGGGCGATCTTGGGATTGATGTGTCCGTTCTGCACACGTAACCCAGGCCACGACTTGCGCGCTACTCGCCTGCGGCGACGAGCGGCTCCAACGTCAGCTCGGGCATCTCCTTCTCCAGGTATTGCAGTCGCCACTTGTCGCTGACGAGCGCGAGCAACGCCCCGTCGGTGCGCGTGAAGACTTCGACTCCGCGTTGACGGCCGAGCTCGACGGCCGAGTCTGCGTCGGTGCGCCTGGCCACCGAGTAGCCGAGGGGTTCGAGCCGGGCGTCGACGCCGAACTCGGTTTTCATCCTGGCTGTGACGACCTCGAACTGCATCGGTCCGACGGCGGCGAGCACAGGGGAGGCGTCGCCGCGAATGTCGTTGCGCAACACCTGGACTACGCCTTCGGAGTCCATCTGTTCCACCGCGCGTCGGAACTTCTTGTACTTGTCGGCGCTGTCGACGCGCAACGCGGCGAAGTGTTCGGGGGCGAAGGACGGAATCGGCGGGTACTCGACCTTCTTCTCGCTGAACAACGTATGTCCGGGAGCGAGTGCCGTCGCGTTGACGAGGCCGACGACATCTCCCGGGTACGCGTTCTCGACGGTGGTGCGCTCGCGGCCGAAGACCGTGAGCGCGTACTTCGTCGTGAACGGCTTTCCGGTCTGGGCGTGGGTAACGACCATGCCACGTTCGAATACGCCGGATACGACGCGCATGAAGGCCAGCCGGTCGCGATGCGCGGTGTCCATACCGGCCTGGACCTTGAACACGACTGCACTGAACGGATCGGTCACCTCGCGGACGCCGCCCGTGACGTCCTCGCGAGGTCCCGGAGCGGGCGCCAATGCGACGAGGGTGTCGAGGATCTGTCGGACGCCGAAGTTCAGCATCGCGGACCCGAAGATCACCGGAGACGTCTGGCCTGCGAGGAACATTTCCTGGTCGTGTCCCTGACCGCTCGAGACGAGAAGCTCGCTCTCCTCGAGCGCCGTGTCCCAGTCCGAGCCCTCGCGCGCGGCAGCGGCGTCGGCGTCCATGAGTTCCTCGGGGGCGATGGTCGCGCCGCCTGCGGTACGGGTGAAGCGGATGTAGTTGCCTTCCCGGACGTCGAGCAGTCCACGGAAGTCACCCGCGATGCCGACCGGCCAGTACAGCGGCGTCGGCGTCAATCCGATGCGTGTCTCGATCTCGTCGAGAAGCTCCAGCGGCGACTGGCCCGGGCGATCCCACTTGTTGATGACAGTGATGACCGGAATGCCGAACTGGCGGCACACCTGGAACAGCTTGAGGGTTTGCGGTTCGAGGCCCTTGGCTGCGTCGATGAGCATCACCGCGGCGTCGACGGCCGTCAGCACCCGGTACGTGTCTTCCGAGAAGTCGGCGTGGCCAGGGGTGTCGACGAGGTTGATGACGTTGATGTCGTCGACCGTCGGGTCGACTTGGTAGTTGAACTGCAGCGCCGTGGAGCTCACCGAGATGCCGCGAGCCTTTTCCATCTCCATCCAGTCCGAGACGGTTGAGCGTCGGCCGGCCTTGCCGTGGATTGCACCGGCCTCGGAAATGACGCGGGCGTGCAGCGCGAGCGCCTCGGTCAGCGTGGACTTACCGGCGTCGGGATGCGAGATGACGGCGAACGTGCGGCGACGTTCGACCTCGCCCGCTAGCTCTTTGTGAACGCTTTTCGGGGCCGACTCGGTGGGGGTGGTGCCGGTGTCTACCGAATCGGGCGTGCTCAAGCGAACCTCTTCTACTTCAATGTGGGCGTGTTGCCGGTACCAGGGTACTCGGACGTATTCGTCGGTAACGGTTCCCGTCCGGGTGCGGATTCAATAGCGTGGAGGGGGTCGGGATTTTTCTCACAGGAGATGAGCATTGAGCAAGTTCACCGAAGAGATGTTCGCGACGGCTCGCACCAGCAAGCGTGGGCTGGTCACCGGCGAGCCCGATGAGGCGCTGCGCCAGTCCTGGGGAGAAATCCACCGGGTGGCCAGATCGATGGCCGGGGCGCTCGCAGACGCGGGAATCGATCGAGGCGATGCTATCGGCATCCTGGCGGGTCAGCCCGTCGACATCGCGCCGGCGTGCCAGGCGACCTGGATGCGCGGCGGTTCGGTGACGATGTTGCACCAGCCGACGCCGCGGACCGATCTGGCTGTGTGGGGCACCGACACCGAGACTGTCGTGCGGATGATCGAGGCCAAGGCCGTCATTCTGGGTGCACCGTTCGATATCGCCGCTCCGATTCTCGAGGAACGTGGCATCACCGTGCTGAAGATCGAGGACATGCGGGCCGGACGGGACATCGATCCCGTCGACACCGACGAATCCGACATCGCGTTGCAGCAGTTGACGTCCGGTTCCACCGGGTCGCCGAAGGCCGTGCGGATCACGCACGAGAACTTTTACGTCAACGCCTACGCGATGATCGACCGAATCAAGTTCGACGTCGATTCGGACGTGATGGTGTCGTGGCTGCCGCTGTTCCACGACATGGGCATGGTGGGCTTCCTGACCGTTCCGATGCAGGTCGGCGCCGAGGTCGTCAGCATCACCCCGCTCGACTTCCTTCGGTCGCCGTTGCTGTGGGCCAAGCTCATCCACAAGTATCGTGGAACCGTCACGGCAGCACCGAATTTCGCGTACTCACTGCTGGCGCGGAGGTTGTCGCAAGCCGAGGACGATCTCGATCTCGACTTGAGCTCGCTGCGGTACGCGTGGAACGGCGCCGAGCCTGTCGACCCCGACACGATGATGTCGCTTGCCGAGGCCGGGAAGCCGTACAAATTGGATCCGTTGGCGCTGGCCCCCGTGTACGGCATGGCGGAAACGACACTCGCCGTGTCCATTCCGGACCCGCTTCAAGGTCAGGTGCTCGACGTCGTCGACGCCGATCTGCTCGAAGCGATGGGCCGCGCGGTTCCCGCGACGAAAGGCAACCTCCGCAGGCTCGCGACGCTGGGCAAGATGGTGCCCAATCTCGAAGGGCGCGTCGTCGACAAGGAAGGCCAGGTCCTGACGGCCCGTGGCGTCGGGATCATCGAGGTACGCGGTAGAGCGGTGACGCCGGGTTACATCACCGTCGAAGGACCGGTCGCCACGCAGAACGCCGACGGCTGGCTCGACACCGGCGACGTCGGCTACTTCACAGAGGAAGGTCTCGTGGTCGTCTGCGGGCGTATCAAGGACGTCATCATCATGGGTGGCCGCAACATCTATCCGACGGATATCGAACGCGCCGCGGGATCGGTACGTGGAGTACGCCCGGGCAATGCCGTCGCCATCCGGCTCGATGCGGGCGACAAGCGCGAGAGCTTCGCAGTTGCCGTGGAGACCAACGACTTCCAGAATCCCGATGAGGTCAAACGCATCGAGCACGAGGTGGTGCATGCGGTGCACTCGGAGGTCGGCGTCCGACCGCGAACCGTCGCCGTCCTCGGGCCAGGCTCGATCCCCAAGACGTCGTCGGGGAAGCTGCGCCGGTCGAACTCGGCTTCGCTGCTGGGCTAGCGGGGGTGCACCTGATTCTGCGCGGCCTCCAGGCCGACACGCAGGACCAGCTCGGCGGCATCGGCAGCTTCCTCGCAGATCACTCCGAGGTCCTTGCGCTCAGCCGACGAAAACGGCTTGAGCACATACGAGGCCGGATCCATCCGCCCCGGCGGCCGTCCCACGCCGACCCGGACCCGCAGATAGTCCTTGGTTCCGAGATGCTGTGTGATGGAACGCAATCCGTTGTGTCCGCCTTCGCCGCCGCCGAGTTTCAAGCGGATCGCGCCGAAGTCGATGTCGAGTTCGTCGTGTACGACCACGATGTCCGCCGGTTCCACGGAGTAGAAGCGCGCCAGTGCTGCAACCGGTTGACCGGAGAGATTCATGAACGTGCGGGGCTTCGCGACGATCACCGAGCGGTCGCCGAGCCGGGCCGTCACGATGTCGGAGTTCGACTTCTTGTGCGAGGAAAACTTCGCACCGATCCGATCTGCGAGCACGTCGGCGACCATGAATCCAGCGTTGTGGCGAGTGGCCTCGTACTGTGACCCCGGGTTACCGAGGCCGACGATCAGCGCAGTCTTCGCAGTCACAGTGTTCGTGCTCCCATTCGAGTGAGACGCCTTCGGCGCGCCGCTCCTTGGGGGGAACGGCGCGCCGAAGGGGAGTGATGAGGTGAGACTAGCTTTCGTCGGAGCTGCTCTCGTCCGACGCGGCCTCTTCCTGAGTTTCCGCTTCCCCGGTCTCGGAGACAGGCTCGGTGCCCTCGCCCTCGGCCTCGAGGTCTTCCTCGGACGGAGCCTCGACGACGTTGACGAGCAGCAGCTCGGGATCGGAGATCAGCGTGACGCCCTCCGGCAATGCAAGCGCGCCTGCCAGGATCTGGGTGCCGATCTCGGCGCCCTCGATCGAGACCTCGATCTGCTCCGGGATCGACAGTGCGTCGGCCTCGATCTCGACGGAGGTCGAGTCGGTGTAGACGAGCGATCCGGCTGCAGCGTCACCTTCGACGATGACGTTGACCTCGACGGTGACGCGCTCACCCTTCTTGAGGACGAGGAGGTCGGCGTGCTCGATGCTGCGCTTGATCGGGTGAACGACGACGGACTTGGTCAGTGCGACCTGCTCCGAACCGTCGATGTCGAGCGTCAGAACGGCGTTGGTGCCGTGGTTACGCAGGACCGCCGCGAACGCGCGAGAGTCGAGCGCGAGGTGCTGGGGATCGGTGCCGTGTCCGTAGAGAACGGCAGGGACCTGGCCGTCGCGACGTGTGCGGCGAGCAGCGCCCTTGCCGAATTCGGTGCGGACGATCGCCTTGAGATTGTTTACTTCGTTTGCCATGTGACTTTCAGCTCCTGGATCGATCGTGGACAAGACTCGTCGGGGCGGACACGTACGAGCAGGGCCAGGGGCCGAGCCGCGTCGATCACGGTAGATCCTGGTCGGATCTACCCTCGCCGAGACAACCTGCAGTATGCTACCGGACGACTTCGAGTGAGGGAAATCAGCATCCAAAGAAGCGCAGGCAGGGCCGAAAGACCCTACGCGCTCGGTCCGGCACCGGAGCAGAGTTTTCGTCATGGGACGGCGAAGTTCGGGCAGCGCTGCGGCGGGAACGGCACGGATGTTCCGGGACCGGAAAGAAGCCGGTCGAGTGTTGGCTGGGCTGCTCGAAGCACATCGTGGCGACGCCGACGTGATCGTTCTCGGACTCGCCAGAGGCGGCATTCCGGTTGCCTGGGAGGTCGCGTCGGCGCTCGGTGCGCCTCTCGATGCGTTCGTGGTGCGCAAGATCGGTGCCCCGCATCACGAGGAGTTCGCTGTCGGCGCGCTCGCGAGCGGCGGGCGCCTCGTGATCAACGACGACGTGGTCCGCGACCTGAGAATCTCAGCCGAGCAACTGCGTGCGGTGGTCGACCGCGAAGGTCGGGAGCTCATTCGGCGCGAGGCGGTGTACCGACAAGGAAGGCCGCCTGTGGATGTGAGCGGGCGAACGGTCATCGTCGTGGACGACGGTCTTGCGACGGGCTCGAGCATGTTCGCCGCGATCGACACGTTGCGGGCGCAGGATCCGGCGAAAATCATCGTCGCTGTTCCGGCAGCGCCGGAATCGACGTGTCGGGAGCTGGCCTCCATGGTGGACGAGATGGTGTGCGCGACCATGCCGTCCCCGTTTCTCTCTGTGGGAGAGTCGTTCTGGGACTTCACCCAAGTGACCGACCGTGAGGTTCAAGACCTCCTGTCGACGTCGACGACGACCCAGGGAGTAGACGAGCGCGGTGCGGCGACGGGAAGCGGATCTGCTGTCGACGCGATTCGAGCAATCGCTGTCGAGGCTCCTTGCGGTGTGCCGTCGCCCGCGGCGATACTCGATCTGGTCGGTGACGCGAACGTGGTTCTCATCGGCGAGAGCTCACACGGAACTCACGAGTTCTATTCTGCACGAGCAGAAATCACCAAGCGATTGATAGAGGAAGCCGGCTTCGATGCCGTGGCCGCCGAGGCGGACTGGCCCGACGCTTACCGCGTCGACCGGTATGTGCGCGGGGGCGGGACGGATACGTCGGCCGAGATGGCGCTGCGCGGATTCGAACGGTTTCCAGGGTGGATGTGGCGCAACACCGTCATGGAAGGATTCACGCAGTGGCTGCGCGATCGCAACGACGGGATCGCCGATCCGCGGTTGCATACCGGCTTCTACGGACTCGACCTGTACAGCTTGCATCGATCGATGAACCAGGTGATCGAGTACCTCGACGCCGTCGACCCAGATGCAGCCGCGCGAGCCCGGGAGCGGTACGGGTGCTTCGACCTGGTCACGGGAGAAGATGGCCAATCGTACGGCTACGCCGCGGCATTCGGTGCAGGAGAGACGTGCGAAGCCCAAGTGGTCGACCAACTGGTCGAATTGAGGGCAAGCGCGGCGGCGTATGCGCACCGCGACGGGCAGATAGCCGCCGACGAGTTGTTCCACGCCGAACGCAATGCCGCGAGCGTGCGTGACGCGGAGGCGTACTACCGAACGATGTTCGGTGGACGGGTATCGTCGTGGAACCTGCGCGACCGGCACATGGCCGACACTCTCGATGCGTTGATCGTCCATCTCGGACACCGAACAGGCGCTCCCGCAAAGGTTGTCGTCTGGGCGCACAATTCACACGTCGGAGATGCACGTGCTACCGAAATGGGTGTGCAGGGCGAACTGACGGTCGGTCAGTTGGTGCGAGAACGGTACGGGGACAGCTGCAGGCTCATCGGTATGACGACGCACGAGGGAACGGTCACGGCGTCGAGCACTTGGGGCGGTGATGCGGAATGCAAGGTGGTGCGTCCTTCTCTGAGCACCAGTATCGAGGCGCTTCTGCACGAGTCCGTCGGTGACACAGACGGATTCATGATTCCTACGACGGTTCACCGTCGAGCAGTCGAGGTTGCGTCGGCGACGCGTCTCGAGCGGGTAATCGGAGTGATCTACCGGCCGGATACCGAAAGGCAGAGCCACTACTTCCATGCCCGAGCAGGAGATCAATTCGATGCGATCATCCATATCGATCGGACCACCGCGCTCGAACCCCTGGAGCGGACGAGTCTGTGGGTGACCGGGCAGATTCCGGAGACCTACCCGTCCGCTCTGTAGGGCTTCGAACGCAGAAGCGGCCTCGGACCGATCGGGTGCCCTTCGTCGGGTCGACGCTCCGAATTACCGTGAAACGTCACCCATTCCGTCGAGAGATCGTGCGATCGACCTGGCCACGTCGATGGCATCGTCGCGGGCCCCGGCCGTACTCATGACCACCGCGCCCTCGTGGACCAACGAGAGTTGAGTGCCGAGCGTTTCGGGGTTCGGAAAGCCGCCCTCGGTGGCGAGTCGAACGAACAGTGACCTGGTCCAATCCTTCTCGGCTCGGATCACTTCGAGCGCCGGATGGTCGGTACCGCCGAACTCAGCGAACGCGTTGACGAATCCGCACCCGCGACGGTTTGCGCGCATCCAGGTCTCGAGGGCGTCGAAGACGCCGAGGATTCGTTCGGTCCCAGGCTCGAAGGCGCCGATGTGGTCGAGTACGAACTCGCACCACATCTGGTATCGACGTTGCAGATAGCGCAGTACGAGTCCGTCCTTGGATCCGAACCGGTCGTACAGCGTCTTCTTCGTCGTTCCGGCTTCCTCGGCGATGAGGTCGACTCCGACGGCGCGGATTCCGCGGTCGTAGAACAGCGCGCTCGCCACGGTGAGGATGCGTTCGCCCGCGGGGGTCAGCGGTTTCGCGGTGATGCTCATGTGTGTCTCCGATCACAGGTCTACTGCAAGTATACAGACCTGTATGGTTACCTCGATCGCATGACCCGAGTAGACAACCTTGCAGCTGTATCCCTGGTAATTCTGTGGAGCTCGGGATTCATCGGTGCGGACCTCGGCACTGCGCAGGCTCCCGCGCACACCCTGCTCGCGTGGCGATACGTCGTCGCGGTCGCGATTCTGGCCGCGTGGTGCTGGTATCGCGGACTGCGACCCACATGGCGCGGTGTCAGGCGTCAGACAGTGCTCGGGTTCTTCTGCCAGTTCCTCTACCTCGGCTGCCTCGTCACCGGCGTCGGTCTCGGAGTTCCGGCCGGAACAGCCGCACTGATCGCAGCCCTGCAGCCGCTCGTCGTCGCGGCCCTGTCGAGTCGATTCCTCGGCGAGGAGTTCCCGGCGAGTCGACGGATCGGGCTCGCGGTCGGCTTCACCGGAGTCGTTCTCGTCGTCGCGGGAGACCTCGGCGGTGGCGCGGCAGCGTGGCCGGTATATCTACTCCCGCTGGGCGGAACGCTGGCGCTGTCGGCCGGCACGGTCCTCGAACGCAGGCTCGGTACGACCGAACCCATCCCGCTGGCGCTGTGCATCCAAGCCGCCGTGTCCGCGGTGCTGTTCATGGCGTGGAGCCTGATCGCCGGCGACGCGACACCTCCGCTCACGACGCGATTCTGGGCGGCGGTCGCATGGGTGGTGGTGTTCTCCACCTTCGGCGCATACGGGACCTACCTGTTCGTCCTGCGCCGCAACGGCGCCACCCGGGTCAGCGCGCTGCTGTATCTGACCCCGTCGACCACGATGCTGTGGGCATGGATGATGTTCGGCGACCGCATCACCTGGCTGGCGGTGGTGGGCCTCGCGGTCACCCTCGTCGGAGTGTGTGGCTCGGCCGCGGTCGGGTGGCTGGGCGGCTCGGCCGCAGTTGGATGGCTGGGCGGCTCCGCCGCAGTGGCATGGTTAAGTGCACTCTGGGACGCTCTTTCGTGCCACTGGCGCGGAGCGCCTACAGCGAGCGAAGCGCCGCGATCATCTCGTCGAGCTGCTCGAACGTCACGAAGTAGTGCGGAGACGCCCGGATCACCGCGTCCAGTCCCCGCTGGTTCATATCGACGAGAGTCGAGCGACGGTGACTCACAGTGACGGTGATGCCCCGCGCGGCCAAGGCGTCGCGCACGTCGGTGGGAACCTTGCCGCCCACGGTGAAGGACACTATGCCGCTCTTGCGCTCGCCCAGATCGTGCACGGTCACTCCGTCGACACCCCGCAGCTGCGCGCGCAGGTACGTCGCCCGTTCCCGGACTGCTTCCTCGACGGTGTCGATTCCGATGTCCAGCAGGTAGTCGACAGCCGTGCCGAGCGCGAGACGAGCAGCGACGTCGCACTCCCAGAACTCGAACCGAGTGACGTCGGCAGCAAGTTGGAACTCCGTCTTGCCTACCCATTGCGCGCTGTGCAGATCGAGCGCGGGCGGTTCCAGCGACGCCGCCAATTCCGGACGCAGATAGAGGAAACCGGTGCCACGTGGCCCGCGCAACCACTTGCGGCCCGTCGCGCTGAGAGCATCGACGCCGAGTTCGCCGACGTCCACGCGCACCTGTCCGATCGACTGGCAGGCGTCGAGCAGTACCAACGCGCCGTGGAGGTGCGCGAGTTCCGCGACCTCGCGTGCCGGATTGATCAGGCCACCGTTGGTGGGGGCGTGCACAAGTGAGACTATTCGGACACGATCGTCGAGCATTCGCTCCAACGCATTCAAGTCGATCTGCCCCGACGGATCACTCGGCACGAACTCCACGACGGCGCCGACCGTGGCAGCTCGCTGCAGCGCCGCGATCGCATTGGAGGCGTACTCGACCTCGCACAGCAGAATCCGATCGCCCTCGACCATGGGGATCGAGTAGAAAAAGTCGCTCCACGATCGAGTTGCACTGTCGCTCAACGCGATGTCCGACGCCTGCGCACCGATCAACTTCGCGATCGAACTCTTGACGGCCGCGAGATCGGCCATTCGCTCGTTCGCGGCCCGGTAACCACCGACAACCGCTTCCCGACGAAGATGCGCGATGGCGGTCTCGACGACGGGATCCGGTGGGAGCGAGGATCCGGCGCTATCCAGAAATACCGCACTGGCGGCAGCGGGAGTATCACGACGGATCCGGTCGAGGTCGAACATGCGGGCGCCTTCCTGGACGAAGAATTGTCGGTGCGCTGTGGTGGACTCGTGGCTACTGTCGAAGCAAGGCTGTCACAAGCGCGGCGTTTCGGCGCGAATCGGTCAGGGTAGATGTGCTCGGAACATGAGGAGGCGGATGTGTCGTCCAACGAGAAGTCCCTGGGTCTGAGCTCGCGGCCAGCTGCTGAGGCCTACGTGTCGAAGGTGTGTTTCAAGCTCGGACCACCGCAACTCATCGGCGCCGAACTCGAATGGTTGACCTACACCACGAACGGCGACAGGCCTTCGCTCGACCAGATTGCCACTGCGCTGGGGGAGTACGCACCGCGCAGCATCGCACCGAATTCACCCGCCCTGACGTTGCCGGGCGGTAGTGCCGTCACCATCGAACCTGGTGGCCAGATCGAACTGTCAAGCTCACCGCACGCGTCCGTGCAGGAACTTCAGCGAGCACTGAACGCCGACGCCGACATTCTGGCGCAGCTGATGGACGCCGGCCACCTCGGTATGGCGTCGGCTCCCGCCGACCCCGACAGGGACCCCCATCGCCTGCTCGTTCTACCGCGATACTGCGCGATGGAGAACCGGTTCACCACCATCGGTCCGTTCGGCAAGCTCATGATGTGCAATACCGCGGCAGCGCAGGTCAGTGTCGACGCCGGGGCGGATCGCGCCGACATCGCACGGCGGTGGACCATGCTCGACACCATCGGACCGGCACTTGTCGCTGCGTTCGCGTGCTCACCGACGCTTCGCGGTGCTCCCACCGGGCACTGGGCATCGCAACGCATGCGCACCTGGCTCGAATTGGACGACAGCAGAACCGAAGTCCCCGCCACCGATGATCCCGTGTCCGACTACGCGAGCTGGGCCTTGGACGTGCCGCTGCTGTGCATTCGTAGTGACGGCGAGAGCTGGGACGCACCGGTGGGAACGACGTTCGCGCAGTGGCTCGAGGACGAGAAACTCGTCGGCCGTTCCCCGACCATCGCCGATCTCGACTACCACTTGACGACCCTGTTTCCCCACGTGCGGGCCTGTGGTCATCTCGAGGTCAGATACCTCGACGCGCAACCCGACGGTCAGTGGGTCGTCCCCACCGCCGTTCTCGACGCGCTGCTGTCCGATCCGGCGATCACCACGCACGCCACCGACCTCGCGCGGAGATCCGCGGGCCGCTGGATCGACGCAGCTAGGGACGGACTGGCCGATCATGGCCTGCGGTCGACAGCCGAGGACCTGCTGCACCTGGCTGCAGCCAACTCTGCCGTGTACGGCGACGTCGTTGCACAGGCCGCCGAACGATGTCGCGCCGGTGAGCCGCCGACGCTCAGCAACGACACGGCGACGCGAAAGGAGTCGGTGTGACCAGCATCGAAGACCTCAGGAGCAAGGTCGAGACGGTTCTCACGCGCAGCCGGGCACGCAGCGCTGCGCTCACCGACTGCGTCGACGACACCGACCTCACCGCGCAGCATTCTCCGCTGATGAGCCCCCTCGTCTGGGATCTGGCGCACATCGGAAACCAAGAAGAACTCTGGCTCGTGCGTGACGTCGGCGGCCGAGAACCAGTGCGCCAGGACATCGACGAACTGTACGACGCCTTCAAACATTCTCGGTCCAGCAGGCGCGCGCTGCCCCTGCTGTCTCCCGACGAGGCACGCGCCTACGTGTCGACGGTTCGCGACAAGGTGTGGGACGTCCTCGGTGCGAGCCCGCTCGACGGCCGCAGGCTCGAACTGGACGGCTTCGCGTTCGGGATGGTCGCGCAGCACGAACAGCAGCACGACGAGACGATGCTCGCTACCCACCAACTCCGCACCGGCCCCGCTGTTCTCCATGCCCCACAGCCGCCGAGGGCACGTGTCAGCGCAGCCGGTGACGCGATCATCGAGGGCGGTGAATTCACCATGGGTACCACCCTCGACCCGTGGGCACTGGACAACGAGCGCCCCGCGCATGCCACGTACGTCCCGACGTTCGCGATTGACGTCGCACCTGTCACCAACGGTCAGTACGCGGAGTTCATCGCAGACGGCGGGTACGACCGGCCCGAACTGTGGAGCGAGCGCGGTTGGGCCCACCGCACCACCGACGGTCTGAGTGCACCCCAGTTCTGGGAGCGCGATGCCGACGGCAGCTGGTGGCGTCGGGCATTCGGGGTGATCGAACCTGTGAAGCCGAACCAGCCCGTGGTGCACGTGTGTTTCTTCGAGGCCGAGGCATACGGCAACTGGGCAGGCAAACGTCTTCCGACGGAAGCGGAATGGGAGAAGGCAGCGCGGTTCGATCCGTCGACCGGGACTGTTCGCAGGTATCCGTGGGGCGACGCCGAGCCGACCGAAATGCACGCCAACCTGGGTCAACGCCATCTCGAACCCGCCGAGGTCGGCGCGTACCCGGCAGGCGCGTCACCGCACGGAGTGCAGCACTTGATCGGCGACGTGTGGGAGTGGACGTCCTCGGAGTTCGGGCCCTACCCGGGTTTTGCTCCGTTCCCGTATGCGGAGTACTCCGAGGTTTTTCTGCGCGGTGACTACCGGGTGTTGCGCGGCGGATCCTTCGGCACCGATGAGGTTGCGTGCCGTGGGACCTTCCGCAACTGGGACCACCCCATTCGGAGGCAGATCTTCGCCGGTTTCAGGTGCGCACGAGATGTGTAGACACCTGGGCTATCTCGGTCCGGCACGCAGCGTGGGTGAGGTCCTGACGCATGGGTCCAACTCACTTCGCGTGCAGTCCTGGGCGCCGAAGGACATGCGCGGCGGCGGGACCATCAATGCAGACGGCTTCGGTGCCGCGTGGTGGACCGGCGGAACGCACACGCTGTCGAGCTATCGCAATCCGATGCCGATGTGGACGGACCCGGCCGTGGACGATGTACTCACCGGACTCTCGTCGACTGCCGTCGTCGCCGCCGTCCGTTCGGCCACGGTCGGAATGCCGGTGGAGCGGAGCGCCTGCGCGCCGTTCACCGACGACACCTGGGCCTTCAGTCACAACGGCGTCGTGTTCGGGTGGCCCGACGCCTTGGTGGATCTGATGTCGGAGGTGCCCACGAAAGACATCCTGACCCTCCCGGCGCCGACGGATTCCGCGGCGCTGTGGGTGGTACTCCGGCACCTGTTGGCCGAACACGAGCCGGAGAAGGCGCTGCGGATGCTCGTCGCACGCGTCGAGCAGTCTTCTCCTGGGCCGCGTCTGAACCTACTTCTCGGTGACGGCTCCACGATGTACGCCACGACGCGGCATCACGCGTTGTCCGTTCTGCGGACCGAGGACTCGGTCACCGTCGCATCCGAACCTCTCGACGACAACCCCGGTTGGGAGGCGATCGGCGACCGCAAGTTCGTCGTCGCTCGCCCCGGCCACGTCGACATCACCGACCTCGATTGAAGGAGACACCGTGTCGAACATCGCGCTCGATGTGCACATTTCACCGGAGAGGCTCCTGGAGGACCTCCGTACCGATGTGCGGCAGGGCCTGACGGCGTCACCGAAGTGGCTCTCGCCAAAATGGTTCTACGACGCAACCGGCAGCGCGCTGTTCGAACAGATCACCGAGCTGCCCGAGTACTACCCGACGCGGACCGAGCGGGCGCTGATCGAGGCTCATGCCTACGACATCGCCGAAAGGACTGACGCCGCTATCCTCGTCGAACTCGGTTCGGGATCCTCGGAGAAGACACGGTTGTTGATCGCCGCCGGGACGAAGCACGGTGCGCTGCGCAAGTACGTCCCGCAAGATGTGTCACCGTCGGCATTGGAGGGGGCCATCGGCCAGCTCTCGCAGGAGTTTCCGTCGCTCGAAGTACAGGGAATCGTCAGCGATTTCACCGACACACTCCAGAACCTGCCCGCCGACGGGAGCCGTACCATCGCCTTTCTGGGAGGCACTCTCGGCAATCTCATTCCTGAAGAGCGAGCCACTTTTCTGGCCGACGTCGCCCAGGCTCTCGTTGCGGGGGAGTTTCTGCTGCTCGGTGTCGGACTCGTCATCGACGAGGATGTCGTGGTTCCCGCGTACGACGACGCCGCAGGGGTCACCGCACAATTCAACGCGAACGTGCTGTCCGTGCTCAACGACCGACTCGGGGCCGACTTCGACACCGAGTCCTTCGAACACGTCGCGTTGTGGAACGCCGAGGCGGAGTGGATCGAGATGCGGTTGCGCGCCACGCAGACTCAGCAGGTTCGTATCGAGGACCTCGATCTCGACGTCACCTTCGACGAGGGTGAAGAACTCCGCAACGAGATCTCGGCCAAGTTCCGGCGCGACGGGATCCAACGAGAACTCGTCGACGCGGGATTCCGCATCGACGAGTTCTGGACGGATCCGCAGGAACGGTTCGCCCTCATCCTGGCGCGGCGTGGCGACAGCCAGTGAGCGCCCTGAACGTCACCTCGCTCACGCGTCGGCGAGCGCAACCACCGGCGATATGGAATTCGCTCGACGCGACGGAATCAGCGACGCGCCGAGTGCCAGAAGCGCGGCGCACAGAACGGTTCCAGCGATGACGGCCCACGGTAGCGTCGGCAACTGGATGCCCGACTTGGCAATCGATCCCAGCAACGACTGCGCGGCAGCCCAGCCGTAGACGATGCCGAGGAACAGTCCGAATCCCATTGCCGCGATCACCATCTGAGCGCTCTCGGACACGATCATTCCTCGAATCTGTGTGCGGGTGAACCCGAGTGCGCGTAGCAATCCCAGCTCGCGGGTGCGCTGCATGATGCTCAGTGAGAGGTTGTTGACCATTCCGACCGCGGCGATGACGCCCGAGAAGCCGATGAGTCCGGTCATGATGCCGACGGTGACGGTCAATACCTGATCGACATGGTCCGCGTTGAACTCGTTTTGGATCATCGCACGGTAGGTGTACATCGCCACCGCGAAGGTCACGACGAGGGTGACGCCGATCAGCAGACCGAGCGCCGTCCTGGTGCTGCGTTCCGGATACCTCGTTGCGTTGGCGGCGGCCAAGCGTGCGGCGGGTGCGTTGCCGAACAAGCGTCCGACGTGGCGGAGGATCCACGGAACGATCCGGTGGGCGCCCACCATGATTCCGGTGAACGATGCTGCGCCGCCCGCGAACGCAACCAGCACACCTGCGGGCGTCATGGTTCCGACGATGACTCCGAGGCCGAGCAGCATCGCCCCGCCCGCGATCAGGATGATGGCGAACGTCGTTCGTGCTCTGCGCCGACGAGAACCGCCGTCGTGAGTTTCGACGATCGCGCCGGTGGCCTGAATGGGCGTCACGTCGAGTACTCGCTTGGCTCCGACGTACGACGCTCCCCACGTGGTCCCGACGACGATGACGACCGGCAACGCAACCAGCGGCTGAACCGTCGTGGAGGCCACGTCGGGGAGTTTTCCGGCGGAGACTGCGACAGCTCGCGCGAGGTGGCTCAGCGCGACGCCGATCACCAGCCCGACCGTAGCGCCGAACAACCCCACCGACAGACCCTCGCGGGAGACCGAGCGTCGCAGTTCACGACCGGAAGCGCCGAGAAGTCGCAGCAGCGCAATCGTTTTCGTTCGGCCCGCGACGATGGTGGAGAACGTGTTGGCAGTGACGACCGACGCTACGTAGAGCGCCAGCAGAATGAATACCATCGCCACGCAGTACAGGGCGACGGCGACGGCGCCTCGACCGTCCTCGCCGAAGATGTCGAGCAGGAACGCAGTCGCCTGGATCAGCACCACACCGAAGAACGACGCCAATGCCGTCACCAGGATGCTCGAACCGTGGTCGTTGCGTGCGGTCGAACCGGTCGCGGCCCTCATGCGACCTTCTCCATCGCAAGCATGTAGCCGGAGATCTGCTCTGGAGTCGACCGGCGCCGCTCGTCGACGATACGTCCGTCGGCGAGGAAGACGATGCGATCGGCGTAGCTGGCGGCGATCGGGTCGTGGGTGACCATGACGATCGACTGCCCGTATTCTTCGGCTGCAGCGGCCAAGAGTGCGAGAACCTCACGGCCGGTGCGGGAATCGAGGTTGCCCGTCGGTTCGTCGGCGAAGATCAGGTGCGGCGTGGAACCGAGGGCTCGGGCGATGGCAACGCGTTGCTGCTGTCCGCCGGATAGTTGGTGCGGTAGATGACCGGTCCGCTCGCTCAGGCCGAGCGTCTTGATCAGCTGCGCCACCCATGCCGACTCCGATTCGGTGGGTGCATGTCCGTCGAGCTCGAACGGAAGCATGATGTTGGCGCGGACATCGAGCGTCGGAACCAGATTGAAGGCCTGGAAGATGAAGCCGATCTGGCGTCGTCGAAGTTCGGTGAGGGCGTCGTCGTCGAGGCGGGTGATGTCGGTGTCCGCGAGCACGACTTGGCCGGACGTGACGGAATCCAGACCGGCCATGATGTGCATGAGCGTGGACTTGCCGGAGCCGGACGGGCCCATGATGGCGGTGAATTCGCCTCGATGCACGTCCAAGGACACGTCGTCGAGTGCGTGCACGATGTTCGTGGTGTCGCCGTAGCTCTTGCGTACTCGGTGCACGCGAGCGACGGGGGAAGTTGTGTTCGTCATGGCTACGACGTTATGAGCGCTGGCTCGGCAAAGAATCAGGCTGAAGTAGCTGGTTCGTACATCCCGAGGATGACCTGTCCGCGCGCGAATGATGACATGAGGGCGTTGTCGTTCACGCACGGGCAGGTCAGGGCCTCAGGCGACGGCAGTCCCCTCGAGTTCGACCATCTGACCGGCTAGTGCGAGCCGCGTCACTCCGAGCATCGTGGTCGGCGGTGCCGCGCCGGCAGCACCCAATCTCGCTGCGAGGATGCCGTAGTGCTGAAACAGCTGATCGACGTCTGTGGTGTAGACGTTCAGCCGGACCAGGTGCGTGAGGGTCATTCCGGCTTCGGCGAGTACGGCTTCGACGTTGTCCAGAGTCAGCGCGAGCTGGGCCGCCATGTCCCCGTCGTGCTGCGGTGCGCCGTCGGTGTCGGTCGCGGTCTGACCCGAGCAATACAGGGTTTTGGTGTGCCCGGATATCAGCTCGGCTTGGTTGAATCCCATGTCCACCGACCACGTCACCGGGTTGATCGCTGTTCGTTCCATCGAAATTGTGCTCCATTCTTCTCGCGTGCCATTCGAGTACGTACGACAGCCTCGCAACAATTCACGACATCCTTGGTCGTGTATTTCGGTATCGTTCGCGGTATGCGCGCCGACCGGTTGGTCTCGCTGGTACTGCTGTTGCGCCAACGCGGGCGGATGACGGCGGATGCCCTTGCCCGCGAGCTGGAAGTGTCGACCCGCACCGTTCTCCGGGACGTCGAGGCGCTCTCCGTGGCAGGTGTTCCGGTGTATGCCGAGCGTGGTCGCCACGGCGGGTTCGCGCTGTTGCCCGGTTTCCGCACCGAACTGACCGGCCTCAACCACGACGAGGCGCTTGCGCTGCTTGCGGCTGCGGGGTCGGGTAGCGGTCAGCAGGTCTTCGGCCTCGGATCGGCGCTCGCGTCGGCGTTGCGCAAGGTGATGGACGCGCTGCCCGACGGGAATCGAAACACCGCGAGCGATGCGGCTGATCGCTTCCTGATCGAGCCGGAGTTCGATCTACTGTCGCGTCGATCGGACATCGAGCTCGTACCTGCCGCCGTCATGGTGGAGGTCCGGCGAGCAGTGCTCGCCGGACACAAGTTGCGCATCCACTATGCGCCGGAGGGGAAAGACGCGCAGTGGCGCACGGTGGATCCCATCGGGCTGGTCACTGTTCGCGACCGCGGCTACCTCCTGGCCACGAGAGATGGGGCGGACCGTACCTACCGGTTGTCGAGGCTGCTGGATGCCGAGGCGCTGTCCGAACCCGCACAGCGTCCGGATCGGATCCATCTCGAACGACTGTGGCGGGAACGCAGCACTCGGTTTCGGAGCGAGGGCACAGGAGTCAGCGCAGTCGTTCGAGTGAATCCGAGGCGACGGGACGAGTTGGTCAACACTGCATTGGCTGTCCTCGCCGAGGAATTCGACGCAGACGGTTGGCTGCGGCTGGAAGTGACCTTCCAAGATGCACGCCACGCCGAATGGGCTCTGTGGCAACTCGCCACCGACGCGCACGTGCTCGAACCGCAGTCGCTTCGGGCTGCACTGTACGACCGTGCCGCCTCGATCACCGCATGCTACGAATCTAACCTCGTTCCCTGACCGACGTCAGCGCACCAGGCCGTGCTCGAAGGCGAACACCACCAACTGCACCCGGTCGCGGAGGTCGAGCTTGGTGAAGATCCGGCTCAGATGCGTCTTCACCGTTGCCTCGCTGAGGTATTCGCTCGCCGCGATCTCTGCGTTGCTCATACCGGTCGCGGCGAGCCGAAAGATCTCCTGCTCACGGGACGTGAGGCGAGTGAACTGCTCCGGGATCACCGGCTCGGCGGGAGCATCGGTGTAGTGACCGAGCAGCGCAGTCGTCGCCGACGCGGCGATGACCGAATTGCCCGCGTGGACGGTTCGGATCGCGGCCAACAGGAACTCGGGATCGGCGTCCTTGAGTACGAACCCGCTGGCGCCGGCCTTGATCGCGCGAGCCGCGCTCTCGTCGAGATCGAACGTCGTCAGCACGAGAATTCTGGGTGGGTTCGCCATGGTCGCCACGATTTCGGTCGTCGCAGAGATGCCGTCGAGCACCGGCATTCGAATGTCCATCAGCACGACGTCCGGCGACGTGGCCGCCGCCAACTCGACGCCTTCACGGCCGTTGCCTGCCTCGCCGACGAATTCGAGATCGGCTTGCGAGGACACCAACATTCTGATTCCGGCTCGGAACAGCTGCTGATCGTCGACGAGTGCCACCCGGATGGGGGAGTCGTTCACTCACGTTCCCTTCGTTGTGGGAATCCATGCCCGGACCGTCCATCGTCCATCGGCGCCGCCTGCGGTACACACTCCGCCGGACAGGGCTGCCCGCTCGCGCATCCCGACGACCCCATGACCGTGGTGGCTCGCCGTCTGGCTCGACAAGGCAAGTGCGTTGGCTACGACGAGTTCCACACCGGCAGAGTCACTGACGAGTGTGACGGTGACGGCCTGGGAGGTGTCGCCGTGGCGTAGTGCGTTGGTCAACGATTCCTGCGCGATCCGATACAGAGCGAGCCCGGCAGCGGCACCGACGGCCGCGGGTGGATCGGCGAGCGTGGCATCGATGCGCAGCCCTGCGGCCCGCATCCGTTCGATCAGGCGTCCGATGTCGGTGACTGCGGGGGTGGGTAGATCGTCCTCGCTGTGCCGCAGTTGGGCCAGGAGAACTCTGACGTCCCCGAGCGCCTCGCGGGCCGTCGCGGAAATTGTCGTCAGCGCCGAGTCGACGGCGTCCGGGTCGACGGCGCGAACGTACCGCGCGCCGTCGGCCTGCGCGATGACGACGGCCAACGAGTGCGCGACGATGTCGTGCATATCGCGGGCAATTCTGTTGCGTTCCTGCTCGATTGCGATGTCGTTCTGTGCGCGGGCCTGTTGGAGCTCGGCAAGTTCCTGAGCATGTGCGGCCTTGATCGCGCTGCGTCGGGCATAGGACAGTCGGCCGAGTGCCCACGACAATCCGAGTACTGCCCACATCGCCGCGAGAATGACGAAGAACTGCTGCGCACTGCGGACGGATTCGTTTCCGCTGGCAAACGGGTCTTCGCTGACGTAGGTGAGATACCACGCGGCGATGATGCCGCCGACGACTGCAGATCCGAGTCCGACCTGCCGAAGCAGCTTGCTCCCGTACGCCGCGGAGCAGTAGAGGATGCCGAAGATCGCGACGTTGCTGGCCAGAACGAGCACGGAACCGGCCATCTGCGCCAGCGCCAGAGCCCAGGCGAGCGCCAGCGACCATCGGGGTGATCGCCGACGGATGGCGAGGGCAACGCCGAATCCGAGGAGAACGAAGAGTCCCGCAGTGCCGGACACCCCTCGAACGGCGGCCTGGAACAAGACCAGCACGAACACGACCGCGTAGACGATGTCGACCGCCTGAGGTGACGTCAGTCGCTTGCGTAGCACCCAATCAGACTACGGATACACCATGAATGTGGGCGTGAAGCCACAGTTGCGCGAAAATCACGCG
The DNA here is from genome assembly GCF_001647195.1 of Rhodococcus sp. EPR-157. GTDB lineage: Bacteria > Actinomycetota > Actinomycetes > Mycobacteriales > Mycobacteriaceae > Rhodococcoides. Next base: position 2,437 of record NZ_LVCV01000450.1, on the reverse strand, counting down.
GGATCCCAGCTCCGTGGAGCGCAACTGTGGCTTCCCGCCCACCGCACCTTCGGTCAGGCCCGGCGAAGCGCCTTCTCCAGTGCAGCCAGGGTGCTCAGCACAGTGGTGCGCTGCCTGTCCAGATCCTTCATGCGGGCGCGGGCGGGCAAGCCCTGCTGGCCGTCGAGAGCCGAGATCTGCTCGTCGACGCTCTGAAGCTGGTCGAGGAGTTTGCGGACCCGAGACTCCAGTTCTATCATGTCTATCCCGCTGACACCGGCCTGGGACTTCTTCGGCGCGGCCTTCGCTGGAGTCGCACCTGTTCCGGGACGGGCGGCCGGGGGAGCAGCTACGGCCGCAGCAGCCCTCGGGCGCAACGCTTTGCGGACGGCAGCCGGGTCGGGCAGCTTTTCGAGGCGGATGCGGTTGAGAACTTCACGTGCATCACGGGCGCTGACGCGGAACTCGCGCTCTTCCTCGTCCTCGGACGCGAGAGTGCCGCCAAGCGGACGTAGGCCGTACATTCCGATGAAGTGCTTCGCATCGTCGATGATGGATTCTTTTTCGCGGCAGAGGCCGCAGCGCGGTTCGTTGCGATAAGTCTCGATCGAGTCGGTGCTGCCGCACCAGACGCACCCACCCGGGGTCCAACGTGCGATACGGACGGTAGAAGTTGCTGCAGGACTGTCCAATGTTTGCGCGTCGATCACGACGAGTCATCTTAGGGTACAACGCAACCCGCTCCGCACACCCCCTCCCCGGCGAACTGCGGTTATCGGCCGTGGTAGTGACCAAGTTCATTGCAGCGGGGAGAAAGTGGCGGAGCGGGTATAAAGAAACCGAACAGCCTGTTGGCATTATGCAGAGCCGCAGGAGTGGAGCCTGCGGAACGACCTAAGCAGAGCCGTTGAACAGGCTTGTCACGGAGCCGTTTTCGAAGACCTCACGGATGGTGCGGGCGAGCAGAGGTGCGATGGAGAGCTCGGTGAGCGTGTCGAAGCGCTTCTCGTCGGTGATCGGGAGCGTGTTGGTGACGACGACTTCCTTGGCTCCGCAGTTGGCGAGGCGATCGGCAGCAGGGTCGGACAGCACGCCGTGGGTGGCGGCGATGACGACGTCGCCTGCGCCTGCTTCCTTGAGTACCTTGACCGCTCCGGCGATGGTGCCGCCGGTGTCGATCATGTCGTCGATCAGGATGCACGTGCGGCCTTCGACGTCACCGACGACGCGGTTCGACTTGACCTGGTTGGGCACCAGGGGATCACGTGTCTTGTGGATGAAGGCAAGCGGTGCGCCACCGAAGCTGTCGGCCCACTTCTCGGCGACGCGTACGCGGCCCGAGTCGGGGGAGACGACGGTGATGTGTTCGAGGCTGTACTTGCTGCGGATGTGATCGGCCAACTGGCTGTGCGCGTGCATGTGATCGACCGGTCCGTCGAAGAAGCCCTGGATCTGGTCGGTGTGCAGGTCGACGGTGATGATGCGGTCCGCGCCTGCAGTCTTGAGCAGGTCTGCGACGAGGCGAGCCGAGATCGGCTCACGGCCGCGGTGCTTCTTGTCCTGGCGGGCGTAGGGGTAGAACGGCAGGATCGCGGTGATCCGCTTGGCAGATCCGCGCTTGAGCGCGTCGATCATGATGAGCTGTTCCATCAGCCAGGTGTTCAGTGGGAACGGGTGGCTCTGCAGGACGAAGGCATCGGAGCCTCGAACCGATTCCTCGAAGCGAACGAAGATTTCTCCGTTGGCGAAGTCGCGCGCGGTCTGTGGGGTTACCTCGATTCCCAGTTCCTTCGCCACCTGCTTGGCGAGTTCGGGATGTGCTCGACCCGAGAAGAGCATGAGGTTCTTCTGGTTGTCGATCCAATTCGGGGTGCTCACTACTGTTCGCCGTCCTTTGATTCGTGCGCTTGTGCCGACTCGGCTGCCAGAGCACGCGCGGCAGCCTTCGCTGCTGCGGTGCCTGGACGCTTTTTCTCGACCCAGCCGTCGATGTTGCGCTGGGACCCAGCGGAGACTGCGAGCGTCCCCGGTGGTACATCGTTGCGGAGCACGGTTCCGGCTCCGGTGTAGGCGCCGTCGCCCACTCGTACGGGGGCCACGAACATGTTGTCCGATCCCGTGCGTACGTGCGAGCCGACGACGGTCCGGCTCTTGTTCACGCCGTCGTAGTTGACGAAGACGCTGGAGGCTCCGATGTTGGAATGCTCGCCGATCGTCGCGTCGCCGACGTACGTCAGATGCGGGACCTTGGAGTGATCGCCGATCGTGGAGTTCTTCGTCTCCACGAACGTGCCGATCTTGGCACTGACGCCGATCTGGGATCCGGGGCGCAGATATGCGAACGGTCCGACGGTAGCGCTGGGCCCGATGGTGGCTTTGTCTGCCTGGGTGCGCACGACGGACGCGCGATCACCGACGACGACGTCGCGCAGCGTCGTTTCCGGTCCGACGACGGCGT
>NZ_LVCV01000449.1 GCF_001647195.1 Rhodococcus sp. EPR-157 | reverse complement strand
GTCGTGTAGCCGGCGAGATCGGCTTGCGTGACGTTGGCGCCACTGGTGCCGTTGACGATCACGACACCGTTTGCGAGGAGCCTGTGCGTCATGCTCGCGTGGGCACTCGTCGCTGCACGCGCGCAACGGCTCACAAGGTTCACCGTCACGCCCGCCGGCAGCACCAGACCGCGCGATGTGTAGGCCGAACCAGGAAACCCCGCACGCGCTTGCCAGCCGGTGATTTCCGTCCACACCGACACGGAGGTGGACTGGTTCGGTGAAGCCTTGTCGATGCCCATCCCTGCGGCGGGGAACGAGGACCACGCCTGCACAGCGGAACCGCCGACGCCGACCATGATCCGCTTGGCAGCCACGGCAGCTACCATCACGCGCTGGATCGCAACACCGGCAACACGAACAGTCACGGCACGATCACCGCAATGAACCCTGCAGCGTTCTTCACCCCAGAGGACAGGGCAGCGTACTGCGCCTCAGTGCCGGACCACAGCGCGGTAGTCGCGCCGGCCGCGATCGACGGTCCCGCGGGACCTTGCTCGCCGGCGGGACCTTGCTCGCCGGCAGCACCCGGTGCGCCTGCAGGACCGGCGGGGCCTGGCTCACCCTGCTCGCCGGCGGGACCAACCGGACCGGCAGGACCTTCCGGTCCGCCGGCAGGACCTGGCTCACCCTGCTCGCCGGCGGGACCTGGCTCACCCTGTACGCCGGCCGGACCAGCAGGACCTACCGGTCCCTCGGGGCCGACCTGCTGCCACTCCAGCTCGGACCACGGATCGACGCCGTTGCCTAGCTTGAACCGATCGGCGTCTCTGTCGTAGCCAGGCTCGCCGGCAGCGAGCACCGGGTTGGTCGATGCCCATGCAGCGGACGTGCCGCGCCGAACTTGTATGCGGGACATGGATTCTCCTAGATGTCTTTGAACTGGAAGTCATCGAAACCAGCGCTCGCGGTGGTGTCCTCGCGGGAGATCAGCAACCCGCCATGCTTGCCGCCGATCACCGCGAAACCACCGGGGTCGGTCCACTCGAACAGGAAAGTGTCGTCACGGTAGAAGCGGTATCGGTCACCCTCGCGGCGGAACCGCGCTCGGTTCAGTGAGGTGAACGAGGTGTCGATGTCACGCTGGCTGCGCACCGCTGTCATGGTCGGGGACAGCACCGCCGAGATGATCACCTGCGTTCGGTTGAACTCGACCAGCACGCCGGACGTGAGCGTGTCGTTGGCGCCGAGGATCAAGCCCTGGAAGCTGGTCGTCGGGGCAGAGGTGACACGGCCGGACACCTCCTGGTTGTCGCCGTTCACCGGGTCGACGTACGTGATTGCGAACTTGCCCTGATAGCCGTTGTCCAGTCCACCTGTCGAGGTGGTCATCACCAGCTCTTGACCGATGATCACCGGCGTGGGTGTCGGGTTGTAGTAGCGCCAGTTCGCGCCAGCCGGCCCGTTCGGGCGGGCGAAGTCGTCGGACCGTGTCAGCTTCACGATCGCCGGCGCGTCCTGGTCACCGCCGTCGACCACTCCAGCGCCAGGATGCTCGGGGTTGCCGCCATCCACGAGGCCGGCCTCGCCTTCGACAAGGGCCGGCTCCAACGCCTCCCAGTCCTCGGGTGCCGGCAGCCAGAGGTTCTGCTCACCGGTCGCGTCGAACCGCACATCGACGGTCCATTTGAACGAGGACCTGTGCGGCATGATCCGGTGCTCGAGGCGACGAATACGGCGCACCACGCGCTGCCCTCGGTAGGTGACGCCGAGCGCATCGAGAGACTGCAAGCGTGAGATGAGTTGGAGATCGGCATCGGTGATCACCGTCAACCGCAGGCGGTCGATGGTGGGGCCTTCGCCGGCGTACTCATCGAGCACGTCTGCGGCCCACTGGTCGAACGTGGTACCGAACTTGTCGGCAATGATGTCGTTCCACTCACCGGACCCACGGATCACACCGAAGTTGCGGCGCTGCAAACCGAACAGCTCGACCGACGTCTCACGCCGATACTCGATCCGCCGAGTACGGGAAGCTATGTCGCCGAGCATGATCGGCGCGGCCTCACGGTCGAGCTGCCGATCCACGAAGTCCGAGCGATCGAGCAAGTGTTCCTCCACCGCGACCGCGTTGACGATGTTCGCGGTGTCCGCGCCGGACTCCAGCTCGCGACTGTTGTAACTGATGTCACCCTCGCCGGGTGCGTCCGACAATTCGGCAACAGTCGCGGCCGGCAGCGTCGACGTGACGATGGTCTGGTCATAGCGGTCCACGAACATGAACGCTTTGTTCGTGTTCCGAGTGAGCATCAGGGCATCCTGCATTGTCTGCGCGGAATCGGCTGCGTACGAGGGGAAGTAGTCCCACCCATCCGGCAGGTTACGCGCTGGCCCGGTGTAATCGACACCGTCGACCACGATGGGCACACCGGCGGTGTGCACCAGCGGGCCGTACTCGGACAGGCGATCGTAGGCGACGGGGCATTCGACCTGACCGACAGCGCCGTGAGCGGAGTGCACGACGATCTCGACCTGATCGGGCCGGCCGTAGCGGTGGACGATTCGCCGGCCTCGGATGACACCGCAGTACACCTGCGTGTAGCCGGCGGAATGCAGCGCCAGTAGACGCACACGCTTGCCGGCGCGCAACGCTGGACTGACAGTGTTCGAGTTGAACTTCACCGTCAGCAGCGCGAGATCCGACTCGATATGCTCGGCGGCGATCGAGGCAACGTCGTCGATGATGTCGGCGAACAGATAGCGGTAGGTACGGGTCTGCTCGTAGGTATCCGTCCGCACCACTTGCGCGGACACGCGCTCGACGCCGAAGCTGCCGGCGGACACGAGCTCGATCTTTCCGGTAGCCGTCGACACCGGAGTGCTCACACGCTGCCCTGGTGCGAGAGCGATCGTCGTCAACAGTGGACCGCGTGCTGTATCCCACTGGTACACATCGACATTCACAGCCGACACCGACGTGGACACCAGCACCACTTCGCTATCCGGCGGGAGATTGTCGAACCTCGATCGACTCGGGTACACCGCACCCGTCGAGCTGAGCACACTCGGCACTGTGTTGTTGATCGAGTCCGGCCGGCGCACGAACAGTCGCAGCGGAGACGCCTTCGAGATCGCAAAGAAGTTCGTGTCGAGCGCACCGAAGTAGAACGACTGATACTGCCCGGTGTGCGGGGCATTGAGGCCCTGCGCGATGAGCATCACCGACATGTAGATCCGATCGACGCCGGCCGGCACCGTCGCATCCGACACCGTGGGGAGCGTGACTTGCACGTACCCGTTGGGGGCGACGAACGGGACGTAGTTCTGGAAGACCTGCTGCGAGGTCAGCAGCTCGATCTTGGTGGTGGTTTCGACGCCGTACTCATCGGTCGTCGTGCCCGTTCCCCAGATCGTGACACGGACGTCCTGACCGCGTAGCTGCCCGTCTGCGGCATGGTTGTGCAGACCCGTTTTGCGGAGCTGGAAGACGCCGGCGAAGTTGACCTTCATGCCGGGTTTAACGGGGATCGCGACTCGGGTCTGCGCGAGGACCGGACCGAGATCCATTGCCTTCTGCGCTTCGCCGCTGGAGTTGACGTTGATCACCCAGTTTGTGCGGGTGCTGGCGAAGGTGCGGGATGACCACGACTCGTCGTCGCGGAACAGGGTCTCTGGGGGGAATGCCATGCCGCCGTTGTCGCGGCAGTCGAACACGAGTCCGTCAGGCTCGTAGCTGCGCTGGGGGAGTGCGAGACCGTTGGGTACCCAGACGTTCTCGCGGCTGCGCTCGACCTGTAGCGCGACCTTCGTTCGGTCGATGAACCTAGACACTGACCACCGTCCCTGATGCATGCCCGACTGCCGTCTTGTAGGCGTCGAGACTGTTGGTGATCTCGCGGCCGATCTTCACCGGGTCCGCCATGACGCCGGCCTCGACAGTGACGTACACCTTCTGCGTCATGTCCATGCCGCCGGACAATCCGATGTTCGGCACGAGGTCGTCATCGAACGCTGTGTACACATCACCAGCGAGTCCCTGTGCGGCGCGCACGAGGTCACGCTTCTGTGACTGCATACCGCCGATGAAGCCTTTCACCATCGCCTGCCCGTGGGGAATCAGCATGATCCGGTCGGCGGCTATTCCTTTGCGGCCCTTGTAGTGTCCCTTGTTTGCTGCTGCGATCGCGCCGAGTTCAGCGGCAGCGGCAGCGACCGCGCCGGCCTGCGAGCGAATGCCAGCGGCGAACGATGCACCGGCGGCAGCGCCTTGGGCGGACAGGTCGACCGAGACGTTCTGTGCTGCTGCGGCCATCGACGCGGCGGCAGCAGCGACCGCGCCAGCGGACCCTGCGAGACCGGCCGCGAACGATGCGCCGGCCGCTGCGCCCTGCGCAGTGAGGTCGAGCGTGAACGCGGACATGTCCGGCGGCGTCACCTCGAACTCGATCGGGACCTTCACCGGCGCCGGCGGCTGAATGGTGAGCGTGTTCAACGCCGCTGTGTCGTACTCCACTGGCACCTTGAGCGGTGGAATGTCCGGCTGCGACAGGTTCGTCAACTCCGCCTGAGTCTCGATCACCACCGGGGCGAGTGGCGGCTCAGGTGCGGGCATCGGTTCCGGGGCGAGAGGCACCGGCACCGCTGCGGGCGACGGGACCGCAGGCATCGCACCGGGCAGAAGATCGAGCGGCAGTGGAGCTGCGGGCAGGGGCGGCACCGGACCGGCTACGGGGTTCACCGGCATCTCGACACCGGGCGCGAGCAAACCAGTGAGCGCTCCAGTGTCGGGCAGGACGAGTTCAGGTTCGATTTTCGGTTTCGGCGGGTCGTCGAACAGGCCTCCCCAGACGTCGCCGAATCCCAGTCCCTGCTTGAGTGTGTCGAAGAGGCTGCCTCCACCGGTCAGATCGGAGAATGCGTCGTTGATGCCTTGCACTGCACCGACGACTGCGGTGGCACCGTCCGTGAGGTTGGTCAGTGCACTGGTGATGTTCTCGATTCCGCCGGCGAGTTGATCCATGTCGACGGTCCCGGCGAAGTCACCGAAGCTGTTGGCCATGTCGGTCAGACCGCTTCCGACGCCCGACCAGTCCGTCGATTGAATGTTCGATATGAATTGGCCTATGCCGCTTGTGAATCCGTCGAGTGCCCCGGAATCCAGGTAGGCCATCATGTCGTTGAACTTTTCACCGACACCCACCAGCGCATCACCGGCCCCGGACACGATTCCGGGGATCATGCCGAACACGCGCTGCGCGCCCTGCACGATTGCGGGATCTCCGAGCGAGGCGCCGAAGTCACCGAACGATGCGATGAGAGCAGGTAGCTCGTTCATCAGCGATTGGATGTGCGGTACCGCGCCGTCGAATATGTTTTCCAGCGCCGGTCCGACTTCGGCAGCGATCGCGGGCATTTTTCCGGACAGTTCGTTGATCAGTCCGGCGACGCCGTTGGTGATGTTCTCCAGGTTCGGCCGGATCTGATGGAATGCCGCACCGACAGCGGTCGCGAGGTTGACGAGCGGGGTCTGTAGCGGCACCGCGATTTGCTTCATGGTGTTGACGACGTCGTCGGCCATGAACTTGAAATGGCCCTTGACTTCCTCGGACGTTGCGGCAGCCATGATCGGCAGGGCAGCAATCGCCGTACCGAATCCGACCGATACGAGGCCGGCGGCTGCGGTGACAGCGCCGAGCGCGGCAGCCGTGCCGAAGATGCCGGCACCGACCGCCCCCGATGCGAGCACGCCTACAGCTGGCGCGAGCGCGAGCAGCATCGGGGCAACTTTCCCGGCAGAGCTACCGACCGCACCTATGCCGCGTGAGGCTGTCCGTGAGGCAGCGCCGAGATCGATGGTGTCACTGTTCAGCGCACGCAACGCCAGCCGGAATGCTGCGAGTTCGTTTGCTGCGGTTCGCGTGTCGACGTCGAGATTGATCGTCACCGATCGGGGAATCGACGCGATGAACGCCGCCAGCTCGGACGCAGCGCCGGCGGTGTCGAGGTCGAGCGCCATGTGCGCGTTACCTCGAGCGACGTCGAACGCGGCGAGGCCGGCGAGCGCGCCGGCGTTGTTGAGTTCGACGTCGACTCTGATGGTGCGGTCGCGGAGCGCGGCGAGTTCGGAGCGCAGGCGTGTCAGCTCGGATCGGTCGACGGCTGTTCGGATCTGTGTGACGGTGTTGCGGACCGAGTTCATCTGGTCCTGTAAGCGTCGGAGCGAGCGGTCCTCGACGTCGACCGTCAGCTCGATCCGCTGACCACGGAGAGACTGAATGTCGGACTTGACGCGGCGAATCGCTTCTCGCAGGCCCGACTCGTGGCCCTTGAAATAGATGTCGACTGTGTTGCTACCCATCGGACAGGTCCTCCTGTAGTTCGCGTGGGAGTGGCAGTGGCTCGATTCCGTTGTCTGCCAACTGCCCTCGCAGTCGAGCGATGTAGTAGCGGCCGGCGATCTTCCATTCGTCCAGTCGGGCTACCTGCCGGTTGAGCGTGCCGTTGGACTTGATCAGTGCGACGACGTTGTCCGTCTGCACGCGGCTACGTGCCGATACGACCGTTGCCACGGCGGTGGCGATCGCGGCGATGGCAGCGGCGACGATCGCGGCGATGTCCATCTATTTCACTCCAAGTGCCGCCCAGAGGCGCATAGTTCCGACGTTGGCTGCAACACCGAGCACGAAGGCGATCACGCCGACGATGATCGGTGCCGGTGGGACACTGCGCAGCGGGCCGATGATGAGACAGAATCCCCAGAACGCCCAGCCGAGTACCACGAAACCGTGACCGATCAGCAACGACTTTTTGCGGAGGGCACAGACGAGGAGGATGAGCCCGGTGGTGATGAACAGGAACGGCCACACCGGGAATGCGGACTCGATCACGACGACGAGCGTTTCCTGTCCGACTGGGAGCGGCCGGCGGACAAGCTGCTCGGGACCGGCGTACAGCAGACCTACGACGATCGAGCCGGCGGCGAGGAATACCGAGAGCATCTGCGCAGCCGCGAGGACTGCCCGCTCGTTCATCAGCGACCGATCTTGCGCTGTCCGAACGCGAGCAGTGCCATGATGCCAGCGACGACCGCGCCGCTGCCTAGGCCCTTCCAGTCACCCAAGTCGAGCAGTTCGAAGTCGGGGCCGGCGACGGTGTCAGCAGCGAAGCCGAGCGCGCCGGCGAGTGCCAGTGCGACGACACCTTGCGCGGTGGTGCGCTTCGCTGCGGTGCCGGCGGCGACCTTCTCGACCGCCGGCGGGACTTCGACCTGTTCGAGTGGTTCGCCGCGATTGAGTGCTTTGGTGAACAGGGGGATGAGCTGAGCGAACCGTGCGTCCATCTCGGGGCCGACATGTTTCATGACCTCGGCGCGTACGAGGTCCAGTGGTCCGGTCATGACTTCTCTTCCATCAGTTGGACTTCGGACGGCAGCTCGGTCCGAAGTAGGTAGTTCGTGGCGGCGGTGACGCCGGCGACGACACCGAGCACCACCGCCGTTGCGAGGGTCTGGATTCCGAACCTCACAGTCCGAGCTTTCCGAGCGTGGCCGGCCCCGCGATGCCATCGACCAGTAGGCCGGCGCGCTGCTGGAACTCGCGCACCACGCCCTCGGTCGCCGGCCCGTAGTCACCGTCGACGGCGAGGCGTGAGTAGCGCGGGTAGTCGCGGTTCAGCCGTTCTTGCAGCCGGCGCACCGCCGGCCCTGTCGATCCGCGCAGCAGCAACGTGGAACCGCCCCCGACGCCGGGGTTGGGCACGACGACAGGGGCGGGAGTGGGTGTGGTGCTGCCGAACAGGCCCCACAGCCCACCGCGTAGCTCGTTCGCGAAGTCGACGTAGGCCCCCATCGGCTTGCCCTTCGCCACCTGGTAGTGCATCTCATCCACCGGGTTGCCGCCCCAGCAGTCGCGACCCCAGTCGATCAGCCCACGGAAGTCGACCTGCAAACCCTTCACATCGGACACCATGCTCGGCGCCATCCGATACACCCGGAACGGATACTTGTTCCAGTTCAGATCAACGGCAGTGCCCGACAGGTGATTCGATGTTGCGACACTGTTGGTCGGGGTCCAGCCGCCCTCGTCGGATGCGCCACCGGACAGCGGCTCGATGTGACGGTTGTACATGCCGGCGAACGCGTTGAGCACGAACCCACAGTCGTGCC
>NZ_LVCV01000448.1 GCF_001647195.1 Rhodococcus sp. EPR-157 | reverse complement strand
CTCGGTGGTGACCATCAGGACTTCCTTTTCCGTCGTGCTCGGTTGGCTACGGCCACGAACGCGTTGCGCTCACGCAGGGTTAGCGTGCGGTAGACCGTGGGCGATTGACCGGTCAGCAGGCAGAACGCGGCGAGGCGTTCTGCCTGCGCGTCGGCTAGTTCCCGCTGTCGTCTTTTGGGTCGTCGTCCTCTTGGTCCAGGCCGACGTCGTGGCTGATCTCGCGGAGTGTGCGCTTGTTGTAGTCGCGGAACTTGAGGTCGGGCTGGTCCTCGTTGACCTTGGCGCGGACGTAGCCGAGAGCTTTCGTCAGCTTGTACGAACCCGCGTCCTCGATCGTGCCGCCGAGCGTCTTCTCGATGTCGTCGAGCTGCTCGCCGGTGAGGTCGTTGAGAATGTCGGTCAGTGTCAGTTTCATAGTCCCGCTTCGTCTTTCTTTCTGATGATTTCTCGCCGCACTCGTTGCACGGCGAACGTCCTGTTCGCGTTGAGCGTTCGATACAGCCAAGGGTTCGGGGCCTGCCCGTCCCAGCGGGTGCCGGCGTGGTTCATCTCGACGTAGATGCCGCCACCGTGACTGTTGTAGGAACCGTTGCCGGCGCTCAAGTGCGACTTCAGATTCGACGCCTTGCCCTTGAGCGAGGCGCGAGTCTTGCCGCCGTACCTCGGGGCTTGGAACCGTCCCGTCACCATTGCCCTACTGGTGATCTGCTGGAAAGCCGGCTTCAGTTGCCGGGAGGTCGCAGCGAACTTGGTGAGCTTCGCTACGATCTCGTCTTTGCCGTCGAGGTCGACGTCGATCTTGATGCCGGCCATGAGAGCTAGGCGACGATCCGCTCGGGAACGCCTTCGATCTCCCACTCGATCTCGGTCTGGTGCGCCACGGTTGCCTCGCCACCGATACCGGGCTTACGCGAGATCTTCACGTCACCACCGAAGTGCGGCTGCGCTTCGGACGGCACCTCGTTGCCGTAGGGCTTGATCAGGAACGGGACCACCTGACCGGAGTTCTCCCAAGCGAGCGTCCACAGGCTGTCGGCCGCGTAGTCGTCGTACATCTCACCGCGCAGGAACCACTGCGAGGTGTCGCCGGTAGCGGCGTTGGCGAAGGTGATGAAATCACCGTCCTCGCCGTCGTCCGGCTCCGCGCGCACCTGGTGTAGGTAGCTGTTGTACTCGGTGCCGTCGAACGAGATCTGAAGGTTTTCACCCTTGGTGCCTTTGAATGGCATTGCTACACATCCTCTTTCAGGTTGATGGTTACGGACGCCTCGATTTGGGCGCCGATGGTGGGGGAGTCGTCCTCGGTACCTATGAGGGGGTACTGCACGTCATCGACCGACATGCCGACATCGGTCAGCGCGAGTACGGCGGCGGTGATGTCGTCTTCCAGTGCGCGCTGGACCGTGTCGCCCGTGCCACGGCCGGCGACAAGCTGCACGAGATAATGCAGGACGAACGGGTGCTCGAACGTCGTATCGCCCTCGCTGTCGAGGAACGGCTGCGCCGGCACGACGATTGCCACCGGCGGAACGACCTTCCGCTCCGCCCACCCCTGGACGCGGAGGCCGGAACCTTCCAGGGTGGCAACGACCTTCGCGGTGGCCTGTGTGATGTTCATCAGAACGGACTGACGAATCGTCGGGCCTGCCGCATGATCACGTGCAGCGGATCACGTGAAGGCCGAGACTGGCGTGAGTTGCCGAACGGGTCCGTACTGGTGCTCGGACCCGACGACGCGTCGAACAGTTCCGCACCGACGAGCAGGTACCACCGTCTGCGGGTTGCCGCCGGAACGGGCCTCTGAGGATCGCGGCAGAACTCGTCCACCAACTCGACGGCACTGTCCAGGTCGCGCTTGAGGTCGTCGTCGTCGCTCGGGTCGGCGTTGACGAAATTCCGGAACTCCTCGACGGTCGGGACAGTGACCGTCGAGTCGTCCGGTTCCGGCGCTGTCATCTACTCGTCCGGCCAGGTGATCGCGGTCATGCCCTTGGGCTGCTCGGAGTAGATCCCCTGGTAGCCATAGACGCTGAAGTCCTTGGTCAGGTTGATAATGTTCTCGTCCTGGAGCGAGAACGGAGCGCCGGCCGACTCCATCGACGTGATCGCTTCGCGCGAGGAGACGCGGAATGTACCGGGCGGCAGTCGATCTCCGACGACACCGGGCAGGCCGGCCATGTTGAAGCCGATCTCTACGTCGTCGGTCTGGCTGACGTTTGCGCTGCCCCAGGTGTTCTGTCCGTCACCGTTGACATTGAAGATCGGCCGGCCGGTGGCATCCTCCAGCAGGGCGATGTCCTTGTAGACATCGAAGCTGCACACGATGAGGTCGGCACGCAGCCCCTTGGCGTTCTGGATGATCGAGTGCTTCGCGTCGAGTACGACGCTGATCCACTCGGCGGCCGTCGCCGGCTTCGCGAGAACGGGGATCGAGTTGACGCCCTCGGCTCCACCCAGGGGCAGCGCGAGCATGAACGCCTGGACGTAGTTCTCGTAGGCCTCGGCGTACTGGATGCCCATCCACCGCAGGCCGGTGTCCAGGATCGGGACCTTGGACCGTTCGATGGCCTGGCGACTGAAGCTGGTGTAGCCGCCGACTGTGCGGACGGTGCCGCTGCCCGTGCCGAGCTTGATCTCCAGGTAACCCAGATCGTCACCTTCGAGTGCCTGGACGGTGATGGCCCCGGTTTCCGTGATGACCTTGGCGTACTCGAACGAGTCGCCGTCCGGCGGCAGCGATTCACGGGAGAACATGGTCGAGATCGGCCGGCTGCGGTTGGTGAGTCGGAGCTGCTTCTCCAGCCACGCCGGCTGGACAACGCCGTCCGCGACGACCTGACCTTCGTAGGCGCGGGTCTCGATGCGCAGCGACTCCAGCTCGTCGTTGACGCTACGAATCTCGTCGATTGCGTCGCGGTCGCCCTTGGCCATTGCCTTGAGCAGTTCGCCGCCGGTGCGGACCTGGAATTCACGCCGGCCGCGCGCCTGTGCGGGTCCGGTGTCTTCGAGTACTCCGATACGTCGAATCATCTCGGCATTGTCGGTGCGGAGCTGGGTGACCTCGGGATCGTCTTTGATTCCGGCGGCGACGAGGCGTGCGAGCTCTTCGGGGTCCATGCGTGTTTCCTCTTCTGTGACAGCGCTTCTCACGCTTTCGATGACCGCGCCTTTGTAGGCGGGGATTTCAGTGATGGACACTTCGCGCAGTGTCGCTTTGGTGCGGACGAGCACGCCGTCGCGCTTATCCTCGGCACCGGGTAGGAACCCGACCGAGAAGTATTTGAGTACGCCGTCGCGTGCGAGTTCGAGAACTTCGTCACCGCGTGCGGTGTTCGCGATGCGCGTTTCGACGTAATAGCCCTCGGGGCGGTTCTTACCGGAGATGACGACGCCGACCGGGAGTTCGCCGCGAGTCTTCCATCC
>NZ_LVCV01000447.1 GCF_001647195.1 Rhodococcus sp. EPR-157 | reverse complement strand
CGGTGGTCTGGCCGTAGGGGACGGCTATACCGGAGATGATGCGGGCCTGTTCGTCCACGACGCCGATCGCGGCCGTGCGGATCTCGATCTCGTCCAGCACCGGTGCTGTGCGGGTCTCGATGGTTCGGGCGTCGATGACGGCCTGGCGCACAAAGCAGTCCTTCGCCTCCAGCAGCTTGCGGAGGCCGGCGGTCAGCTCGGGACCCGATTCGAGTCTGTTGACCATCAGCTCAGCCGTAGCGCTGAAGTGGCCCGATACCTTTGCCAGGTGAGGAGGCAGATGCTTGTACTCGAACAGGTCGAGGAGGTGCTGGACGATCGGGTGGTGGCTCATGCGGTCTTCCTCATTCGGTACCAGCGGCGGATTTGGTCGGCGGTCCAGTCGGGCCGGTTGTCTTCGGCTGCGCGTTGGAGGCAGTCGGCGAGGCCGGGGTCGAGTAGGACGATTTCGGCGCCGGCGCGGCGGTACTGCGCTTTCATCATGCGGGTCGGGTCGGTGTCGATGATCCACGCGTTTTCGACGCGGCCCATGAGTATCTGGGTGATGGCTGCGTGGCGTGCAGCGTGGACGACGCGGCGCATCGACAGTGGGGTGTCGTGGTGCGCGGTGGAGCCGAATGCTTTTGCGAGCGCGTCGAAATCGACAATGGTGTCGCCGGGTTCGGCGTGCTCTGCGATGTAGGTGGACTTGCCGGCGCACGGTGGCCCGACCAGGACGCGGATCATGCTGCGATCTCCTTGGGCTGGTCTAGGCGCTCGGACGCAACGACGGTCGGGGCCGGCTTCTTTTCACTGGCGGGCACTGGGTCGAGTCCGTCGCGGGCGCGCAGCTCGTCTGCCGTGCGCGTGCCGTTCTGGATGTTGGCGGTGTCGACCTCGGCGCGTGTCTTGCTGTCCATGCGCAGTAGGCCGGTCTCGTCCAGTTCGACCTTGTTGCCGCGCGGGATGACGTCGGTGAGTCCTCGCTCGACGGCGTTCATGTACTTCGCGAGGGTGGCGACCAGGTATTGCAGGGTGGACTGTTCGAGGTTCTGGTAGGTGCGGGACTCGGTGCCACCGGGGACGAGGAGGTCGAAAGCTGGTGTGCCACAGATTCGCACGATCCTTCGGTCGATGGCGTCCTGCACCTCGAGCATCTGCGCGTCGGCGGGCTTGAGCTGGATTGCGTCGTAGCTGAGGCCGGCGGCGAGGACGACGGATTGCCCGCGATGCGAGCGCAGGAAGTTGTTCCACCGGTCCTGGAGTTCGTCCTGTTCCGGTGCACTCAGGTGCAGGTCGGTGTTCAGCGTGCCGGACGGGACGTTGCTGGAGTCGAACCACTCAGCCTGGAATTCAGCCAGGGTCAGCGCGGCGCGCAGCTCGGTCTGTGCGAGCTGCCGTGGTCCGATGCCGCGTGGCTCGCCGGTGATCGAGGTGTGCTTCTTGTGGATGACGCGATTGCGGGGAATCTCGCGGCCCAGGTGCCCGTAGCGGACGCGGCCCCAGGTGCCATCCGGCAGGCGGTCTCGGACGATGGTCATCTCGTGCGGTGCGATCGGGACGAGATTGACCGTCTGCGGGTCACCGACGCGGAGCCAGATGAACTCGCCGTGCAGGAACAGATCGTTCACTGTCGACTGCACGAATTCCTCGTAGTCCATATCGAGGTTCGGCTTCGAGACGATGGTAGGGAAGTCTCGGGAATCGAGCGGGATGAGCCGCTGCCGCGCATCGCGCACGGTCGCCGGCATGGAAGACATCATCGTGTTCGTCTGGTCCATCGATCGGGAGAACGCCGACACCTTCAATGCCTCGCGCCATGTGACGCCGAGTTCCGTTCGGGGAGGAGGGATTACGCCAGATAGGGGCGAGTCACCGCCGACCGAACCAACCGAGCCGCTGCGGGTCTCGATCTGGTCGCCCAGTCCGAAGAATCTCTTGATTGCGTTCATTGCTGGGGAACGCTAATCCCATCGGTGTGATTCTCATGCGGTGGTTTTCGGAAAAATGTTCAGCGGAGACACGTACGGCTGCTGCTGTTCGGCCATGAAAACGCCCATGAGCGTGGCATACATCGCGTCGATGTCGCCCAAAGATTTATTCATATCGATGATCACACCCTGCCCCGCATTGACTGTCACAGTCTTGGTCAGCTGCGTTGCGAGTTCCTTCTGGCCGGCATGCTTGGCGCGGCCATCCTTGATCATCGAGTGCACCGCTGAGGTAGCGTTCGCGATGTTCCCTCGGGTCATGTATTCCGCCGGCAGGTGGTGCGTCTTGTCGAGCGCGAGGATGGTGGGCTTCATCGTCTCGGAGTCGGTGACGAACTTCTCGACCCGCACCTTACGGCTCAGTTGCACAAGCTTTTTCAGCAGCAGCTCGTCGTTGCCGAACGTGATCGTACCGATGAGCTGCGTGTACACAACGCCGTTGTACTTGGTCGAGGCGACGATCGAGACGTAGTTCCACGTCCGCCTGGATCGGGCGAACGAGATGATCAGCGGTTGCTTGCGGGCCGCTGTCGGTATCGGGCCGTACTCGCCGGCCAACCATGCCGGCATCGGCATCCAAATGTTCTCGACGGACACGAACTCGTTGCGGCGGTAGCGCCGGAACGACGCCTCCAGCATGTTCTTTCCACGCCGCACCTCGTCAGCGAGGTTGAGCCGGCCCGACGCGATCGCGGGATTCGCTTGGATGAGTGCCTGCGGATCGTAAAGCGGCAGGTTCGGATCGGCCTCCCACAGGAAGAATCCGAACCGTGGATCGTGGCCCTCCTCCTTCGCGGCGGCTGCGCGGCCGATGCGGTAGAGCAGCTTGAGCAGTGCCGAGTTGTCGTCGCCGGCGGTGGTGAAGCCGGCGACGAGAGCTTTCGGCTGTGCCGATGCACCGAGCGTGAGCGCGTCCCATGCCTCGGACTTGAGCAGGTGCAGCTCGTCCAGCAGCATCAGACAGCCAGAGAAGCCTTGCAGCCCGTCGCCGTCGCCGGCCGCTTTGACGACATAGGTCGCCGGCTTCTTGAGGTTCCGCGACTTGATACCGCTGCGGTCGGTGGTCTTGAACCGCTTCCGAAGCAGCGGAACGTTGTCCACGCAATACCGGACCTTCGCATACAGGTTCTTCGCCTGCTCCACGACGGCCGCGATCGAGATCACCTCGGGTGCGCGGGGGACCATCAGGATCAACCCGTAGAGCGCCATGACGGCACCGAGCACGGTCTTGCCGTTCTGCCGGCCCATCGAGACGACGACCTGCTGATAGACGAGCTTGCCGGCGAGCGAGGGGTCCGGGTAGTCCTCGGGGTACTTCTGCAGAATCTCGCGTATCAGCCACTTCTGCCAGGCATCCAGGCGCAGTTCGTCGCCGGCCGCGAAGCGGAACACTTTCTCCGAGAGCCGGATCAGCTTGTCGCCCTCGGAGTAGTCCGGGCACTCGATCGGCTGCGTGTAGACGCGAGGAAGCCACGGCGGTACCTCGTCTACCCAGTCCTCGCGGTACCCTTCCGGCAGGACGATCGTCGGCAGCGTCGAGCTGTCCATCTCAGATAGCGTCGATCTCTTTATCGAAGTCGTCGTCGTCCGACTCTTCCTCCGGGGGCTTGCATTTCCGCAGCTCGGAGAACAGCATCCGAAATTCCATCGTCAGGCCGGCCGGCAAAGCCTGCTTCGCCGCCACCTTCAGATCCAGGAGCCGAGCAATGTGCAGCAGAGACGCCAGATACGGGGCCTCCGAATCGCTCACCCACAGGTTCGACGCCAGGAAAGTCGTGATCGAATTCTCATACGACTCGTTCAGCACGTACCCCACCGAGACCACCTCCACTCGACCATGCATCATTCATGCACGGCCATCCATTCATGCATTCGCTATGCATGAATATGCATCGTCCATTCATCCCACTATGCGGAACTCGACCTCTGGAGGCCTTGGGGGGTGCAAGCGCGAGGAGCCCCTCGGTGTCAAACGACCCCTTTACAAAAACCGAACGCCTCGCCAGGCCCTCAGTGGACGCATGATCATGCAGTGCCATGCATGACAGTATGCATGGCCATTCATCACAATGCATGATCGGCACGTGGCTTCTCATCGCTTAGGCCATCGACGTGGTGCAGGATTCACTCGCATGCCCAAGCCCTCGCAGTCTGGGCACTGATGCAGCGGCACGGTAGTCACGTGCTTGCCCTTGCCTAGCACGCCCGCATCCATCAGGCCCTTGCCTCGGCACCACACGCACACTGTCTCGGTCATGCGGTAGCACCGAAGAAGTCAGCATCGAACCACGTCTTGCGGCCATCGGCTTCCACCTTGCCGCCCTTACTGCGGTTGCACGGCAGACACAGCAGCATCAGGTTGTCCTCATCGTGCACCTTCACGATGTGCCAGGGCACAACATGATCCACCTCGCACCGGTCATCGCTACCGCACTTCTGACACACATAGCCAGCACGCGCCTTCACACGCTTGACCATGTCCGGCGGTATCGGCGGACGCCTATCCTCACTAGCCATACAGAGCCACCTCGATCAGCAGCCGACGGGCTGCACTCGTGTTCTTGTTGTCATGGTCAGGTGGTATAGGCACACCAGCCCACACCATGCCGAGAGCGTGATGCTTCAACGCAGCACGAGCACACGCAGCCAACACAGGGCAATCCACGCACAGCAGCGCCGCTGCCTCACGCTTCGTACGCCACTGCCCACCAGGCACATTCGCATACTCGTACTCATCAGCACGCCCTCGGCAACGGCTCACAGCGAACCGCGCACCGGACGGTCGAACCACGTCGTATCGAGCCGGCACGCACCATCACACGCGCACTCGCGCAGCTCCGGGTCGTCCGCGTACACACAGCCACAGCCGCCCGAACACGGAATCAGATCCGACTCACGAATCGGCTCGGACACAGGCTCGCTATAGCTCCACGACATCGAAGACATCACATTGCCCTGCGCATCATCGACCTGCACCACGATCAGATTCCGCTCACCGTCATACGACATCGACCCGAACCGACCCGGCAGACCATCGAGCGGAAATAGTTGGCCCGCCATCAGATACGCCTCGGGCGAGCAGGCGTGACGTCTTGAGCGATCAGCCGGGCCACCTCGGCAGGACTGATGCTCGACGCGCCGACCGTGTCGAGGGTGATGCTTTGCGGCTTGCTAATTTCGCCGTTGTTCACCTCGACCGCGAGCATGTCCGCACCATCCTTGGCGACCACATCGAGCAAAGCCTCGGCAGCATCAGTCAACGACTTCCGGGCCGCAGTGATCGAACCGAGCGCAGACGTCACCGCCCACCTATGCGGGTCCGTCTCATCCAGTCGATCGAGCAGGTGCCGGCCGGCGCCCTCCAGTACCGTCGCCGGCCCGATCATGTCAGCCGCTTGGAACGCAGCAGCGTCCAACAACGTCGCGATGTCTTTCTCCATCAGAACAGCACTCCTTCAGTAGGTTCCGCCGTGGGTGGCGGCTTAGCGATGTGATCCGAACCGCACACCGTCAGTCCTCGCGAGTACCGCACCGCAGCCGCCAGATAAAGGCCGGCCTCGGGCAGCGTGAGAACTTCACAGCGGATCAGGGGTGTGCAGTACGTGCCAGCCAGAATCACCGTGTCTCGGGTATGGCCGGCAGTGGTCACCACGAACGATGCAGAAGCAGGGCGAGGGCCTGCATTGACCTCCAAAGCAAACCCGTGATCCTCGCAAACCTGTTGCACCGCAGAGACGATCGACGGTGCCCGACTGTAGAGACGTACAACGAGCTTGGGTGACATATCGATCCTCCCTATGAGTGGCGGGTCACCGAACCGAATCAACGGAATGGTGGCCTTGCTTGGGGACCTCCCAAGCGACCTCCCAAAATTCCGAACCCCGTTTGTCCGCACCAACGCCTATAGCCTCGCGTCCACATTGGGCCGCAAGGCATTTCAGGTATTACCCACGTCTCGATGATCAGTCGAGGGCAGGTCCAACCAGCTAGGTCCGGTCGGCTTCGTAAGGGTCCACATGCCTAGAGCGGTCGGTTAACGTCGGACTCACCAGATAGCGACGCACAGCAAGAGAGGACGGTCAGGCTTCGGCCTCACCGTCCTCGTCCAGCAGCATCGGCACTGCGAGGTGATTGATCACTGCACGGCAGTCCCGGCAGATGTTCGGGTTAGGGATGATCCGGTTCTGATCGAACGGGCGCTCGCACACGTCGCAGACGATGCGCTTGAGTCGGTCTCCGAAGTCCTTCATTCGAAGCCTGTCGCCGCGAGCTGCCAGTAGTTGGCTCGATCGAGTTCGTGAGCCTGTTCGGTCGTGTCACCTTCGGCGTACGCCAGCTCTGCGCGCCGATACGCGTCGAGAGTCAAGGCGATGCACTCGCGTGCCGTCAGACCGAGCACCTTGATGGCGTCCCGGTCCTGGGAGTCGAACGGCCAACTCACCAGCTACCGCCGGCAGCGAAGTACATGCGTCCGAGCACGTACACGGCAGCGAAGCCACACGCGAACGGCAGCACCCACGACACGAGGATCAGGGACGCCCAGCCGACGAGCTTCCGCACGGGCCACTGAGGGCGATCGGTTGGGGTCACGTAACGGCCGGCCATCAGACCACCTCCAAGGTGATCGACTCGGTGACGAACTCGGTGCCGTCGATCCGGTAGACGCCGGCCTCGTCGGTCGCCAGGTTCTCGACGCGGACCGTGCCGTCTATCCGGTTGATGTGGACGCTGTGCAAGCCGATCGCCGGGATGCCCAACGCAGCAAGCGCGTGGTGCACAGCGTCGGCAGAGACGAACTCAGGACGCTCAGCCATGAGACGCCTCGTACTTGTCCGCCAGGTCCCGAAGCACCAGGACCACCTGCTTGTCACTGAGCGTCGACGTCAGGCGCACCTTGCCCTCCATCGTCACGTGCACCAGCAACGCCGCCTCGTGGGAATCGACCACCTCGATATGCACATCGTCAGCGGCGCTCACGCGGACACCGCCGGCTTAGCGAGGGCATCGACATCGGCGGGGTCGTACAAGCGCGGGCCGGTAGTGCCAGGGGCTTTATGTACAGGTTCGAGTCGGCCATTTTTGGCCCAGCGGTGAAGGGTCGAACGGCCGATGTGCAGTCGCTCACAGACCTCGGCCGCGCCGATGAGTTCTGTTTCCATGACGGTGATGTTTGCTCAAATCGGAAAGAATCGCAACTATCACGCCGTGTCGCGCCTGTTGCCGCATGTCGGTAGGTGCGGTTAAGCTTGCCCAAACAGACCGAATGAAGGGTGTGGATGGAAGCCATGAGCGCTCAGACGTACGAACTGGCCGGCGAGATTCCCGACTGGCTACCGCACGATCGCCTGGAGAAGGCGCGGCGGCACCGTGGGTTGAATCAGGACGAGCTTGCCGAGCGACTGGGCATGAGCCGGAGGACCGTCAGCTCATACGAGGCTGGAGTACGCGAGCCGAAACGGCCGATCATCATCGCCTGGGCGATGGCCACGGGTGTGAATCTCCGCTGGCTGGAGACCGGAGAGGCCTCCGAGCCAGTGCCACCAGTGCCCCCAGTAGGACTCGAACCTACGACCTGCGGATTAAAAGTCCGTAGCTCTACCAACTGAGCTATAGGGGCGCGGATCGAAAGTGTAATGGGTCCACGTGCGCGCTGAGATACTCGCCCCTCCGGACCCCTCGGCTATCTGCCGAAACTGCTGCACCCGGCGGGTGCCGGTATTCCGGCGAGCCTGTCGTCGATCCACTGATGCGATCCGGGGAGCCCGGATATCGCAACGACCAGGTGCTCGCCCAAGTATTCCTCCAACCGCACCCGTGCGCCGTTGGCGCACCATTCGTCGTACAGGGTTTCGGCGCCTTGCTTCGGGATCCAGAATTCCTGCTGACCGTGGTAGATGAATACGGGCGTCGTCGGAGTCAAATCACCGCCCATACGAGTCTGGCGGATGATTTCCTCGGCGATCGGGGTCCGGTCGACGTTGGGAACGTCGGACAGTGCCTGCACCGGTATCGGCGCGACGAGGCCGCCCGGGGCGAGTAGGTAGACGCACATGTCCTTGGCTATCTGCGCAAGGCGCAGTCCGTTTGCATTCATCAACTGGAACATTTCCGGGTATTCGCGAGCTACACCCATCGCCGCAGCGAGAAACAGAGTCGAAGCAGCATTGCCGTTCATCGAACCGAGCAGAATTCGATAATCGATCGGTGCGCCGCCGAAGGCGGTTCCGACGAGATTGACTTCGGGTGCGTACACAGGCGCCAGTTGTGCGGCCCAGCCCGACGCGATCGCGCCTCCCGAGTATCCGGTCATGGCAATCGGGGATTCCGCAGGCAATCCGAGCGAGGGAAGATTGACCATCGCTCTGAGGGCATCCAGAACTGCATGCCCGGCCATGCGTCCAGCGGCGTACGCCTGGCGTGGCCCTTGATGATCGGTGACGACGACGGCATAGTTCTTGGCCAGAAAGAGTTGTACCGCAGCAATTTCCGGTGCAATTCCCCGTGGCAGCGTCCATGACGGTGCACATGTGTTGCCGAGCGAGTCGATGGCCATGTTGTAGGCCACGACTGGGCGCGCTCCCGGCCTTGTCCAGGGGGCGGTCGGCACGATCACAGTGGTCGCGGCCGCGACTGGCCGGTCCTTGGAGTCGGTAGTTCGGAAGAGGATCTGAGTGGATCGAACCGGCGTGATCAGTGGCCCGACCTCGACCGATCGAGTATTGAGAACTGTTCCCGGCGAACTATTTTCGAAACCGGGAGGGGGCACGAACCACGGTTCGCCGAGTGGCGTCGGTGCGGCAAGGGCGGGGTCCTGCGGAGGGTTCAGAAAATCGTCGATCGGATCCGCGCCGGCCGTCCATGGTCCGGCCAGCGCCATGACGCACGCGAGAACTGCTCCTGTGGAGCGGACGATGACTGTTCGAAGAGTCATGCTCTCACCTGAATTCGCTGTCGGCGTTGACCACGATGTGTTGCGAATCACACTATTGCGCGGGGCTCGCTGTTGGGGCGTTCCCTTGCGGGTCGAGGCGGAACTGTTATACGAACCCCTATTGAGAATTGCTCCGCCGCAGAGAAATCGACGGCAATGTAGTCGAATAGTCAATCGCTACAACAAATTACGAAATGGCAGCCTGGCGCTGTAAGTCGCTACCGGTGCGCTTCTATCATGCTGTTGCGCAATCGCTTTGAAATCTTCGTGAAATCGACCCGTTGTCCGCTGTTTGTCTTCGAAACCGGGCATCCGGCAATTCGGTCGCGGTGGGAGCGGGAAATCCAGGTCGCCGACGTCGACGGTTCGATATCGCCGCCCGTGACAAAACGGACACAATGCCGTCGGCCGAGTCGAAACCGACATTCGATGTGCGGATGTGGTCGAGATCTCGAGGGTGAGCAGTCGAATTCGTGCCTTACAATGTCCACTTGTTTGTAAGGCGAGCGAAGGCCGCTCGTGACTACGAAGCGGTGTCGCATTCGAGAGCAATCGATTCGACCGGCTTCATGGATTGAAAGCTCGAGTGCGCACCCCCTGCAGCGCACTCGAGCCGTTTGGATCGTACCACTCGGATTGTTTGCGGATTGCTGGAGATTTGTCCGAATTCCGGTTTCGACAGCATTTTCCGAGCAAGTGGTCGGTCTCGTGTACGTCGTTTGACGTACGCTCGGCAAGCGATATTGCCTGCTGATCGATGCAGGTCGCTTTGGTTGGAGGCACGGAAGCAATGGCACAACAGGAGCGCGCTCGGCGGACTCGAGCAGCAATAGTGGAGGCCGCAGCAGCGGAGTTCGCGCGTCGTGGGTACGCGGCCGCGTCGGTCAACACGATCCTCGAGGGCTCCAATGCCACCAAGGGTGCGATGTACTTCCATTTTCAATCGAAGGAAGACCTGGCGAGAGCAGTGCTGAGCGCCGCCTTGGAGAAGTACGTTGCAATTACCGAGAAATGGAAGTCGTCCACGCGGCATCCGTTCGACGTGATTCACGGGATTATCGACGACATAGCCCGGGGGTTTCAGGACGACGTCATCGTCCGAGCCGAGTTCCGGTTGATCGTCGAGCCGGAGTTCTACAGCGAGGTTCAGAATGGCGGTGGACGCGTCTGGGGTACGGCGGGTATCGAGCTCGCACGTCGTGCGCAGGACATGGGCGACCTCGACGCCGAGTTCGGTCCGGAGAAGTTCATGCGCGTGCTGGCGGCGTCCTTGGCCGGGCAGCGATACATGGCAGACCTCGTCTCGGACAGCAGTAACCTCCGCGCGCTGTTCGAAGAGTCCTTGGAAATAGTGCTCTACGCGATGGCAACGCCCCAGTGGCTTGATCACTGGCGCACCGAAGGATGGTGCGCCCTCGACGTCGAGGGGGCCGAAACTGCCTCTGACCTCACGGTTTGAGTTTTGCGCGAAAAGTGTCCTAAGCTATCCCAGCTCCCAACGGAACGCCGTTGAGGGTAACGGCGGAGCAGTTCGGTCTCGAAGGTGTGTGGGACCGGATCATTTCGTCGGGCCCCCTTCGTCTAGCGGCCTAGGACGCCGCCCTTTCAAGGCGGTAGCGCGGGTTCGAATCCCGTAGGGGGTACGTAGGAAAAGGTCGGATTGACAATCCGGCTGGCAGTACAGCAGTCTCTTGCAGGCCGCCGCGGTTCGAAGCAGGTTGATCGCCTGCTAGAGTATGCGACGGCAAGTCTCCTTCAAGGGAGATGTTTCACAGCAAGGCCCTGTGGCGCAGTTGGTTAGCGCGCCGCCCTGTCACGGCGGAGGTCGCGGGTTCGAGTCCCGTCAGGGTCGCAAAGTCGGTTCGAAAGTTCCGAGTTGCGTGTAGTTCACGAGATGGCATTGTCACCGGTGCCGCCCGGCCAGGTAGCTCAGTTGGTACGAGCGTCCGCCTGAAAAGCGGAAGGTCGCCGGTTCGATCCCGGCCCTGGCCACCACATCTTCGCCAATCCGATCCTCCTCGAGGGTCGGATTTTCGTTTTGGGAGTCGCCGGGCGTTCCTCTGCGATCCAGCACCGTCGACCGGATGATCCTGCCGCCCCGGCGTTAGGCTGATCGGGTGGACGTGATCGATCAGGCACAGCAGGACTTGGCTCGTGGGGACCACGGTGGTGCGAGGGACCGACTGTACGCAGCATTGCGTCGTGAGCCTGCGTCGCAACCGATACTCGAGTTGCTTGCCTACACATACCTCGTGATGGGCGACCGTGCCTCGGCAGGGGCAGCATGGTTCCTGACCGGCAAGTCCGACGACGACCCCACTGCGGCGTCGGCGTTCGCGGCATTGGAAGCACGCCATGGGTCCGCGATCGGCGTCGCGCGAGCGCTTCCGATCAACGCTCCGTCGGAGTACTACCCGACGCACGCCAGGAACCGCCTCGAACGCCTGACGACGGCGATTCGCATCAACGGTCAGGACTGGGTGCCTCCGCGGGACACCGTCTACTTCGACGAAACAGGAGTCGATTCCGACGACTTCCTCGACGAGGACTTTCCGGACGGGAGCTCTGGGCTCGGCGGACGCTCGGTGCACCAACGCGTCGTAGCGGCGCTCATCATCTTCGCGATCGCAGCAACTTCGGCTTCGGTCGTGTTGGCAATCATGTTCTCGTAGGAGACTGGTTAGCTTTTCAACCGCGAGCGTAAGGTTTCGACGGACAATATCCTGCTAGTGGCAAGGGCACCATCATCGACAACACCCGGCGTGACGACAGCTACGGCGACGACCTGTACGCAGTGAACCTCGCACAGGCACGGTTGTTCGCAGCTGGGTTGGTCGAGTACATAAAGACCTGCACGACATCGATCGAGATCGCGCAGGCCCGAGCATTCCGCGCACGCGCCGACAAGGCTGCCAAACGCGCGAAAGAGCTGGATTCGGAAGCGGCAGTGTTGCGCCGTGAGCTCTACGACATGTATCGCCAGATCGACAACATGACTGCTCGTTTCCCGGAACTACGCGGGGATCCTGTCTTTCGCACGTGACTCACGACTCGGCGGGCTTCGCACGGACGTGCATACGTTCACCCTGAGGGCCGAACAGGCTGAGGATCTCGACGGGCCGTTCGTCGACGGAGCCGAACCAATGTGGCACGCGGGTATCGAATTCGGCGGCCTCCCCGGGCTTCATGACGATGTCGTGTTCACCGAGCACGAGACGCAGCCTGCCGTTGAGGACGTACAGCCATTCGTAGCCCTCGTGGACACGCGGGTCCGGTTCGCGACGGCCTCCGTCGACGACGATCTTGTACGCCTGCATGCCGCCGGGTCGACGAGTGAGCGGGTGGATGATGACGTGATCGCGTCGAACCGGAGTCGACTTCACGCGGGGGTCCTCGACCGGCGGAGCGCTGATCAGTTCGTCGAGTGGAATCTGATGTGCGCGGGCGATGGGGAGCAGCAGCTCCAGGCTCGGCTTACGGTCACCGGACTCCAGTCGTGAGAGGGTGCTGAGCGAGATCCCGGTCGTCTCTGCCAGCGACGCCAGCGTCGTTCCGCGTTCGGTGCGCAGGCTGCGGAGTCTGGGACCGACGCCAGCGATGACGTCTTCGATGTCCGGGTCGGCGGTGCTCATGCCTACATTGCAGTTTCAGCAAAGAAGTTTGTCAAGCTGCTCGATCGCCGATCGAGTTCGGAAAAAGTTGCGTGCGCACCGTCGCTGACGCCCATACTTGAGCGGTGACCAGGGAACTTACCGCGACGCACGTTCCGGTTCGCCGCTCGCGTGTACTCCGGGACGCGTATGGCAGTACCAGTGCCGAAGCCTTCATGATCATCGCCGTCGCGACGATTCTCATCACTCGCTTGTATCTCGAACTCACCAATTACCCACAGGTGGGCGGCAAATCGCTGCACATCGCACATGCACTGTACGGCGGAGCGCTGATGATGCTGGCGCTACTGCTCGGATGGATGTTCCTCGGGTTCGGGGTGCGAGCGCTCGCCATCGTGCTCGGGGGCGTCGGCTTCGGGCTGTTTCTCGACGAGGTCGGCAAGTTCGTCACCAAGGACAACGATTACTTCTACGGTCCGTCGTCGGAGATCATGTACATCCTGGTGGTCGTCGTCCTCGTCGGCAATCGCATCGTCCGTGACGCGAGGCGGCCCTCGCACGAGGAAACTCTCGCGAATGCGGCTCATATTGCGGCGCAGGGCGTCACGCACGGGATTCCCGAGCATCGACGCGCCTGGGCGCTGAGGATGGTCGATCGTGCCGAAGCCGAGGGCGCCGAACCGGAGACCGTAGCGGGTCTGCGGTTGCTGCTCGAGAACTGCAGGACCGGCAGTTCACGACTGTACGACGCACAGAAGTTCGCTCCACGACTGATCCCCCGATTTTTCAAGAGTCCTCGATGGGTGCCGCTCGTGGCCTGGGCCATGACGCTCGCGGCTATCGTCGGCGTCGTGTTCGGCGTAGTGCAATTGGTGTTGGGCGACCTGCACGTCGATACCACCGACACCACCATCGATATCGACAAAATGGGAATCGCGAGCGGAATTCTGTTCGTATCTTCCTGTCTCACGCTGTCATTGGCACTTCCTTCGGTGATTCGACTTCGAAGCGGTAAGTTGTGGCCGCTGCGAATGCTACGAATCGCGGCGCTGATCTTCACACTGCTGAACGCATTGGTGGATTTCGCTCAGGAGGGTTTCGTCGCGCTGATCAATGTGGCAGTCGGATTGTTCACACTGGCAGTGCTGTCGCATCGCATAAATTGTCGTACTGTCGAGATCGCCGAGAACAATGCAGCGCACGGCGATGTGCTGTCCATGCCTAAATAGGGAGACGAAGCCTTCTGTTGCTCTCGAATCGACGTTGTTCTCCGCTGAACGGATCACGAAACTCGATCGATCGGGCCAGGAGCTGCAGCGGCGTCGAGTAGTCGTCATCCGCAACGTCGTAGAACTCCGGGTAGAAATTGTCGCCCAGAATGGGAATGCCGATCGAATTCATGTGTAGCCGAAGCTGGTGCGTGCGTCCGGTTCTCGGGTGCAGCGTGTACATGCCATGTCGGCCGTCGTGCTCGGACAGCTCCAGGAACGTCTCCGCATTGGGTTCGCCCGGTACTTCTTCGGCGCGAAGTACGCCCCGCTCCTTGATCATTCGACTGCGCAGCGTCACCGGCAGCGAGAGGCTCGGTTCGTAGCGCGCGACGGCGTCGTACACCTTGGTGACAGCCCGATCGGCGAAGAGTTCCTGATAGGCGCGGCGGACCTCGCGGCGCACCGTGAACATCAGGACACCAGCAGTGAGCCGGTCGAGGCGATGCACTGGACTGAGCTCGGGCAGATCCAGTTCCCGGCGAAGCACCACCAGAGCCGATCGTGCAATGTACTTCCCTCGCGGCATCGTGGCGAGAAAATGCGGTTTGTCGACGACCAACAGATTCTCGTCGCGATGAAGTACGGGGGTTGCGAACGGCACCACCGGCTCGATCGGAGGATCACGATAAAGATAGATGTCGGCTCGCGGAACGATCGGCGACTCCGCTACCAGCGGAGTTCCCGACGCGTCGACAATTTCCCCCAGGTCCATCTTCTCGCGCAGCCGAGTGGAATCCTGCGGAAATCTGTCGACGAGGTAGCCCAGAATCGTCCCGAATTGTGACGCGTCGGGCAGGCGTACGCGGGTGGGTCCGAGGCCGTCGCGGATGGGAAGGGGAGCGCGGACCATGACCCTCACTCTAGCGATGCGTCGGCAGGTGCTCGGGGCCTGTTGACGCCGGAAGCGATAGGCTTCCAGCATGACACCGGATCGCCGTTGGACCGCGAAAGACATCGGCGATCTGACGGGTCGAAAATTCATCGTCACCGGCGCCAACAGTGGACTCGGTGAGGTGACTGCCAGGGCGCTCGGGGCCGCAGGGGCAGATGTCCTGTTGGCCTGTCGGGATACGGCCAAGGGCGATGCGGTGGCTCGCAGCATCGGACTCAGGGCGCACGTACGACAGCTGGATCTGGCGGATCTGGAATCGGTTCGATCGTTCGCGAGCACCGTGGATTCGGTCGACGTGTTGATCAACAATGCCGGCGTCATGGCTGTGCCGTTTCGACGCACGGTCGACGGATTCGAGATGCAGTTCGGTACCAACCATCTTGGTCATTTCGCGCTGACGGGTCTACTGGCGAGCAAGATCACCGATCGCGTCGTGACACTGTCCAGTGGATTGCACCAGATCGGGCGTATTCACCTCGACGATCCGAACTACGAGCGTCGGCCTTATCGCCGCTGGCCGGCGTACGGGCAGTCCAAGCTGGCCAATCTGATGTTTGCTCTCGAGCTCGATCGTCGACTGGCTGCAGCGGGTTCGGAGTTGAAATCGGTTGCAGCGCATCCTGGGTATGCTCGAACGAACCTCCAGGGGCGTACCGAGTCGTTCCAGGACACCATGATGGCCATAGGCGGAAAAGTGCTCGCGCAGAGCGCCGAGATGGGCGCGTTGCCCGAGTTGTACGCAGCGACCTCGCCCGACGTGACGAGTGGTCTGTACATCGGCCCGGACGGGCGATCCGAGCTGAGCGGCTATCCCACCATCGTCGGGCCGAGTTCCCGTGCGCGCGACCGCGCGGTCGCGTCGGCGCTGTGGAGCAAGTCCGAGGAGCTCACCGGCGTGCGCTTCGCTCTCGCGAGTGGGTAGTGACGTCACTACCCACTCACGAATAGGTCACGGGTCAGATCGAGACGACCATTTTTCCGGTGTTCTCGCCGCGAAGTAGACCGATGAAGGCCCTGGGAGCGTTCTCGAGACCGTCGACGACGGTCTCGTCCCACTCGACGGCGCCGTCGGCAAGCCACTGGGCCATTTTCTCGGAGAACTCACCCGCAAGGTGGCTGTAGGACCCGACGATGAAGCCCTTCAGCGTCAACTCCTTGCCGATGGCCAAGGCCAGATTGCGCGGAGCAGGGGTCGGTTCGGTGGCGTTGTACTGAGAGATTGCGCCGCACAGTGCAAATCGTGCGTACTTGTTCGCCGACGCGATCGCAGCTTCGAGGTGTTCACCGCCCACATTGTCGAAGTAGACGTCGATTCCGTCGGGGGCCGCTTGTGCCAGTTGCGCTTTCACCGATCCGTCGTGGTAGTCGAACGCCGCGTCGAAACCGAGCTCGAGCAAACGTGCCACTTTGGCGGGCGAGCCGGCGCTGCCGATGACGCGTTCCGCGCCGAGCGCCTTGGCGATCTGGCCGACGAGCGATCCGACTGCTCCAGCTGCGCCGGACACGAAGACGGTGTCGCCCGGCTTGAACTGCGCGACGGCGGTGAGCCCGGAATAGGCGGTGAGTCCGGTCATTCCGAGAGCGCCGAGATACGACGACGCCTTCGCGCGAGTCAGATCCACCTTTCGCGCGCCGTTTCCGTCGACGACGGCGATGTCGCGCCAACCCTGGCCGTGGCTGACGGCGTCGCCGACCGAGAACGCATCGTTGCGAGTCTCGATGACCTCTCCGACGGCCCCTCCGTCGAGCGGCGCGTCGAGCGCGAACGGGGGAACGTAGGACTTGACGTCGTTCATGCGGCCACGCATGTAGGGATCGACGGACATGACGATGTTCCGTACCAGAATCTGGCCGTCCTTCAAGGATGGCAGTTCGGTGACGACGGCGCGGAAATTGTCCGGTACCGGTTCGCCGCTGGGGCGAGATGCGAGGTGGATTTCCTTGGCTTGCACAGTAATAACCTTCTTCTAGTCGTCGGTGACGGTGACGGTGACGTCGATGTTGCCGCGAGTGGCGTTGGAATACGGGCACACCTGGTGCGCTTTGTCGGCAAGTGCCTGCGCCTCGTCGTGGGTGAGATTGGGTAGCGTCACTTCGAGGGTGACCTCGAGCTGGAAACCGCCGGCATCGTTGGGGCCGATGCCGACACGTGCGCCGACTGCGGAATCGGTGATGTCGGCTTTCGCCTGACGCGCGACGAGCTGCAGTGCCGAATGGAAGCACGCTGCATAGCCTGCGGCGAAGAGCTGCTCGGGATTGGTGCCTTGGCCGCTGCCGCCCATTGCCTCGGGGATCGCGAGGTCGAGATCGAGTCGTCCGTCGGAGGTCCGTGCGTGACCGTTGCGGCCTTCGCCGGTAGCCAATGCTTCGGCAGTGTAGATGGTCTTCATGTGAGTGATTGCCCTTCTGTGTCGTGAAGTGCGCTGGTCAGCTTGACCAGCGAGTCTCGGAGATGTTCCAGGTCTTCGACCGTCATCCCGGTCTTGTGAGCGAGCTGTCTGGGGATATCGAGTGCCTCGGTCCGCAGTGCGCTTCCGGAGTCGGTCAGGTGAATTTCGACCCGGCGTTCGTCCGATGTGAGGCGACGTCGCTCGATGAATCCGAGTCCTTCGAGTCGCTTGAGCAGCGGTGACAAGGTGCCGGTGTCGAGTTCGAGTTCGGTGCAGATCTCGCGGACACCG
>NZ_LVCV01000446.1 GCF_001647195.1 Rhodococcus sp. EPR-157 | reverse complement strand
GTGGTCGCCCGCGATGCGGAGTACAGCGCGAAGCACACCTGGCGATCGAGTGCGAGTTCGTTGGTCACCTCAGGAACAGTAGTGCACGGTTAAGTTGTGTGCAACCTATCCGGGAAGAAGCCGGTGCGCGCGACTGGGCACGCACCGGGGGAGTCAGCGAGTCAGTGACTCGGACAACCCGTCGAGCACGATGTTTGCGGCGGTCGGGCCGGCGTTGAGGTACCAGGGATCATCATCGACCGTCACGATGTGACCCTCGGTGGAGCTGCTCATTCCGGTCCACAGCGGATTGGTCGTGTACGTCTCGGCGCGCGAGCCTGTCTCCGACGTCTGGCTGCCGACGAAAACCCAGTCGGCGTTTGCCAATTGAATCTCCTCCTCGCTGAAGTCCTGAGAAGTCTTGTCGAACTGCTGGCTTTCGGGCCGAGCAAGATCGGCATCCCAGGCGATGTATCCGGCGAACGACGGAACTCCGAACACACGGGCGCGGTCGGCGGTGAATCGGACGAACGAAACAGTCGGCTTGTCGGCACTGACCTGCTGGCCCAGATCCTGTGCCCGCGTGACGAAATCGTCGATGAACGACTGTGCTTGTTCGGTACGGCCGAGAGCGTCCGCCAGCAGCAGGAAGTCCTGCTTCCAGTTCACTCCTGTGCCCTCGGTGAGCACAGTAGGTGCAATAGCGGACAGTGTGTCGTAGCTGTCCTCGGATGCCGCCTTGTTGGCAAGAATCAGATCCGGTTCCAGTTCGGCGATCGCTTCGAGATTCGGGGCCTGACGGCTACCCACGTCGACGAAGTCGGCGAGTTCGTCGCTGTACTGCGGAAATTCGCGAGTGATGTAATCGGGAACGAGAGCCGCCCCATCGCCGTATGCGACGCCGGTCGGTACGACTCCCAGTGTCAGTACCGCATCGAGTTGCCCGGTCGCGATGACGACTATGCGTTTCGGTTCGGCGGGGATTTCGGTGCTGCCTCCGAAGTGGCCGACGGTGCGGGGAAAGACGCCGTCGTCGACGCCGGGCGAGCCCATGCCGTCGGGAACGCCGGTCGGTCCTGGGGATTCGGCTACCGCTTCGGATGTGCTCGTGGTGACAGGTTCTTCGGTCAGTGTGTCACTGGAACTGCACGAGGCCACGAGTGCTGCGGTGGCGATGACGGACAAGATGATCGATGTGCGTTTCACGGGGCCTCTTGAATCGGGAATCATACTGAAAGTAAGGAAACGCTATCCTGTGCTGAATGGATAGACAACATTTGCGCCTCCGGCCCCAGTGGCGCGGTTGAGTGCACTCCCGCACACTCAACCGTGCCACTGGGCCGGAGGCCCACGGTCGGGCCGGCGCCCGAGGCCCACGCTGCACTCGAGAAGAGGCGTGCTACCGTCGTGCCCATGCAGCGCGCATATTTTTGGTTTAGCAGGCCGGCCCCGGGTGGGTCAGCCAGCGACGCCGTGCGCTGAAACCCCCACCCCACGAGCCGGATACAGACCGGCTCGACGCGCGCGTGGAGCTCTGCGAGAGCCGGTCTGAGAAAGTAGACAACTTCTCATGACTATCGACATCACCCCCATGGATACAGATCTCGACGATCAGCGCACTATCAGCATCAGTCCGCTGGTGGCGCCGTCGTTGCTGCGTCGCGAACATGCGGCCGACGACGCGGTGTCCGCGACGGTTCGCCGTGGGCGCGCCGGCGTCGTCGACATCCTCGACGGCCGTGACGACCGCCTGATCGTCATCGTCGGACCATGCTCGGTGCACGACACCGCTGCGGCGATGGACTACGCACGCAGGCTCGCGGAAAAGGCCGTCGAGCTGGGCGACCGCCTGCACATCGTCATGCGTGTGTACTTCGAGAAGCCGCGCACGACGCTGGGCTGGAAGGGCCTGATCAACGATCCTCACCTCGACGGCTCGTTCGACATCAACGAGGGGCTGCGCGTGGGGCGCCAGCTACTCGTCGACATCTCCTCGCTCGGTTTGCCGGTCGGATGCGAGTTCCTCGACCCGATCACGCCGCAGTACATCGCCGACCTGGTCAGCTACGGCGCCATCGGTGCTCGCACCGCCGCCAGCCAGGTTCACCGGCAGCTCTGCAGTGCATTGTCGATGCCAGTGGGAATCAAGAACTCGACCGAGGGCGACGTCCAGGTCGCGGTCGACGGCACCCGCGCGGCCGCGTCGAGCCACGTGTTCCCGGGCACCGATCTCGACGGCCAGGCGGCTTTGATTCGGACCACCGGCAACCCTGACTGCCACGTCATCCTCCGTGGCGGAACCGACGGGCCGAACTACGACGCAGACTCGGTCGCCGACACCGTCGCCCGGCTGCGGAAGTCCTCGCTGCCCGAACGTGTCGTCATCGACGCCAGCCACGGCAACAGCCGCAAGGATCACAACAAGCAGGTCGACGTGGTCACCGACCTGTCCGCGCGTATCGCAGCGGGCGAGCCCGGAATCGTCGGCGTCATGCTCGAGAGCTTCATCGAAGAAGGTCGACAGGACTTGACCCTCGGGCGCAAGGACGAACTCACCTACGGGCAGTCCATCACCGACGCGTGCCTCGACTGGGCTACCACCGCAACGCAACTCGACGCTCTCGCCGCAGCAGTGGAGAGGCGCAGGATCTAACGTACTCCGCGCGGCCGGAACTGCACGCTCACGCGTGGGCCGGTCGCGCGGATGCTCTTGGGAACGGCATGTTCCCAGGTTCGCTGACACGAACCGCCCATGACGATCAGATCTCCATGTCCGAGAGTGAACTTCAGCGACTGCCCACCTCCTCGCGGCCTGAGCATCAATTGCCTCGTCGCGCCCAGGGATACGATCGCGACCATCGTATCTTCGGTGGCGCTGCGGCCGATGTTGTCGCCGTGCCACGCAACGCTGTCGGATCCGTCTCGGTAGTAGCACAATCCGGCGGTAGCGAACTCCTCGCCGAGCTCGGAAAGGTAGTGCGCATCGAGTGCTGTCTTGGCGTCGACCATCGCAGCGTCCGGCCACGGTTCGTTCTCCGAGTAGAACCTGACGAGCCGAGGAACATCGACGACTCGGTCGTACATCTGCCGACGCTCTGCCCGCCAGTCGACTTCTCCGACCAGCCGGTCGAACAGGTCCACCGAACTGGCCCATCCAGGCCGTACGTCCACCCAAGCCCCGTCGCTGAGCTCGCGTCGGGTGACGGATGAGCCCAGGGGTCCGAAGTCCGAGTCCTCGTCGGTGAACAACGAACCCTGCACTTCGACACTCATGGCGGCAAGTCTAGCCCCATTCGAACGTATGTTCCAGTGTGGGGAAATGTCGGCTGACTCCAGGCGACATGTCGGTGTCGGGTCCTATCGTGTCCCCATGGGCTACGACATTCAGGTTGTGATCGACAGCGAGAACCCTCACCAGCAGGCGAAGTGGTGGGCAGCAGCTCTGCAGTGGCAGGTGGAGCCGTCCGACAGCGACTTCATCCGCGGCCTCGTTCAGGCCGGACATGCCAGAGAAGAGGACACCCTCGAGTTCGACGGCCAGCTCGTCTGGAAGATGGGCGCGGCCATCACGGACCCCGAAAGACCGGGGAGTCCGCGGGTGTTGTTCCAGGCGGTGCCGGAGTCCAAGACGGTCAAGAACCGGCTGCACTTCGACATCCGGGCCGGCGACGAACGGGAGGCCGTCGCGCAACAACTGGTCGACGCGGGCGCCACAGTTCTGCATCGTGGCCAGGTCGGGCCGAGTACGTGGATCACGATGACCGACCCCGAAGGCAACGAGTTCTGCGTGGGCTAGGTGTGATGACCACGGGCGGGAGAATCCGCCGCCGCGCTCCGAGTCAAATGCCATCCAACCGCTGTCAGTAGTACGCCCACCAGGCCGAACGCCACTTGCAGAATGTGGAACTCTCTGATGACAGCTATCTGACCCACGATCCACACGATGAGAAGCAGTCCCGCCGTCGTCGTGATCAGCGCCGCCCGGGGAATGACTCTCCAGAGCGCCAAAGCTGCAGCCGTCGTCGGCACTCCGACCACGAGTGCAAGTGCGACGCCGGCCAGGACGATACTGTCCCAGGGCAAGCGTTGTGGGACCTCACTGCCCAAAGTGGTTCCGCCACCGATGAGTCCGATCGCTCCGGCGAACGCGAGAACTCCGGTCACGGCGGCCGCCACCGCCGCGATGTTCGACCAGGTGCGGTTGGTGACTCGTGGTGACCGTGCCTTGTTGTGTGTTGTGTGCATTGCCCCTCCTCGTCGATGACTGATCCGCCTGTACCACTCAACGGCAACGACGAGGGCGCCCAATAGGGTCGTTCGACTCCCCGATCTGTGACCGTCGACCGCGGCCCGCGATCATCCGTCGCGTGCACACTTCTTTCATGCCGGACACGTCATCGAGTCTTGTGATCGGAATCGAAGAGGTGGGTGCCCACCAATGGTGGAAGGCCCTACTCGCGACACTCACGTCGCAGTCAGGTGCCGCGTACATGCGCTTCGTCGGAGTGGTCGGGAAGGAACCGAGGTACTTCAGCGCAACCTTCCCGGTACCTCGAACCGTGGGCTTCCTTTCACCACGGGACGAGTGGGCGCCCGACATGCGGCACAGTCTGCGCGAGATCGAAAAGCAGGTCGAGAACGACGGGTGGCGACTACTGAGCCGTTCCGAGGACCCATGGAGGCTCGAGTACACGAGGGAAGACAATCGGTTCCCCGACGAGGTCTAGCGGTAGGCCCCCGGCGTTCGGCCGGTCCACCGTTTGAACGCCCGTCGAAAAGCCGACGGTTCCGAGAACCCGAGTCTGCTGGAGATGTCGTCGACGGAATCTCCTCGACTCAACCCGGACACAGCCGCGTCGAGCATTACTTCTTCGCGAATCTGGTTGACCGACGTCCCCTCCTGGCGCAACAGGCGTCGAAGATGGGCGGTACTGACCGACAGCATCTCGGCGATCTCGACGGTCCCCGGGGCTCCGCCGTGCAGACCGAGTTCCAATGCCCGACGAACCTGCGACGATGCAGTGCTGTCGTAATCACGCGCAGTGAACAGTAGATTCGGCGACTCGCGGAGGTAGTTCGCCAGCGTCTCTTCGGTTTGGACTATCGGTGCGCGCATCGCAGCGTTGTCGAATTCGAGCACCGCTGCAGGCGCTCCGTAGGTCACGTGGGTGCCGAACATTCGGTCGTAGAGCTTTCCCGTTGCCGGATCGCCTAGTTCGTAGGGGAGTTCGACGGAGTGAAGTTTCACCCTGCCGCCGATGAGCCACGCAGCGAAGCGATGCACGAGGACCATCCGGAAGTCGGTGAGCAGTTGGCCTGCTACTTCCCGCGCGCTGTCGGGTAGGTGACTGTTGTCTGCCGGTGGGATGGTCAATCGCGTCGACTTTTCGCCGCGGGTGATCAGCATCGGCGGCATCCCCGACAGCACTCGCGTCGTCTCCGACATCCGTTCCATGGCTGCGGACAGGTCCGGACTGTGAATGAGCGTCAGGCAGATGACCCGAAAGCTCCCTCTGCGCATAGGCGTCGAGGACAATCCGAACAACTCGTCGTCGGTGAGTTGCCAGGTTGCCTGGGTGAACAGCGTGACTTGTCTTGCGGTGAGCCGGGAGTGTGGATCCTTCAAGGTCTCGGGTCCGATACCGGCGATCGACAGTGGATAGGACAGGTCGACGCCACCGCTGGCTGCAAGCGAGACTGCTTTGACGACGAAGTCGACGGGGATCGTTCTGGCCGTCATCGGACCGTGGCGAGTGTGTGCAGCCTGTCGGCTGCCGCATTCAGAACTTTGTCCTTCTTGCAGAAGGCGAAGCGTACCAACGTCTTCCATGGATCCGGATGATCGACGAACGCTGCCACCGGTACCGCGGCGACGCCGATTCGGTGCGGGAGCGATCGGCAGAACTCGACCGCATCGCTCTCGCCGAGTGGTGCTACGTCGGCGCACACGAAGTACGTTCCACTGCTGGACTTCACGTCGAATCCGGCATCGGACAGCGCCGCGGACAAGAGATCTCGTTTGGACTGGAGGCTGGACCGCAGCGCGCGTACCCATTCGGCCTCGTGGATGAGCGCGTGCGCCACCGCAGGTTGGAACGGGGTGCCTCCGACGAACGTCATGAATTGCTTCGCGGCGCGGACGGCATCGATCAGATCGGCTGGGCCGAGCGCCCAACCGGTCTTCCATCCGGTGGCGTTGAACGTCTTCGCCGCGCTGGACACGGTGACGGTCCGCTGGAACATGCCGGGGAGGGTGGCAAGGGGTACGTGGGTGGAACCGTCGAAGACGAGGCGTTCGTAGACCTCGTCGGTGAGGACGAGCAGGTCGTGTTCGCACGCGATCTCGGCGATCCGGACGAGTTCGTCGCGCGTCATGACCATCCCGGTCGGATTGTGTGGCGAGTTGACGACCAACAGCTTCGTCCGCGGAGTGATTGCCCGCTCGAGGGCATCGAGGTCGACGGCAAAACCTGAACCGTCCTCGACCAGCGGCACTGTCGTGCGCCTGGCACCGGCGAGCGCGACCGCCGCGGCGTAGGAGTCGTAGTACGGCTCGATCAGCAGAACCTCCTCACCCGGCTCGACGAGCCCGAGGATGGTCGCCGCGATTGCCTCGGTGGCGCCGACGGTGACGAGTATCTGATCTGCAGGGTCGTACTCGAGGCCGTAGTTACGCGTGCGATCGGCGGCGATGGCCTCGCGCAACACCGGCATACCGGGGCCCGGCGCGTACTGGTTCAGCCCGCCGGCGATGGCGTCCTTGGCTGCCGTGAGCATCGACGCGGGGCCATCCGTGTCGGGGAATCCCTGGCCGAGATTGACCGCGCCCGTTGCGACGGCGAGGGCCGTCATCTCGGCGAAAATCGTCGATCCGAACGGTCGTAGACGTTCGACAGTTCGGCTCTGATGCTCCGCGGACATCCTTGCAGCGTAGCTGGTGTCACATTTCCGACCGGCGGCTCGTCGAAGAGAGTAGATGGTCCTACTACTTTCGGGAGAACTCATGTCGCGCATACCGCCGGTCGCCCCGTCCGACGCTGGAATTCTGGTCCGCCTCGCATACCGTGCCGCCGCCAAGATGGTCGGTGAAGTGCCGGAACCGTTCGCGGTGTTCGCCAATCATCCGAAGTTGTTCTTCACCTCGCTCACGCAGGAATTCGCAGCCGACAAAGCGTCGACGACGCTTCCTCCCAGCGTTCGTGAGCTCGCCGTCTACCGGGTCGCCTGGTCGCTCGGCTGCTCGTGGTGCGTCGATTTCGGAACGATGATGCAGCGACTCGACGGCCTCGATGTCGACAGGTTGAAAGAGATCGGCGACTACGTGACGTCGCCGAAATACACCGACGACGAGCGAGCAGCCATCGCGTATGCCGACGCCATGACGTCCACGCCGGATTCCGTCTCCGACGGTCAGGTCGCCGATCTCGAACGACGGTTCGGCCGCGCGGGTGTCGTCGAGCTGACCTTCCAGATCGGCCTCGAGAACATGCGCGCTCGGATCAACTCGTCCCTCGGTATCACCGAACAGGGCTTCAGCTCGGGTGACGCATGTCGGGTGCCATGGGAGAGTGCAGACACTCGGCTCACACCGCAGGCCGAGCTGCCAGGTCAGCGCTGACGCCCGCGAGCTTGGCAGGGTTCGCGAAGTCGTACGACGCCTACACCAGACCGTCGCGGACGGTGAAGCCGCCGGCGCGGGCGGGGAAGCTGCGCTCTCCGGACACACCACGGGAGTAGTAGCCGAGTTGTCCGTTCACCGACGCCGGTGACATCGACGTCAACGACTCGGGACCGTACATCGTCACCAGGCCGAGGTAGAACCGAGCGCACTTGCTCGGGCCGCGTACCACCTGCACCGCAGTGCGAGTGGTGCCGCCGCTGTCGCCGATCATGCGGCAGTCCGGATGCAGCGCGGCGAGAACGCGGTCGAGGTCACCGCTCGCCATCGCAGTCATGAGGCGGGTGACCGCCTCGTCGTGCTCGGCATCGGGCGCGGCGGCAGGTGTCGCGTCGACCTGCTTGCGGGCACGGGACGCCAACTGGCGGGCTGCGGCGGGGGACACGTCGAGAATGGCTGCCACGTCGTCGAACGGCACGGCGAAGCCGTCGTGCAGCACGAAAGCCACGCGCTGGGCCGGGGTGAGTGTGTCGAGTACGACGAGGGCGGCCAGCCTGGTGTCCTCGCGCTGTACGACGAGGTCGAGTGGGTCCGACGACGGAGCGTTCCACACCGATACGACCGGTTCCGGAAGCCATTGGCCGACATAGCTTTCTCGCCGTGACGCAGCCGACTTCAGCCGGTCCAGGCAGATCCGAGCCACGACGGTGGTGAGCCATGCGCGCAGGTCCTCGATCGATTCGACGTCGGAGGCCGACAGTCTGAGCCAGCTTTCCTGGACTGCATCCTCGGCGTCGGCGACACTTCCGGTGACGCGGTAGCCGACCGCGAGGAGATGGCTTCGGTGCGACTGGAACAGTGCGGCGAGCGAGCCTGTGCTCATGGCGCTCAGTCTATTGCCTGGTGCATCGGTAGGATTCCGACCATGCGATTCGGACTGTTCATTCCCCAAGGCTGGCGACTCGACCTGGTCGGTATCGACCCTGCTGCACAGTGGGGCGTGATGCGGGATCTGGCTACCGCAGCGGATTCCGGTCCGTGGGAGTCCCTCTGGGTGTACGACCACTTCCACACCGTTCCGGAACCGACGGAGGAGGCGACGCACGAGGCGTGGACGCTGATGTCGGCATTCGCGGCGTCGACGTCGCGCATTCGTCTGGGCCAGATGTGCACTGCGATGGCGTACCGCAATCCCGCGTACCTGGCCAAGGTCGCCGCGACGGTCGACCTGATCTCCGGTGGACGCGTGGAGATGGGTATCGGTGCCGGTTGGTACGAGCACGAATGGCGCGCATACGGCTACGGCTTTCCCTCCGGCGGGCAGAGACTGGGCGCGCTCGACGAAGGCGTGCAGATCTTCAAGCAGGCGTGGGAGAGCGGGTCGGCCACTCTCGATGGCAAGTACTACCAGGTCGACGGTGCTCGCGTCTGGCCGAAGCCGTTGCAGGAGAACGGTATTCCCCTGTGGATCGCCGGAGGTGGCGAGAAGGTGACGCTGAAGATCGCGGCCAAGTATGCCGATTACACCAACTTCGACGGCACCCTGGAGGGATTTACGCACAAGTCGGAGCTGCTGCGGGGACACTGCGAGACCGTCGGGCGTGACTTCGGAGCAATCGTCCGTTCGGCGAACTACAACGTTGCGATCGGGTCCACCGAAGCGGAGGTGGAGGATCGTCTGAAGCAGCTGCAGGATCGGCTCACGAGGTACGTCGGCGCCGAGAAGGCCGAGGGTGCGCTCGGTGCGTTCCGCGGGCTACCCGGCGTCGGGACCCCGGAGCAGATCGTGGAGAACCTCACCGCGTTGAAGAACGAAGGTCTCGGCTACGGCATCTTCTATTTCCCGGAAGCCGCCTACGACCGCACCGGCATCGAACTCTTCGAGCGGGAAGTCATGCCGGCGCTGAGCTGACTTGGGCGACAGGCTAGCGAAGGTCGTCGGGGAGGTCGTGCGGATCGACCAGCAACTGCTGATTGTCGGCCTCCCGGACCTTTTCCGACAGACCGATGTTGGCCACCAGCAGCGACCATTCCGCTTCGCTGATCTCGGCGGTCGCGCGCTCGATCACCGACATGTCCGTCGTTCCCCACGCGATCGGCATGGGCGATACCATCTGCCAGCTGTCGCTGATCGTGTTCTTGGTGCGGTCGGACAGGACCGAGATCGACGGGACCAACTCGCCCTCGACCAGCTCGTGGCCGGGTAGCGATCTGATGCTTCGCGTGACGAGAGCGTAATGCGGTGAGCTCGCCTCGGGCTTGGCGATGTCGATCAACGCCAGCAGAGTGACTCCGCGAGCGCGTGTCTCGGCAATGACCGCCGGAACCAGGCTCCCGTTCTTGTACAGATCTTCGACGGTGCCGACCTTCCTCGGCGCCCACACCGTGACCCACAGTGAGGTTGCCGCGGTGATCACGAACACCGCACCCAGAATGTACGACCACGGGTGCGCGAGCCAGAAGAACCACGCGGCCGCAGCGATCAACACCACTGCGGTGACGATGGCCGAGGCGCGAAGCCGTCGAACATCGGCCATCGTCTCGTTCACCGACTTGGCGTGGGCTACATCGACAGGGAACTGGAATCGGCGCACATGCCCATTAGTAGCACGCACGCCCCGTGGCGGGTGACACTCCGCAGCTCAGATGGCCGGTCCGAGCATGTCGTCGGCATCGGTGATGCGGTAGGCGTAGCCCTGCTCGGCCAGGAAACGCTGACGATGCGCCGCGTACTCGGCATCGAGAGTGTCCCTGGACACGACCGAATAGAAGTGTGCCTGCCCGCCGTCGTGCTTGGGCCGCAGCAGCCGTCCGAGTCGCTGAGCTTCCTCCTGCCGGGAGCCGAACGTTCCCGAAACCTGCACCGCGACCGACGCTTCCGGAAGATCGATGGAGAAGTTTGCGACCTTGCTGACGACGAGCGTCTGGATCTCGCCCCGACGAAAGGCGTCGAACAGCACTTCGCGTTCCTTGTTCTTCGTCGAACCCTGGATAACCGGAGCGTTCAATGCCTCGCCGAGTTCGTCCAGCTGATCGAGGTATGCACCGATG
>NZ_LVCV01000445.1 GCF_001647195.1 Rhodococcus sp. EPR-157 | reverse complement strand
GCTCTTCCGGCTCGGACACCGCGTACGCCATCCTCTCGGCGTCGGTCAGCGTCACACGGACTTCGATGCACTCGGCGGGCGCGATCCAACCCTGCGCTTCGATGTCCTTCCACGGGGCGTCGTAGCGCTTCGGTCCGATGAGAGAGAAGACATCGCCCTCGCGGCCGTCCTCTCGCACCAGAGTTGCGGTCAGCCCGAGGCGGCGGCGCGATTGGAGATCGGCCGTCATGCGAAACACGGGTGCGGGGAGAAGGTGCACCTCGTCGTAGATCACCAATCCCCAGTCTCGGGAGTCGAACAATTCAAGGTGCTTGTACTCACCCTTCGTCCGGCGAGTGATGACCTGATACGTGGCGATTGTCACAGGCCGGATCTCTTTGCGCTCACCCGAGTACTCGCCGATTTCCTCCTCGGTGAGCGAGGTCCGCGCAATGAGCTCGCGCTTCCACTGCCGTCCGGCGACGGTATTGGTGACCAGAATCAGCGTTGTCGCTTTGGCCTTCGCCATGGCGGCGGCACCGACCATCGTCTTGCCTGCGCCGCACGGAAGCACCACGACACCCGAGCCACCGGCCCAGAACGAGTCCGCGGCCATCTCCTGGTAGTCCCGCAGCGTCCACTTGCCGCCCTCGGTGTCGAGTTCGATCGGGTGTGCTTCACCGTCGACGTAGCCGGCGAGGTCCTCGGCGGGCCAGCCGATCTTGAGCAGCATCTGCTTGAGGTGCCCGCGCTCGCTCGGATGGACGATGACGGTGTCCTCGTCGACCATCGCGCCGAGCATCGGGGCGATCTTCTTGTGCCGCATGACCTCGGTGAGGACCGCGCGATCGAGGCTGATCAGCGACAGTCCGTGCACCGGACTCTTCACCAGCTGCAGTCGGCCGTAGCGGGCCATGGTGTCCACGATGTCCACGAGCAGCGGCTGCGGAACTGCGTAGCGCGAGTAGTTCACGAGGGCATCGACGACCTGCTCGGCGTCGTGTCCGGCGGCGCGTGCGTTCCACAGCGCGAGCGGCGTGATGCGGTACGTGTGGACGTGCTCGGGGGCGCGTTCGAGTTCGGCGAACGGGGCGATCGCGCCGCGCGCTTCACCGGCAAGGGCATGGTCGATCTCGAGCAACAGCGTCTTGTCGGACTGGACGATCAAAGGTCCGTCGGTCACTTGTTCCTCCTAGAGCACTTCTGGACGCACGTGAAAGTGCGCAACTTCTCCATTGTCCAGACTTCGGGGCGGTAGCGCCATGTGCGCGCGAATCGCTCGGCTCGAGGGCGGGGGAAGTCGCTCCGCTCCAGGGACACAAGTCGCTCCGCTCCAGTGGCACGAATAAGTGCACCAGGGTGCACTCAACCATGCCACTGC
Source organism: Rhodococcus sp. EPR-157 (assembly GCF_001647195.1). Classification (GTDB taxonomy): domain Bacteria; phylum Actinomycetota; class Actinomycetes; order Mycobacteriales; family Mycobacteriaceae; genus Rhodococcoides. Next base: position 975 of record NZ_LVCV01000445.1, on the reverse strand, counting down.
GGCGGAGCCGCGCATGCCGGCCGGCGGCGGAGCCGCGTCAGTCGACCAGGGCCACCGAGGTGATTCGATGCAGGGTGAATCGCCGGATCTCGCCGGTCGCCGGATCGAAGGCTTCCAGCTGCCCGCCACCCATCCCGACGGGGTCCACGACGCGCTGCGACGCCGTGCCCTGTGCGTCGACGTAGCCGATGGTGACGCTGCGGCGTACCTTCAGCGCCGTCTGCAGCAGCGCCAACGTTGCGGTGCCGGTGGCACGCGTCCCGTCGGAACGGACAGCTTGCCCGCCGGCTGTCGATGCCCGCTCACCCGCCCGCAATTCGGTGACGAGGCGTCCGAGCTGTTCGTCGGTCGGTACGGCTGGACTACGGAAGTGGGCACGCGAGCGCCGGACAGCGACCCGCGCGCCGCGGCTCCGCAGATCCACTATCGCGCCGTTCGCGTCCTCGCCTGCGGGGGCGAAGCCCGCCGCACCGAGAACATTCATGACTTCCGCGAGAGATGCTTGTGAGATGGCGACCGTCGGCGCCAATGCCCGCAGCGCCAACTGTTCCGCAGCGCTGGAGGTCAGGACCTCGGCCAGCAGTGCTGGATCTTCGCATCGTACGAAGGATGACGCGATGCCTGCCCGCAATCGGCCGTGGCGGCGGGCGACGTCGTCGATGAGGTAACTGAGCCCTTGTGGAACCGGCGTTCGTGAATGTGTCCCGAACAGCGAGTGCAGCTCGGCTGCGCTCAGCCCGACATCGAGCGCGCGGCGAAGACTGTCCTCGGTGACGCGATACACCGTCGCGGCACCTGCCGATTCGACGTCGGCGACGAGCCCGATGCGGTCGTGCAGGTCCGGCTCCAACGGCCCGGGCGCGACGAGTGTCAGGTCGGCCTGCAGCAGTACGTAGTCGATCGGGGTCGGGAGCGCGTCGCGCATCGACGCCTCGGCGTCGCCCCCGTGCAGTAGTGCTTTGCCCGGTGTCGACA
>NZ_LVCV01000444.1 GCF_001647195.1 Rhodococcus sp. EPR-157 | reverse complement strand
GGTCGCCGCCACGCCAGTCCCCGCGAGACGTCGGTCGGGGTCGTCGCCGTACCCGAACTCAGCTCGGCCAGATATTCGAGGATGGTTCGACGATCGCGAGGTGCGGCGGGAGAGCGCACTTCCTCGGACAGCGCGGCGACGGGTTTGTCGGTGGGATCGCGCATGCCGATCAACCACGGCGCCCGATGGAGATCGAGCCATGCCGATGCGATCGCGTGCCAGCGTGCGGCGGGAGTTGCAGTGATCCAGGAATCGACGGCGACGGTCGGTGCCCAGTAGTCGTCACCGGAATCGTTGGTCGGCACGGGATCGGGAGTGCCGCTCGCGATCAACGACGCGCCCGCCAGCAGTTCGAGGAGAAGGCTCACCTGCGCGTCGTCGAGGCCGGTGGCCTTGCTGATGCGCTTCGCTTCGCGCACGCCGAGACCACCGGCTTTCAGGGCTGGTGCCGGGCTGACCGCCAGCGCATCGATGACCGCTGCACAGTGCCGTATCAATTCGAGCGCTTCGCCTGCGGCAGTCGCGTTGACGTCGGCGAGAGTGTTCTTGGTCGCCTGTGGCTTCGGCGGTGTCATCGACGTGGGGTCCGAGATCGGTTCGCCGCGCAACGCCTGGCCGACCTGAGCGGGAAGTTCGACGGTCTGCTCGTCGAGCCAGATCAACAGGCCTGCCCGCAAGAGCTTCTGGACGGGCCGGTCGGGTGAGGTGCCCGGCGCGGCGTCGCGGGTGCGCCCGGTGGGCGACGAGCGGGCAAGCGTCGAGAGCAGCTTGCGCGAGCTGTCGTCGATTTCGGCCAGTGCCTCGGTGATGCGCTCCGGGGTCAGGACCTCGGTGGAATCGAGGATCCGCCCGATCCGCCATGGCACCGCATCGCGAGCAGCAGGTGTCATCCGGAGCGAGCGGGTGCCCCAGACCAGTGCACGCTCGCGAAGTGCCGACAGTGCCTTGTCGACGGCTTTGGTGCTTGCTCGCTTGTCGATGGCAGCGTCGAGTTGCGAGCGCGGCACTGGCATCTCGTGGGCGCCCTCGATGGCGAGCAGCTCGAGAATGGTCAGTGCAAGGGTGTCCAGCGTGTCGGCGCTCCGGAGGATCGAGGCCCGTTGCTCGGCTCGTCCGGCGAGCACAGCGATCGTCGACGGCGGCGGCACGGTCAGGTCCGGGCGCAGCGTGAGGGTGCCGACGAGTTCGGTATCGGTACGGGACTTCAACCAGGTGGCGAGGTCCGGTGGCGCTGCTGTTTCGGTCATCGCTTATCAGATTAGTGACCTGGGCTGGCG